>JBDTZQ010000118.1:0-9554 GCA_040005035.1 Betaproteobacteria bacterium | reverse complement strand
TGCGTTACAAAGCCAACGGCCAGCGGGACGAAGAACAGCGGCAGATTGCGCACCAGCAACATGCCGCCCTCTTCAACGAAACGCGAGGGCAGGATGCCGCTGGTCAACGCTGCAAAAGTAATAAGCATGCCGGCTACATTGCCAGGCAACGGCAGGTGCAGGCGTCCAACGATTTCGTGGCCGACCCAGCTCATGAGCCACAGCAGCGCGATTTGCGCCGCGATTGTCGCGAAACTGCGAAGCAGCGGTTCGTCACGGATTTGTAGCAATACGGGTTTGCTGTTCATTTGTGTTGCCCCCTTGCTATGCTTGGTAGGTGATGAGGATGTTGGGCGGTAGGCGGGGCGAAGTCTTAAAGAAACCCTAAAAGATCGATGCAGCGAAGATGAGAAGCGTCTATGAGATCGGTCCGTTGCGGCTGGACCCGGAGGCTCGAGTGCTGGCAATCGCGGACCCGCGCGCGCCCTCGGCACAGTCGACCGCACGCGCACCAACCTGCCGCAGCTGCTGACCTCGTTTGTGGGGCGCGAACGAGAGTTGGCCGAGATCAAGCAACGCTTGCCGAGTACGCGCACGCTCACCGGGACTGGCGATGTATGGTCCGCAGGTCGGCGGCCAAGGGCACGTGACAATCGCTGGCACAGGCGTTCCCGCGTGGCAAGAGTGGTAACAGATGATGGGCACCCTCACGTGCATTCCCGTAACCGGGCAAACACGAATTTGTACCTTGGGGCTGATGACTCCACAGCCTTAAGTCTTGCTTAAGTCTTCGCCCCTACTGTTGCTAGCGAGCCGGAATGGATCCGGCGCTGCTTTCAACCGAGGAGCCATTCGATGCAATCGAAATCGTTCAAACGCAGTGCAGTCGCGCTCGCGATCGCGGGTGCGTTCGCCGTCGGCGTGACCACCGCGGACCGTGTGTCGATGCACCCGGCGCAGGCCGCGTCGAGCCTTACCCAGAGCGCCCCGCCCGCCGTGGCGCCGACGCCGGTGCCCGCGGTAGCGCCGGTCAACCCGGCAGTCGCCGCCGCCCTGCCCGACTTCAGCGGCCTGGTCGACGCCTACGGCCCCGCCGTGGTGAACATCAGCGTGACTTCCGACGGCACGAAGGCGTCGGCTCGCCAGGGCGCGATGCCGCAGATTCCGGAGGAGCTGGCGCCGTTCTTCCGCGGCATGCCCTCGCCTGAGCAGCGCGGCCCGATGCGCGGGCTGGGCTCGGGCTTCATCGTCGACGCCAACGGCATCATCATGACCAATGCGCACGTCGTCGCCGACGCCGACGAGGTCACCGTGAAGCTCACCGACAAGCGCGAATTCATCGCCAAGGTGCTCGGCAGCGACAAGACCACCGACATCGCCGTATTGAAGATCGATGCGAAAAATCTGCCGACGGTGAAGATCGGCAATCCGGAGACCGCTCGCGTCGGCGAATGGGTCGTCGCCATCGGTACCCCGTTCGGCCTCGAAAACACCGTGACCTCCGGCATCGTGAGCGCGAAGTCGCGTTCGCTGCCGGGTGACTCGTACGTGCCGTTCATCCAGACCGACGCCGCGGTCAATCCCGGCAACTCGGGCGGACCGCTGTTCAACCTCAAGGGCGAAGTGATCGGCATCAACTCGCAGATCTTCAGCCGCAGCGGCGGATTCCAGGGGCTCGCCTTCGCGGTGCCCATCGATATCGCGATGCAGGTGCGCGACCAGATCCAGCAGACCGGCAAAGTCACGCACGGCCGTCTCGGCGTGTCGATCCAGGACGTCAATCAGGCGCTGGCGCAGAACTTCGGCATGCCGGGTCCCGCCGGTGCGCTGGTGGGCTCGGTGCAGAAGGACGGACCGGGCGCGAAGATCGGCATCGAGCCGGGCGACGTGATCCTCAAGTTCAATGGCAAGCCAATCAGTCGTTCCGGAGAACTGCCGCCGATGGTGGCCAGCGTCAAGCCCGGTTCCAACGTGACTCTGGAAGTGTGGCGCAACGGCGCCGCCCGGCAGCTGTCGGGAATAGTGGGCACGCTCGAAGACAAGAACGTTGTCGCCGCAACCGACAAGGCCGAGTTGGGCAGGCAGCGTCTCGGCGTGGCGGTCCGGCCGCTGTCGCCCGAGGAAAAGCGCGATGGCGAGCTGGCAAGCGGGGTCGTGGTCGAGAACGTTGCCGGCGCGGCAGCACGCGCCGGTGTGCGCTCGGGCGACGTGATCGTGTCGGTCAACAACACGCCGGTCAAGAGCGTTGAGCAGTTGAAGGAGCTGGTGGCCAAGGCCGGCAAGACGGTGGCGTTGCTCGTGCAACGCGACGACGCCCGCATCTTCATCCCGGTACCGCTGGGCTGATCGCGCCCACCGGCAAAGTACAAGTCTCTCCTGGTCGCGCTGCTCTCCCCTGACAGCGCGTCCTCTTCAGGCGCGGCACCGCAAGGTAGCCGCGCCTTTTTTGTTGCCCCGGACTGCATTACGTCCTGTGAGGCTCGCGAGGGTATTGACAACTGATATTATCATGATATCATTCCAATATCACGGCAGCAGCATGCTTCCGATCGCCCGCGTCGCGTTGAAAAGGAGAACGAGATGGATCGCACCAGCACCCCCAAGAGCGTGCATCAGGAGCGCCCGATTTTCACCTGGAACGGCTTCGCAGGACTGGTTATTGGACTGTTGGCGATCGGGTTCGCGATATGGCAGTTTGCCCACGCGCTCCAACTCGCCGCGGTGCTCGGCGTTTCCGGATTCGTCGGCTCGATGGTCTGGACGGTACTGCTGTTCATCTTCGGCGCGCTGATCCTTGCCGGGCTGTACACGCTGCAGCCCAACGAGGCGGCGATCCTGCAGCTGTTCGGCAGCTACCGCGGCACTACCCGTGTTGCGGGCCTGCGCGGAACGAATCCGTTCTACACCCGCCGCAAGATCTCGCTGCGCGCGCGCAACTTGAACGGCGAGCGCCTCAAGGTCAACGACAAGCGCGGCAACCCGATCGAGATCGCCGCGGTCGTCGTCTGGCGAGTCGACGACACGGCAAAGGCGAGCTTCGACGTCGACAACTACGAGAACTACGTGAAGCTCCAGGCCGAAGCCGCAGTGCGCCACCTCGCCAGCTCCTTTGCCTATGACCACGGCGACCTCACCGTCGCGGGCAATCCGGAACCGACTCTCCTGGCGAGCGGCGACATCGTGTCGCGCGCGCTGGTGATCGAGCTGCAGCAGCGGCTGGAAAAGGCGGGGGTCGCCGTCGAGGAAGCCCGCCTCATGCACCTCGCCTACGCGCCCGAGATCGCCCAGGTGATGCTGCGCCGGCAGCAGGCCGAAGCGATCATCGCCGCGCGCCAGAAGATCGTGCACGGCGCGGTGTCGATGGTCGAGATGGCGTTGAACGAGCTGTCGGCGAAGAACGTCGTCGCGCTCGACGACGAGCGCAAGGCGGCGATGGTCAGCAACCTCATGACCGTGCTGTGCGCCGAGGGCGAAGTGCAGCCGGTGATCAACACGGGAACGCTGTACAACTAGAGGAGACACCCATGGTGACCAGAGCAAGGAATCCAGGAATGTGGACCGCGGTGGGCGCCGGCGCAGGGACGGCGGTGGGAACGGCGCTGGGCAATTCGCCCGTCGGCCTAGCGATCGGCGCTGCGCTTGGGATCGCGTGGGCTCTGTTCTCGGCGCGCAGCCGCAAGCAAACCTGCTGAACTCGCCTCCGGGAGGACTCATCGTGAAGTACGTCGCCGCGCTCGTCATGTCGTTGCTGCTTGCTGCCAATGGCCTCGTGCTCGCCACCAGCTTGGGGAGCCTCCCTACCCGCGTGGCTTCGCACTTCGACGCGAGCGGCATCGCCAACGGATTCATGCCGCGTTCCGACTACGTGCTGTTTATGGCGGCGATCTGCCTTGGGATTCCGGTGCTGCTGTTGCTGGCCACCGTGATGCTGCCGTTCCTCGCGCCCAACCGCCTGCGCATTCCTTCGCGCGACTACTGGATTGCACCCGAGCGTCGCGCGCAGACGCTGACTACGATCACCATAGGCGGCCTGGTGATGTCGTGCATCGTCGCGGCTTTTATGGTCGGCGTGCAGCTGCTGGTGCTGCAAGCCAACGCGCGCACGCCGCCCCAGATGGACGTTGCGCTGCTCTACACGATGCTGGCGCTGCTCGTGGTGGCCATCCTGTTCTGGCAATTCCTGCTCTGGCGCCGGTTCCAGGCACCGCGATGAGGCGCTCTACTCCATCGGACGCCGCCCAGCCCCGGGCGGCCGGGGCCTGAATCGCCGATGGCGGACAAGAAGGCGTTCCTGCTTCGCCTGGATCCGTCCGTGTGGACCGATCTGGAGCGGCTCGCGCAGGCCGAGCTGCGCAGCATCAACGCCGAGATAGAATTCCTGCTGCGCGACGCGCTGTCGCGTCGCGGACTCAAGCCGAAAGATGGAAACGACGCTGCTCCCGCCCGACGTCGCGGTAAGATGGATTGACGCGCTGTCGCCGCTGCTCGCGGCCGAGCGGGCGTTTTCCGGTTGTTCGCTTCGAGCGGCGGCGCGCGCCGACGAAGGCCGGCTGTTCGCGCTGCACCGGCACGCGCTTCGCGCATACGTCGATGCCACGTGGGGATGGAACGACGCGTGGCAGCGCGCCTACTTCTCCGATCATTACGCGGCGTCGCGCAACGCGCTCGTCATGCGCGACGCCGACGACGCGATGATCGGCCGCGTCTCGCTAAGCCGGCATTGGCGCAAGATCTTCCTGCGCGACATCGAGCTCGTCGCCACTGAGCGCAACCGCGGGCTCGGCAGTGCGTTGATCCGGGCCGTGCTGGCGCTCGCGCGCGAAAGCGACAAGGCGGTCGAGCTCCTGGTCCTCGACTGCAACCCGGCGCGGCATCTCTACCGCCAGCTGGGATTCGAGACGGTCAGCGACGACGGTGCGCGCTCGCGCATGCGCGCCGCCTAGGGCCTAAAAAGCGATCAGGCGCGCAGCACGCGCTGCAGCCATGCTGAAACCGCCTGCACTTCCTCCATGCACACCGAATGTTCCATGCCGTAGGTGTGCCACTCGACGTTATAGCCCGCCTTGGCCAGCGCGCGCCAGGACGCCTCGCCCCACGCGAATCGGACCATGGGGTCGGCCGTTCCATGCGCCATGAATAGGGGAACGTCGCGATTGGCTGCCGAGCCTTCGGCAGGCAGCGAGTCGCCATCGATGAGGTAGGTCGACATCGCCGCGATGCCGGCGAGCCGCTCGGGATGGCGCAGTCCCGCGTACAACGCGATGGCGCCTCCCTGCGAGAAGCCGGCGACGACGATGCGGTTGGCCGCGATCCCGCGCTCGACTTCGCGCGCAACGAGCGCCTCCACCTGCGAGCGGGATTCGCGCACGCCGGCCATGTCGGCGCGGTTGGTGAGGTCAGCGGCGGCGATGTCGTACCACGCCCGCATGCGAAACCCATTGTTGAGCGTGACGGGGCGCACCGGTGCGTGCGGAAACACGAAGCGCACCGGCAGTGCCGGCGGCAAGCCGAGCTCGCGAACGATCGGCACGAAATCGTTGCCGTCGGCGCCCAGACCATGCAGCCAGATGACGCTCGCGGCAGGCTTGCCCGCGGTCACGAGCTCGATGGAGTCCAGCAGCGCTTCGCTCACGACGCGCGATCCGAGCGGCCAATGCCCTGGAAAATGTGAATATTCACGTTGTCGCCTCCGGGCGGGTGTGGTCGAATTCTACCGTAGCATCTTAAAGGCTTCTCGATGCGCTCCTTCGACGACCAAATCGCCCACGTACTACGCGAGGCGCTCGACTCCGGCGAACTGGCGACCGCCGAGAGCTACGGCAAACCGATGCGCGACGATCCCGCCTGGGAGGCCACGCCCGAGGCCCTGCGCATGCCGATGAAGATCCTCAAGGACGCCGGCGTCATTCCCCGCGAAATCGAGTGGTTCCACGAGCGCGCTCGCCTGCGCGCGAGGCTCGAATCGACCGCGGATCCCGATGCGCGCCGCAAGCTGCAGGTGCGATTGAACGAGCTCGAGGCTAACATCTCGCTGCGACTGGAGTCGCTGCGCATCAACGCTACGCTGTAGGTTACGCCGGCAGCGTTAAGCCCGGTAGCAGCAGCTCCGCGGTGGAGCAGGTTGCTGTCCGGGAGGCTTCGACGACGTAGAATCGAGCATGCGCGAATCCCGCGCCCTCGTTTCAGTCGATGACCCAACCGCCCGATGACCGACCGACGACGATTCATAGCCACCCTCGGTGCGACGCTGCTGGCGCGCCCGGGGCTCGTGTTGGCTCAGACCGGCACGCGCACGCCGCACATCAGCTATCTCTCGACCGGATCGCTCAGGACCAACGCGGCGTTCCTCGACGCGCTCAAGGACGGCCTGCGCGAAGTTGGCTATGTCGACGGCAAGACCATCGTCATCGACGTGCGCTGGGCGGGCAACAACGCCAGCGAATTTCCCCGCATGGCGACTTCGCTGGTGCAGGCGCGCCCGAGCGCGATCATCACCACGTGCATTCCCTCCACTCGCGCCGTGAAGAATGCGACCGGCATCATCCCGGTGGTGATGTCGGTCGACGGCGACCCGGTGCGCGCCGGGTTGGTCAGCAGCTATGCGCGCCCGGGCGGCAACGTCACCGGAGCGTCGACGCTGTTCGAGGAGCTGATCCCGAAATGGCTGGAGCTCATCACCGTCGCCGTGCCCGGCGTGCGCCACGTCGCCATACTGAGCAATCCCGACGACCTGATCGACCCGTACTACTGGGGGCAGTTCGAGGAGGCGGCGCAGCGACTCGCCGTCAACGTGTCGCAATACGAGGCGAGCACGCCCGAGCAGGTCGACCGGGCATTCGCGCGCATGAAGGCCGACGGCACCGGCGCGCTGGTGGTCATGACCGAGGCGTTCCTCGCTGGACAGATGCAGCGCATCGTAGCGCTGGCAGCACGCGACCGCATCCCGGCGATCTACGGATTCCGCGAGTTCGCCGAGGCCGGCGGCCTGATGAGCTACGGCTTCAGCTATCGCGCGTACTACAAACGCGTGGCGCGTTATGTCGATGCGGTACTCAAGGGCTCGAAGCCCGCCGACCTGCCCGTCGAGCAGCCGACGAAGATCCAGCTCACCGTCAACCAGCGCACCGCCATGGCGTTACACCTTTCGATTCCTCAGGCGCTGCTCCTGCGCGCCGACGAGGTGCTCACATGAACATCGCCCAAGATACCTCGCGCGGCGCTGGACCGGCGTGCCGACCGTCCAATTGTGCTTTCGCGGAGAGTATCTGGCCCTGGCAACGCACGGATAGAGCATCCGCGCGACAATAGCCGGTGGCATCGACTCCTCTCCCCTCTCCGCTTCCGCAGGCTGCGTCTGTTCCGACGCAGCACGCCCGCCGCGGCCGCCTGTTCCGCAAGTACCTCTTGCTGATCCTGTCGCTGGTCATGATCGCGCTGCTCGCGTCGAGCGCGATCAGCCTCTACTTCACGTATCAGGAAACGAAGTCGGCGCTGGCCAGCCTGCAGCAGGAGAAGGCGGTCGGCGCGGCATCGCGCATCGAGCAGTACATCCGGCAGATCGAGCAGCAGCTCTCCTATGCAGCGCTGCCGCAGCTCGACGCCAACGACGTCGAGCTGCGACGCATAGAGTTTCTGAAGCTTCTGCGTCAGGCTCCGGAGGTGACCGACATTTCACAGCTCGATGCGGAAGGACGTGAACAGATCGCGGTCTCCCGCCTCGGCATGGACAGCATAGGCTCCGGCAAAGATCGCTCTGCGGAGTCGGCATTCAAGAACGCGCGCAGGGGCCTGCCGTGGTTCGGTCCGGTGTACTTCCGCAAGGAGACCGAGCCCTACATGACGATCGCGATCCGGCCGAGCGACAAGGGACCCGTCACCATCGCCGAGGTCAATCTCAAGTTCATCTGGGATGTCGTGTCGCGGATCAAGATCGGAGACAAGGGCAAGGCCTACGTGGTCGACGGCAACGGGTTCCTGGTCGCCGATCCAGACATCGGGCTGGTGTTGCGCAAGACCAATCTGTCCGAGCTGCCGCACGTCAAGGCCGCTCTCGCCGCGAGCCCAGCCGACGCCGAGCCCGCGATGATGTCCACGGACCTCGGCGGTACGCGCGTTCTCACCTCTGTGGCGCCGATCGCGTCGCTGCGCTGGTACGTGTTCGTCGAGCAACCCGTCTCCGAGGTCTACGCGAGGCTCAATGCGTCGATCTTCCGGACGATACTGCTGCTGGTGGCCGGCATGCTGCTCTCGGCGCTGGGCGCGCTGGCGCTTGCCCGCGGCATGGCGCGTCCGATCCGCACCCTCGAGGAAGGCGCGCAACGCATCGGCGCGGGAGAGCTCGACCAGAAGATCGAGATACACACCGGCGACGAGCTGGAAGCGCTCGCCGACCGCTTCAACATGATGTCGTCGCAGCTCAAGGAATCGTACGCCGGCCTCGAGCGCAAGGTCGAAGTGCGCACCAGCGAGCTCAAAAACTCGCTCCAGCAGCAGACCGCGATCAGCGAAATCCTGCGCGTGATCTCGAGCTCACCTACCGACGTGCAGCCGGTGCTGCAAGCCGTTGCCGAACGCGCCGCCCATTTGTGCAATGCGCCCTTCGCCCGCGTCCTGATCATTGATGGACAGGTGCTGAAACCCATGGCCGAGTTCTCGGTGGACCAGTCGCAGCTGCCGCAGCCGAGCAAGCCCATTCCGCTCAAGCGATCGGTGTTGACCGGACGCGCCGCCATCGACCGCCAGACCATCCATCACGCAGACGTGGTGCCGCTGCTCGAAACCGAGTATTTCGATTCGCGCGACAGCGTCGTCCCCCTTGGCGCGCGCGCGGTGCTGTCTGTGCCGCTGATGCGGGAAGGCGGCGCCTACGGAGGCATTTTCCTTTTCCGGCGCGATCCGGGGCTGTTTTCTCCCGACCAGGTCGCGCTGGTCGAGACCTTCGCGCGCCAGGCCGCGATCGCGATCGACAACGTCCGATTGTTCAACCAGACCCGCGAGACGCTCGAGCAGCAGACCGCGATCAGCGAGATCCTGCGCGTGATCGCGAGCTCGCCCACCAATGTGCAGCCGGTACTCGATGCCGTGGCGGAGCGCGCGGCGATCCTGTGCGAGGCACCGTTCTCGCGTGTCATGCTGGTCGATGGGGATCACCTGAACCCTGCGGCGGAGCATGTCGACGCGACGGCACGCGCGGAGTCGGATGCGCTTGCGACTAACGTCGTTCCCCTTGATCGCACCTCTTTCTCCGGCAGGGCCGCGCTCGAGCGCCGAACCATCGTCTACGACGACGTGGTTCCGCTCCTGGAGAGCGAATTTCCCGGGGGCAAGGACAACATGCTGCGCTTCGGCTGCCGCGCCGTGATGATCGTACCGCTGATGCGCGAGGGCGGCGCGTACGGTGCGATCTTCATCGCGCGCCGCGAGCCGCGCGCGTTCACCCGCGTCCAGATCGCCCTCGTCGAAACCTTCGCGCGCCAGGCCGCGATCGCCATCGACAACGTGCGGCTGTTCAACGAGACCAAGGAGACGCTCGACCAGCAGACCGCGATCAGCGAGATACTGCGCGTGATCGCCAG
>JBDTZQ010000117.1:0-9563 GCA_040005035.1 Betaproteobacteria bacterium | reverse complement strand
CGGCCTGCGCCGTCAGCGAGCGCAAGCGGCGCAGCGTCGCGAACACGCCGTCGGCGACGAAGGCGCGGTCGCGCTGCCCGAGCTTGGCATTGCGCCGGAAGAACTGATGCAGCGCGGCGTCGGCGGGCTCGGTCAACGGCAGCACGGCGCCGAGCGCGTCCGACAACGCGCCGAGCTGGCTGGCGCGAAGGGTCATTGCACCGCGACGGTCTCGTCGACGCGAATGCTGTCGAGCAGGAGCTCGACGGTGGCGCGCGCGTTGGACAGGCGCACCTTGACCGCGACGTAGTGCAGCGACGGAGCCAGCCACACGGTCGCGTCGAGCGCTCCGTCGCCGGTCTCGCGACGCCAGACCTGCGCTTCGATGTCCCCAAACGGCAACTCGATCGTCTCCGTGCCGTCGCGCTTGAACCCGTAGTGATAGATGCGGCGAGTGGTGGCGATGTTGAACGTCATCGCGTCCTGCTCCGGCGGCGCGAAGTAGAACTGCCAGAGCACCACCAGCGGGTCGAAGGTCGGCAGCTCGAGCGGGGCCGTCTTGTTCTCGTTGAACAGCACGGTGAGTGCATCCCAGTCGAAGGTCGCCGCCTCCAGCCGATCATTGTTGCTCCCGGTGCGTGCGATGGTAAAGGTCGAAGGCTGCAGACCCGACGGCGTGATGGTCCCGACGCTGGTGGCGCGTCCCTGGCCGTGGAAGAAGAGCGACGCCAGCCCGCGCGCCTCGGCGACGGTTGAGATCGTGTAGTTGCGCGCTCCATGATCGAGGCGGTACACGGCCTGGCCGATGAGAAAGCCGCGCGACCCCAGGAAAGCGCGATACGCCAGATCGACGCGTGGCGGCAGCGTCTTCAGCGGCGGCGCGGGCTCCGCGACGGGGGCGGCCGCGACGTCGGGTGCCGGCGTCGCCGCCTCGGCCGGGGGCGTTGAGGCCTCCGCGGCGGGCTCGGGCTCCGCCGCCGGCTCCGGCGTGGGCGGCGGGGCCACCGTCGCCGACGGGACTTCGGCGGTGGCGACCGGAGGCACGCGCCGCGGTTTCGGCTTCGGAGCCGGTGTGGCGGACGGGGCAGGCGGTGGCGGAAGCTCGGTGATCGCCACCGCCAACGGCGCCAGTGTCGTGCTCTCGTCGCCAGGCGGCACCGGCCACTGCGTCAACGCAAGATGTACCGCCAGCGACAACCCGAGCGCGATGGCGAGCGCGCGATAGGGACGACGCCATGCAGTCTTGCTGCGCAGTCCAGTGGGCAGAGCGAATGGAGTGGTGGACATCAGATCGGCGGCGTCATCGATGCGGGTTCATCGCTCGACGAGCGGCACGCTCATCGCGGGCACCTCGGCCCTGCTTTCCTTAACGCGCACACGTCCGCCCGCGCTGACCACTCGGCCCTGGCAGAACCAGCGCACCGCGGCGACCAGGATCCTGTGCTCGACCTCGAGAACGCGCGCGGCCAGGCTCGCCTCGGTGTCGTCGTCGTGAACCGCCACCGCGGCCTGCGCTACCACCGGGCCATGATCTACCGCCGCGGTGACGAAGTGCACCGTACAGCCATGGATCTTCACGCCGTCGGCGAGGGCCTTGCGATGCGTGTGCAGGCCCGGGTACGCCGGAAGGAGCGAAGGATGGATGTTCAAGAGCCGTCCCGTGTAGCGCTCGACGAACGCTGCGGAGAGCACGCGCATGAATCCCGCCAGCACGATCAGGTCGGGCTTGAGCGCGTCGATCGCGGCACCGAGATCGCGCTCGAACTCGCCGCGCTCGGCATAGGCGCGATGATCGACCACGCGCGTGGCCACGCCGCTGCCCATGGCGACGGCAAGACCGGCGGCGTCGGGGCGGTTGCTGATCACGCCTGCCACCTCCGCCGCCAGGCGCTTGCCTTCCGCCGCCTCGAGCAGCGCGGCCATGTTGGAGCCTCGCCCCGAGATCAGGATGACGATTCGCTTCATTGCGTCGCCGTTCAGCGACCCGCGTGGACGACGGTCGATGCCGCACCCGCGCTGTGCTCGACCGCGCCGATGATGCGCGCCGTCTCGCCCAGCGCGCCAAGGCGTGCAAGCGCCGGTGTTGCGTCGGCGGGCGAGACCACGATCACGAAGCCGATGCCGCAATTGAACACGCGGTGCATTTCTTCGCTCGTGACGTTGCCCTCGCGC
The DNA here is from genome assembly GCA_040005035.1 of Betaproteobacteria bacterium. GTDB lineage: Bacteria > Pseudomonadota > Gammaproteobacteria > Burkholderiales > Casimicrobiaceae > PALSA-1003. Next base: position 7,412 of record JBDTZQ010000117.1, on the reverse strand, counting down.
TGCAGCCAGTCGAAGACCGGCGGGCGCATCCACGCCGACGCGTCGATGCGGGCGCGCACGCCACCGGGGAACATGCGATGCGTGTTCTCGGTGAGTCCGCCGCCGGTGATGTGCGCCATGCCCTTGACGTCGATCTCGCTCTGCAGCGCCAGCACCGGCTTGACGTAGATGCGCGTCGGCTCGAGCAAGGTCGCGCCGAGCGTTTGCGCGCCGGTCGTGGACCATGCGCGAGCATGCAGGTCGGCGCCGTTTTTTTCGAGGATGCGTCTGATCAGCGAGAAGCCGTTCGAATGCGCGCCACTCGACGCAAGTCCGATGATCACGTCGCCGTCGGCGATTCGGGTGCCGTCGACCACGCGTGACTTCTCGACCACGCCGACCGCGAATCCCGCGAGGTCGTACTCGCCCTCGATGAACGCCTTGGGATGCTCGGCAGTCTCGCCGCCGATGAGTGCGCAGCCGGCCTGCTCGCAGCCGGCGGCAATGCCCTTGATGACGTCGGTCGCGACCGCGATATCGAGGCGCTCGCAAACGAAATAATCGAGGAAGAACAGCGGCTCGGCACCCTGAACCAGGATGTCGTTGACGCTCATCGCCACCAGGTCGATGCCGATCGTGTCGTGCTTGCCGAGCGCGAAGGCGAGCTTGAGCTTGGTGCCGACCCCGTCGGTGCCGGACACGAGCACGGGCTCGCGATAGCGCTTGGGCAGCTCCACCAAAGCGCCGAAGCCGCCGATGCCGGCAAGCACCTCGGGCCGCATGGTGCGCCGTGCGAAGGGCTTGATCGCGTCGACGAGGCGATCGCCGGCATCGATGTCGACACCGGCGTCGCGATAGGAAAGCGAGTTGGAAATGGAGGTCTTGGCGTCGGGCATGAACGGCTATCCAGTGATTGAGTCGTCGCTGCCCGCGCGGTACAGTGAGCGACTTTTTCGAGCCGATTTTACCGGAAATGACCTCTTCCAGCCCTCCGCCCGGCGAGCCAACGCTGATCGCGGCCGCCACCGTGATCGTGAAGGAGCGCGTTCTGCGGCTTCCACATTACCTGTGGATCGGTGGGACGGTGCTGCTCATCGCGGCGATGCTGCACTGGCTGGGCCCCATCCTCACGCCGTTTCTCATCGGCGCGATGCTCGCCTATCTGGGCAATCCGGCGGTGAACTGGGCGCAGCGGCGCAGGACCCCGCGCACGGTGGGCACGCTGCTCATCATGGCATTCATGCTCATCCTGCTGGTGGCGTTGCTGCTGGTGCTGTTTCCGCTGGTGCAGTCCGAATTCATGCAGCTCACGCGCCGGCTGCCGGAAATGCTCTCCGCCACCTACGGGTTGATTGCGCCGTGGCTCAACGAGCGCTTCGGCATCGAGCTCCATCTCGACATGCCGGCGGTGCGCAAGTTCATCGCCGACAACGTCGGCGGCACCCACGACGCGTCGATGCGTATCCTGCATGGCCTGCGCGTCGGCGGCACGATGCTGCTGGCGATCATCATCAACCTGATGCTCATCCCGGTGGTGGCGTTCTACCTGCTGCGCGACTGGAACATCATCGTCCGTCGCGTCGGGGAGCTGCTGCCGCGCCGGTGGTTCGCCAAGGCGCGCATCATCGCCATCGAGATCGACGACATCCTGGCCGAGTTCATCCGCGGACAGCTCTGGGTCATGCTCGTTCTCGCAATCTACTATTCGATCGCGCTCACCGTCGCCGGACTGCAATTCGCTGTCCCCATCGGCATTCTCACCGGGCTGCTGGTGTTCATTCCCTACGTCGGCTTCGGACTTGGATTCGTGCTCGGCGTGGTGGCGGCGCTGCTCCAGTTCACCGGTTGGCCCGGCTTCATCGCGGTGATGGCGGTCTACGGCATCGGGCAGCTCCTGGAAAATTACATCCTGGTGCCGTGGCTGGTGGGCGATCGCATCGGATTGCATCCGCTGGCGGTGATCTTCGCGTTGCTGGCGTTCGGGCACCTGTTCGGCTTCGCCGGCGTGCTTTTTGCGCTGCCGGCGAGCGCCGCGCTGCTGGTCGGACTGCGTCACCTGCGCGCGCTCTACCACGAGTCCGACCTCTACCAGTAGGCGTGTGGAACAGCTGGTCTTCGAGCTCGCCGCGCCTGAGCCGCCGCGGCTCGCCAACTTCCTCCCCGGACGAAACGCCGAGCTGCTCGCGGCGCTCGCGGATTTTTCGGGACCGGCGTCGCCCGACACCGGCATGCTGCTATGGGGCGCGCCCGCGTCCGGGAAGACGCACCTGCTCGTCGCGACGGTAGCGTATGCAGAGGTGGCCGGCGCCACGGCGCGCTACTTTGCCGCCGCGCACGAAGTCGACGACGGCGTGACCGCAGCGCCGGGAGCGCTGGTGGCGGTCGATCGAATCGATGAAGCCGATGCGGCTGCCGCTGGGAGGCTATTCACTCTGTTCAATGCGCTCAAGGTTGCGGGCGGCCGCTTGATCTGCGCAGCGCGCGTCCCGCCAGCGCAACTTGCGCTGCGCGAGGACCTGCGCACTCGCCTGGGCTGGGGCCTGGTCTACGAGGTCCTGCCGCTGAGCGACGAAGAGAAGACCGCGGCGCTCGCGGCGCATGCGCGCGAGCGCGGCTTCGAGCTGCACGCCGACGTGATCGACTACCTGTTGCGGCACGGCCGCCGCGACTTGCGCTCGTTGCTGGCGACGCTCGCCGCGCTCGACCGACGCTCGCTCGCAACCAAGCGCGCGATCAGCGTCGCCATGGTCAGGGACTGGCTGCAACAGGAGCGGGAATGGGATCGACGACTCGGCGCCTGAGCATGTTCGACCTCGACAACACGTTGCTCGCCGGCGACAGCGATTACGGCTGGGCGCAGTTTCTCATCGAGGTCGGCGTGCTCGACGCCGCGACGTACGAGGCGCGCAACGCAGCATTCTTCGCCGACTACCAGGCCGGGCGGCTCGACATCCACGCGTTTCTGGACTTCCAGCTGCGACCGCTCGCCGAGCACGACGTCAGCGAACTCAATGCCTGGCGCGAGCGCTTCCTCGACGAAAAGATCCGGCCGATGGTGCTGCCCGCCGCGCGCGCCGTCGTGCGCGAGCGCATCGACGCCGGCGACCTCGTTGCGGTCGTGACGTCGACCAACAGCTTCGTGACGCGTCCCATCGCGCGAATGTTCGGCATCGACGAGCTTGTCGCCACCGAGCTCGAGATGGTGAACGGGCGCTATACAGCCAGGGTCACGGGCGAGCCTTGCTTCCGGGCGGGCAAGCTGCGATGCGTGGGTGCGTGGCTCGCGGGCATGGGGCACGTGCTCAGCGATTTCCGCGAGTCGTGGTTCTTCAGCGATTCGCACAACGATCTCGCGCTGCTCGAAGCGGTGACAAAACCAGTGGCGGTCGATCCCGATCCGGAGCTCGAACGTCATGCCGCGGCGCGCGGCTGGGAAACGATCAGTTGGCGTTGAAGACGGCACTGAGGGGCACTAAGGCGCTCGCAAGGGCAGATTGCCCAGGTCGCGTTCCTTGCCAGTAGCTGTCAACCGTTGGAGCTTGGGCGCCGTTAATGGCGGCGACACGAATTCAGAAGTGTCGACTAACTGACCACATCCAACCACACTGAGGAAACACCATGACCAAGTTGTTGAGCGCCTTGATCGCTGGCGCATTTGCCGTGTCGCTGACGGCTGCTGCACAGACTGCCGCGCCCGCGGCGCCGGCGAAGGCGCCGGCCGCTGCGATGCCGGCGACGGCTCCCGCCGTGACCACCGCACCCGCGCCGGCTGCGGCCGAAAAGATGGCAGCGCCGGCTTCATCGGCACCTGTCGCGGCCAAAACCGACATGAGCGACCTGAAAAAGACTTCGGCCAGCGGCCAGCCCGCTGTCAAGAAGACCAAGAAAAAGGCCAAGAAGCCGGCAACGACGCAAAATGCGCCGGCAACGATGGAATCGCCGAAGGCCGGCGCGACCAAGTAGGCCGTTGTTTGGCTGCAACGACCCTGCCTGTATCGGTTCGGGTCGTTGCATTTTGAGCCAAAAGTCAATAGAATCATTGCGGTTTTACATTTCCGGACTCCGAGCCCCTGGTTCGGGCAAGCGCGGAAAACGGATCGACCCGAACCAACCATTGAGGATGAATCCATGAACAAGCTGCTCGTTGCACTGTGCGCCAGCGCAGTTGTATTCGGCTCGGCGTCGGCACTGGCTGACGATAGCGACATGAGGCCTTTGACCAAGGCACAAACCGATGCGGCGCGCAACGAGCGCGCCGCAGCCCGCGCCAAGTTCGCTGCGATGACACCCGCGGAGCAGGACGCGATGAGGAAGGCGGCCCGCGCGAAAAAACAGTCGGAGCTGACCATGCTCGAGGCGATTTCTCAGGAGAGCGGCGGCGTGAACAATCCCACGACGCGTGCCGAAGCCAAGGCGAACGTCGAAGCGTCGAAGATGCAAGCGAAGCCGACCGCAGCCGAGCGTCAAAAGGACCTGACCACCTTGGAAAAGAAGGCTGGCCCGGGACAGTAATACGTCGAACAAGGCATTCGGTAGAAATGAGGGCAGGGGCTTCGGCCCCTGCTTTTTTCCGCATGGGCGGTCTGCTCCGTCGGCCGTTGGTGGCGGCGCGCTTCGAACAGGGAGCGCTTTGAGCGAAATCAGTGAGGGAGGGACGATGAAAAAGCTGCTTGTTGCGCTCTGCGCCAGTACGTTTGCGTTGGTCGGCGTGGCGGCGTTCGCGGACGACAGCACCATGAAACCGCTCACCAAGATGGATACTCAGGAGGCCAGAGCGGCACGCGAAGCGGCGAAGGCGAAGTGGGCGAAGATGACGCCGGAGGAGCAGGCCGCTACGAAGAAGGCCGCAGCCGCAAAGAACCGCGACAGCTGGACAGCAATCGAGCAGGTGTCGAGCGGAATCGACTACGACGCGAAAATGGGCAGCAAGGACGCGGCTGCGTCGAAGACCGGGCCCGCGCCGGCCAAGGGCACGCTCAACACTCCGGAAGCCGACAAAGTGCTGAAGCAGCAGAAGGGTCAGTAACCCCTTTGGCTTCGATCGGGGGCGGGGGCCGTTTGCCCCGCCCTTTTTCGTTTTGGCAGCGCCTGCAGCCGCGCACGCTCGCACCACAGGCAAGGCGACACCGATGACCCGACCGTTGCGCATAGTGGTAGGCATGTCCGGGGGCGTCGATTCGTCGGTTGCCGCGTGGCTGCTCAAGCGCGCCGGGCACGAGGTCGTCGGCGTTTTCATGAAAAACTGGGAAGACGATGACACCGACGAGTACTGCACTTCCCGCGTGGACCTGGTCGACGCGGCGTCGGTGGCCGACGTCATCGGCATCGATCTCGAGGCGGTGAATTTCGCCGGCGCGTATCGCGAGCGCGTTTTCGCGCAATTCCTTCGCGAATACAGCGCCGGTCGCACGCCCAATCCCGACGTGCTGTGCAACAGCGAGATCAAGTTCAAGGCCTTCCTCGACCTCGCGCAATCGTTGGGAGCCGACGCGATGGCCACCGGGCACTACGCGCGCGTCGATCACATCGATGGCGGGGCGCAGTTGCGCAAAGCCGCCGACCCGGCGAAGGACCAGAGTTATTTCCTGCACCAACTCACGCAGCGGCAGCTCGGCGCGACGATGTTTCCGCTAGGCGAGCTGACCAAACGCGAGGTGCGGGTCATCGCCCGCGAGCAGGGCTTGCCGACGCATGCCAAGAAGGATTCGACCGGAATCTGCTTCATCGGCGAGCGCCCGTTCCGGGACTTCCTTGCGCGCTATCTGCCGAAGCACCCGGGTGCCATCGAGACGCCGGAGGGGCGCGTCGTCGGCACGCACCACGGACTGGCGTACTACACGCTGGGCCAGCGGCAGGGCTTGGGCGTGGGAGGCGTGCGCGACGGCGAGCCGGCGCCGTGGTTCGTCGCCGACAAGGACTCCGCGCGCAACGTCTTGATCGTCGTGCAGGGACGTGACGATCCTCGCCTCTACGCGCGTGCCGTCGAGACGGTGGCGATGCACTGGATTGCCGGCGCCGCGTCTGACCGCGGGAAACTGTCGGCGATGACTCGGTACAGGATGAGTCCGGCGCCATGCGATGTCGTGGCGATGGGCGATGGCCGCTATCGCGTCGACTTCGACCTGCCGCAGTGGGCGCCGACCCCGGGGCAATATGTCGCGCTCTACGACGGCGACGTTTGTCTCGGCGGTGCCGTCATTGAGCGCGCGCTGCGAACGCCGGCAGCGCAACCCTCTCCTGCGGTCGCGGCATGAGGGCTACTTGAATACGCCGGTCGTGGAAGCCGGCACCGCCTCCGGTAAGGCAGGCGCGCTCGCCGCATTGGTTGGCCCGGTGCCCGTCCGCAGATTGCTCTTGGGGGTGTTGACCTTCCCGGCGCCTTGCGCCGCGGCACCATCCGCAGCGGCTGCGCTACCGAGCGTGCGCGCGGTGTTGCTCCGGGACTCGAAAAAGCTCTTGTTACCCGATGTATCGCCATCGGGTGCCGCCGGGGTTACGGCGGCGCCAAGCTTGCGCCCTGTACCATTGTTGACGATGGGACTGGTCGTGCGCGTGTTGTTGCTGCGCGATTCGTTGAAGGTCCGTTGATCCTTGGTCGGCTTGCCTCGAAGGGCGGAACCGTCGGGATCTGTCACTGACGCGTCTTCGCCGTAGTCGCCGCCCACCAGCCGCGCTCTCTCCGCGCGATTGCTGTCGCCCGAGTTGGTGCCGGGCTTCATGTTGGATCCGCTCCCCCTTTGCATCGTGGTCTGGTCGAGGGCTTGGCGGCCCGCGCCTGGCATCCGGCCCGATTGCGGCATCGTGCCTGCGCCACGCGTCACTGTCCCGGCTTGGCCAACGGAAGGGTTGCCGGTTTGATTCACGGCCTTTCCGTCGACGCTGAATCCACTCGCCGCAGCACCCGCGGGCGCCGCAATTCGGGACGCAGACGAGGCGTCCGGTCCCAATGACGCTCCTTGGGCGCAGGCCAACGTGGCTGCGCTCAATAGCACGGCTGCTATCGCTGCGTTCTTGAACACAGGCATCTCCAGTGGTTTCGAGACGGGTGCTCCGGGGCCTGTTGCGGCACGGCGGCATCGCCTGATGCATACGCACGCAATAACGGTGCCACTGGAATGGCCGTTCACGGGAAGTTTCCGAGGCGACCGCGAACGGCAGGAGTTAGCCGTTCTGAGACTCGATGACAACGATCCCGGCAGCGAAAGATCTTAAATGAGGCGACTTACAACTGCCTCGAGTGACAATGAATCAGAACGGGATGTCGTCGTCCAGGTCGTCGACGTTTTTCTTCGCCGGTGAGGGCTTGGCGCTGGCGCCGCCCGAGGACCGCTCGCGATCGGGCGGCGGCTCGCCGCCACTCGCTGCGCCGCCCGATCCGCCGCCGCCCGCGCGACTGCCGAGCATCTGCATGCGATCGGCGACGATCTCGGTGG
>JBDTZQ010000116.1:0-9648 GCA_040005035.1 Betaproteobacteria bacterium | reverse complement strand
GCCGCAAGACCACGAAGTTCGAGGACAGCATCATCTCGGGCACCGACATCAAGACCAACACGGTCTTCGGCTCGACCGGCGGCGGCGTCGTCAACACCGGCGACAATTCGCTGGCCAGCGATTTCAGCCGCGAGGGCCTGGGCAACATCGACACCGACGAAGTCGATCCGATTGCCGAAGCCGAGGTGTATCTCGCCTACGGACGCGACGCGCAGGCCGAGGAGATCCTCAAGGACGCGCTGAAGAAGGATTCGCAGCGCCAGGAAATCTACCTCAAGCTGCTCGAGATCCACGCCCAGCATAACAAGCCTTCGGCGTTCGAGACGGTGGCGAGCGAGCTCTACTCGGTTTCGGGCGGGCAGGGCGAGGTCTGGCAGAAGGCGATGGCGCTCGGCCGCCAGCTCGATCCGAATAATCCGATGTACGGTGAGACGGGCGGGGCCGGATTCACCCCTGGCACGGCGGCTGGTGCAGTCACTCACGCCGCGGCAAGCGACACGCAGGTGTTCGCCAGCGCGCCGCACGCGGCGCCGGAAGTCGCCCCGCCGCGGTCGAATCTCGATTTCACGCTCGACGAGGACATCTCGCTCGCGCCAAGCTCGGGCGCTGCGGACGCACGATCGCCGGCGGCGATTCCAGCGGCGGTTATCGCGAAGGCGCGCTCCACCGACGAGACGGTGCTCAACAGGCCTGCCGCGACCATGGCGGCCGGAGCCGCGGCGATCGCCGCCGGTGCCGCCGCGATGGCCAGGGGCGCCAGCGACAAGGCCGCGGCGCCGCTTTACGAGACGGTTTCCTTCGAGCCCGAGTCGATCCCCAAGTTCGATCTCGACTTCCAGCTCGACGAGCCCGCGGCGGGATTGCGACCCGCCGCTGCGCCTGCGCCGAAGCCTATCGCTCCCGTGACGGCGCGCGCCCCGGAACTGGCGATGGCTGGATCCGGCGGGCCTGCGCCGCAGCTGGCGCGGCCGGCGGCCGCGATCGAGCTCGACAAGCTCGACCTCGCGTTCGATCCCGCACGTTCCACCTTCGAGGATCCGACGCCGTCGGTGCTCGATGGTCAATGGCATGATGCCGCGACCAAGCTCGACCTCGCCAAGGCGTATCAGGAGATGGGCGATGTCGAAGGCGCACGTGAGATCCTGCAGGAAGTCCTGCACGAGGGCGACGACCAGCAGAAGTCCGAGGCGCAGGCGCTAATGGCCAAACTGGCGTAGCAACGCCCGACCTTGGCAACAGCGGCGCCTCAAGGGCGCCGTTGTTTTTTGATCCGTACGTCACGTACTCATTTGCCAACCAACCATGCGCATCGCGCTCGGCGTCGAATACGACGGCACGCCCTTTCACGGCTGGCAATCGCAGGCCGACGGGCTCGGTGTGCAGGACGTTCTGTCGCGCGCGCTCGCCGAGATCGCTGGCGCGCCGGTCTCGCTGGTCGCGGCCGGCCGCACCGACAGCGGTGTGCACGCGACCATGCAGGTCGCGCATTTCGACGCTACCCAGGCAAGACCCGAATCGGCGTGGGTGCGCGGCGCTAATACGCTGCTGCCGCCATCGATCGGCGTGCGCTGGGCCTTGCCGGTCGCTGACGGCTTTCATGCGCGCTACAGCGCGACTGGGCGGCACTACACGTATCTGCTCCTCAATTCTCCCGTGCGCCCCGCGCTGCTGCACTCGCGCGTCGGCTGGTACCATCGCCCCCTGGCGCTCGTCGCGATGCGCGAAGCGAGCGAGGCGCTGCTCGGAACGCACGATTTCTCAGCGTTCCGTGCCGCGGAATGCCAGGCACGGTCGCCGCAGAGAACGCTCGACCGGCTCGCCATCGCGCGCGAAGGTGACATCGTGCGCATCGAATTGCACGCCGACGCATTCCTGCATCACATGGTTCGCAACATCGTCGGCGCGCTCGTCTACGTCGGCAACGGGCGTCAGCCGCCGCACTGGATCGCCGAAGTGCTCGAAGGCCGCGACCGGTCTCGCGCAGCGCCGACCTTCGCCGCCAGCGGGCTTTATCTGTGCGGCGTCGACTACGCGCGGAGCTGGAATCTGCCGCCGACGCTGTCGCCGGTGCGCATCCCGGGGCCATGAGCGCCAAAACCCAACCCCGCCGCCCCAAGCGCGAATACCGGAGCGCGCAGCGCGAAGGTATTCCCATGAGCGCGACGGCACTCGCATGAGCGCGACGGCGATTTCATGAGCGTTCGCACGCGCGTCAAGATTTGCGGCATCACGCGGGCCGAGGATGGCGTCGCCGCTGCGCGCGCCGGCGCCGACGCCATCGGGCTGGTCTTCTGGCCGGGAACGATACGCTGCGTGAAGTTCGCAGCGGCGCGCGCCATCGTCGAGGCGCTGCCTCCGTTCGTGAGCGTCGTCGGATTGTTCGTCGATCCGACCGCCGATCAAGTGCGCTCCGCGCTGTCCGAGGTCGCGCTCGACGTGCTCCAATTCCATGGCAACGAGCCGGAGCCATTCTGCGCCGGCTTCGGCCGTCCGTACGTCAAGGCGGTTTCGGTGAAGCCCGGCGTCGATTTGCTACAATACGCGGGCAGTTATCCGACGGCGAAGGCCTGGCTGTTCGATGCCTTCGAGCCTGGAGGACTGCCCGGCGGCACCGGCACGACGTTCGATTGGGGAAGCGTTCCGCAACGGTTGGCGCGGCCGTTGATTCTTTCCGGCGGCCTCAACGCACGGAACGTGGGCGTCGCAATCCGTACGCTTCATCCATGGGCGGTCGACGTGTCCAGCGGCGTCGAGGACACCGGCGATGACGGGAAGCCGCTAAAAGGGCAGAAAAGCCCGTCGAAGATCGCCGCGTTCATCCGCGAGGTATGCAATGCAGATGGGTGACATGCCCTACGAGCTGCCCGACGCATCCGGTCATTTCGGTCCCTATGGAGGATCGTTTGTCGCCGAGACGCTGGTGCACGCGCTCGACGAACTGCGCGAGCAGTACGCGCGCTATCGCAACGATCCCGAATTCGTCGCCGAGTTCGACTACGAGCTCAAGCACTACGTCGGCCGTCCGAGCCCCGTCTACCATGCGCGGCGCTGGTCGCAGGAGCTGGGCGGCGCGCAGATCTACCTCAAGCGCGAGGACCTCAATCACACCGGCGCGCACAAGATCAACAATTGCATCGGGCAGGCGCTGCTCGCCAAGCGCATGGGCAAGCCGCGTGTCATCGCCGAGACCGGCGCGGGGCAGCACGGCGTCGCCGCCGCCACGGTCGCGGCGCGTTTCGGCATGCAATGCGTCGTCTACATGGGCTCGGAGGACGTGAAGCGCCAGGCGCAGAACGTGTTTCGGATGAAGCTCCTCGGCGCCGAGGTTATTCCGGTCGAGTCGGGATCGAAGACGCTCAAGGATGCGCTCAACGAGGCGATGCGCGACTGGGTCACCAACGTCGAGGACACGTTCTACATCATCGGCACGGTCGCGGGTCCGCATCCCTATCCGATGATGGTGCGCGACTTCCAGACGGTGATCGGCAAGGAATGCCTGTGGCAGATGCCCGAGCTCGTCGGGCGACAGCCCGACGTGGTGATCGCATGCGTCGGCGGCGGCTCCAATGCGATGGGGATTTTCCACCCGTACGTGTCGCATCGCGACGTTCGCCTCGTCGGCGTCGAAGCCGCCGGCGACGGCATCGAGACCGGACGTCATTCGGCATCGCTGACCGCGGGCCGGCCGGGTGTGCTGCACGGCAACCGGACGTACCTGCTGCAGGACGCGAACGGCCAGATCATCGAGACGCATTCGGTCTCCGCCGGCCTCGACTATCCCGGCGTCGGCCCCGAGCACGCGTGGCTCAAGGACAGCGGGCGCGCGCATTACGTCTCGATCACCGACGACGAGGCGCTCGCCGCGTTCGGCCAGTGCTGCCGCATCGAAGGCATCATTCCGGCGCTGGAGTCATCGCACGCGCTTGCCTACGCGACGAAGCTCGCGCCGACGCTGCCGCGCGACAAGGTGCTGCTGGTCAATCTTTCCGGCCGAGGCGACAAGGACATGAACACCGTTGCCGAGCGCACCGGGCTCGATTTCCATCGCTGACCCGGTACCCATTCAGGTGCCCAACCGCATCGACACCGTTTTCGCCGGCCTGCGTGCAAGCGGGCGCAGCGCCTTGATCCCGTACGTCACCGCGGGTGACCCCGCGCTCGCCTACACGCTTGCGATCATGGGCTCGCTCGTCAAGGCCGGCGCCGACATCATCGAGCTCGGCGTGCCGTTCTCCGATCCGATGGCCGATGGGCCCGTCGTCCAGCGCGCCTCCGAGCGCGCCCTGGCGCAGGGCGTGAGCTTGCGCGACGTCCTCGACGTCGTCGCCGCGTTTCGCAAGGGAGACACCTCCACGCCGGTGGTGCTCATGGGCTACGTCAACCCGATCGAGGCGATGGGAGCGGAGCGCTTTGTCGAGCGCGCGGGGCAGGTCGGTGTCGACGGCGTGATCGTCGTCGACTATCCGCCCGAGGAAGCGACGGGCTTCGCGGCGCTTCTCGACGCGCAGGGCATCGCGCCGATTTTCCTGCTCTCGCCGACGACGCCCGACCACCGGATTTCCGGCATCGCCAAGCTCGCCCGCGGCTACGTCTACTACGTCTCGCTCAAGGGCGTCACCGGTGCCGGACATCTCGACACGTCGGACGTGGTCGCGCGCCTCGCCCAGATCCGCCGCTACGTGTCGCTGCCGATCGGCGTGGGCTTCGGCATCCGCGATGCCGCCGGCGCGCAGGCGATCGCCGCGCACGCCGACGCCGTGGTGATCGGCAGCCGTATCATCCAGGAAATAGAATCCGGACCCGCGAGCGAGGCCGCGCAGCGTGCCGGCGCGTGGCTCGCCACCATTCGCAGCGCCATCGATTCCGTGACGCGCCGCGCGGCTTAGTTCGCCGCCATTCGCCACCCCGACCCGACCCGCGCCGAGAACGCATCGATCCCGATGAGCTGGCTGCAGAAGCTGCTTCCTCCGCGCATCAAGGCCACGCCCGGTGTTACGCGCAAGGCGATGCCCGAGGGATTGTGGGTCAAGTGTCCCGCGTGCGAGGCGGTGCTCTACCGCACCGACCTGGAAAAGAACCTCGGCGTGTGCCCCAAGTGCAGCTATCACACGCGGCTCACCGCGCGCGAGCGCATCGACCAGCTGCTCGATCCGGAGGGCCGCTACGAGATCGGCTCCGAGGTCCTGCCCATCGACAGCCTCAAGTTCAAGGACACGCGCAAGTATCCCGAGCGCCTGTCGGCCGCGCTCGAGGAAACCGGCGAGACCGATTCGATGGTGGTGATGCAGGGAAGCATCCGCACGGTGCCGCTGGTCGTCGCGGTGTTCGAATTCGGTTTCATGGGCGGGTCGATGGGCTCGGTGGTGGGCGAGCGTTTCGTGCGCGGCGTACGCGTCGCCTACGAGAATCGCGTTCCGTTCGTGTGCTTTACCGCAAGCGGCGGCGCGCGCATGCAGGAAGGCGTGAATTCGCTGTTCCAGATGGCCAAGACCACGGCAGTGCTGCAGGAACTTTCCAAGGCGCATCTGCCCTTCATCACGGTGCTTACCGACCCGACCATGGGCGGGGTGTCGGCCAGCTTCGCGATGATCGGCGACGTGGTGATCGCCGAGCCCGGCGCGCTGATCGGCTTCGCGGGACCGCGCGTGATCGAGCAGACCGTGCGCGAGAAGCTCCCCGAAGGGTTTCAGCGCGCCGAGTTCCTGCTCGAAAAAGGCGCGATCGACATGATCGTCGATCGCCGAGCGCTCAAGGACGAGCTGCCGCGGCTGATCGCGCTGCTGCAGCGCGAGCCGTTGCCCACGAGTTGATCGCGCCCCGCGTGCGCACCGGGGCGGCAGCGTCGCTCGCGTGAATCCGCCGGCGACGCTGGGGGAGTGGCTCGACTATCTCTCGACGCTGCACCCCAAGGCCATCGCCATGGGGCTCGAGCGCGTGCGCGAGGTCCATGCGAGGCTCGGCGTCGCGGCGACGTGTCCCGTGATCACCGTCGCGGGGACTAACGGCAAGGGCTCCACCTGCGCATTCATCGAGGGCATGCTCTCGGCCGGTAGCTATCGCGTGGGCCTCTACTCGTCGCCGCATCTGCTGCGTTTCAATGAGCGGATACGGATCGCAGGCGCCGATGCCGACGACGCAGCGCTGTGCGAAGCGTTCGCCGCGGTCGATTCGGTTCGACAAGGCGTCGCGCTGACCTATTTCGAATTCGCCACGCTCGCGGCGCTGTGGCTGTTCGCCCGCGCCGGCCTCGATGCGTGGGTGCTCGAAGTCGGCCTGGGCGGCCGGCTCGACGCCGTGAACATCGTCGATGCCGACGTCGCCGTCGTGACCGGCATCGCCATCGACCACACCGAGTACCTGGGCACGACGCGCGAGACCATCGGCGCCGAAAAGGCGGGGATCTTTCGCGCGCACCGCGTTGCGATCTACGGCGATCGCGATCCTCCCCGCTCGCTCATCGCGCACGCGGAGGCTGTGGGTGCGCCGCTGCTGCGTATTGGCGTCGACTACGATTTCACGGCGAGCGCGCAGCAATGGAGTTACCGTGGCCCCGGCGGGGCGCGCCACGGCTTGCCGATTCCATCCTTGCGCGGACGCTACCAGCTCGCCAACGCGGCGACTGCGCTGACCGCGCTCGACGCGTTGCGCGAGCGCCTGCCATCGACGATGGGGGCGGTGCGCGATGCGCTGGTCGGCATCGAGCTGCCGGGGCGCTTCCAGGTGCTGCCGGGGCGCCCGCTGCGCGTGTTCGACGTCGCGCACAACCCGCAGGCTGCGCAGGCGCTTGCCGATACGCTCGGCGCGATGGGATTGCCTGTGCAGACCATCGCGGTCTTCGCGATCATGGGTGACAAGGACGTCGACGGCGTCATCGCCGCGCTGTTGTCGCGCGTCGATCGATGGATGGTGGCGACGCTGCCGCCGCCGCGTGGCGCGACTTCGGCGATGCTGCGCGCGCGGCTCGAGCACGCCGGTGTCGATGCGTCGGCGGTGCGCGAATTCGCCGATCCCGCCAAAGCGTGGCGCGCCGCGTTCGAGGCCAGCGCGGAAGCTGATAGAATTGTCGTTTTTGGCTCGTTCCAGACGGTCGCCGCGGCGCTGTCGGCGCCGGATCCGGCCCTAGACGCGGCCCGAGCCTGAATCGATTCGAATGGCCCTACGCACCGAGGCTTCCGATCCCGCCGTAGACGATCTGAAACGACGCGCTCGGCGCCGTCTCGTCGGCGCCATCGTGCTCGCGCTCGCTGCGGCTGTCATCCTCCCGCTGCTTCTCGAAAGCGATCCCAAGCCGCTCGGCGACGAAGTATCGGTGCGCATTCCGCCGGTCGACAACAGCAGATTCGTCAACCCGCTTTCGCCCGAGCGCGGTCCTGATGCGGGCGCCGCAACGCCGGATGCGAAGACGGCGCCGCGCAAGTCGATCGCCGACGCCGAGCGCCGGGCGCTGGGTCAGCCGGCGACTTCGACGCCGAGGAGCGACGCCGCACCCGCCACCTCGGCCCCGTCCAGCGCCGCACCCAAGCCCGAAGCCGCAGCGAAGAGCGACGGCGCAGCGGTGAAGCCGCAGCCCGCCGCGCCGCTTCCCGCAGCCACGGCGGACCCATCCCGCGCGAAGGTAGACAGCGAAGCGCCGAAAGGTGAGCCCTCGAAGGTCGAGGCACCGAAGGCTGATGCGGCGAAGAGTGACGCGGCGAAGAGCGATACGTCAAAAACCGCCGCTCCTGCTCCAGCCAAGAGCAGCGCGGCGACGGCGAATCCGGAGGCCGTGCCAGGCCCCGGCGCGTTCGTGGTGCAGGTCGGTGCATTCGTCGACACCAAGGCGGCGTCCGATCTCGCAGCGCAGGTCAAGTTGGGCGGATTCGTCGCGTACACCGAAGCGGTGCCGACCACGCACGGAACGGTGCGCCGCGTTCGCGTCGGCCCGTTCGCGACGCGCGCCGAAGCCGACGCCGCCCTGGCGAAGCTCAAAGCCGCCGGCTACGACCGTGCGCTGGTCACGCCGACCAAGTGACCGCGTTCGACCTCATCGTCATCGCCATCCTGGCGTTGTCGACGCTGCTCGGGTTCATCAGCGGATTCATGCGCGTGGTCATGTCGCTCGCCTCGTGGGTCATCGCGGTCATCGTCGCAATCCAGATGTCGCCGCTGGTTGCGACTTGGTTCCCTGAAATGGGCGGGGCGCCGGGCGCGCGCTACCTCATCGCCTTTGCGGTCATCGTGCTGGTCGTTCTCATCATCGGCGCGCTGGTGGGCTGGATGCTCTACCGCCTGATGCGCGCGGTCGGGCTAGGTTTTCTCGATCGCCTCATGGGGGCCGTCGTCGGCGTGGCACGCGGCGTGCTTATTGTTGTCATAGGTGTATTGATCTGCGGATTGTCCGACTTGCCGCAGCGGGATTGGTGGCAGAATGCATGGCTTGCGCCGCCCTTGGTGGCTGCGGCGACGAGCCTCAAGCCATGGCTGCCGCGCTCTTGGGCGGAGCAGATCGACTTTGGCACTGACCTTGGCAAGAAGCCGCGGCCTAAGCCCTTGGCTCCGGCGCGCATAGGAGTGTAGACACATGTGCGGCATCGTCGGCGCGGTCACGCATACGCCCGTCAACCAGTTGCTCTACGACGCATTGCTGCTGCTGCAGCATCGCGGCCAGGACGCTGCGGGCATCGTCACCAGCGAAGGCCCGATGTTCCACATGTACAAGGCCGCGGGCTACGTGCGCGACGTGTTTCGCACGCGCAACATGCGCGACCTTACCGGCAACGCCGGCATCGGCCATTGCCGCTACCCGACGGCGGGCTCGGCGACTTCCGAGCTCGAGTCGCAGCCTTTCTACGTCAATTCGCCGTTCGGGATCACGCTCGCGCACAACGGCAACCTGACCAACAGCGAAGCTCTCAAGCGCGAGCTCTTCCAGCTCGACTTCCGTCACGTCAACACCAATTCCGATTCCGAGGTGCTGCTCAACGTGCTCGCGCTCGAGCTCGAGCGCGCGGCGCATCACGCCAAGCTCGACGCCAATGCCATCTTCGCGGCGGTCGCCGCCGTGCACAAGCGCTGCCGCGGCGCGTACGCGATCGTGGCGATGATCGCCGGCTACGGCTTGCTGGCGTTTCGTGATCCGTACGGCATCCGTCCCCTGATCGTGGGGTTCAACGAATCGATGGGCGGTACCGAGTACCTGGTGGCGAGCGAGTCGGTCGCGCTCGAGGCCCTCGGATTCTCGGTACTGCGCGACGTCGCCCCCGGTGAGGCGGTGTTCGTCGACCAGGCGGGACAGTTCCACTCGCGCCAATGCTCCGAGCACCCGCAGCTCAATCCGTGCATCTTCGAGTTCGTGTACCTGGCGCGGCCGGATTCGGTGATCGACGGCGCGTCGGTGTACGAGTCTCGCTTGCGCATGGGCGGCGAGCTCGCGAAAAAGATCGCCAACATTCCCGAGGCGCAGGACATCGACGTGGTGATCCCGATCCCCGACTCGAGCCGCCCCTCGGCGCTCGAGCTCGCCAACCACCTCGGGCTGGTGTATCGCGAAGGCTTCGTCAAGAACCGCTACATCGGCCGCACTTTCATCATGCCAGGGCAGGCGATCCGCCGTAAAAGCGTGCGCCAGAAGCTCAATCCGATCGGCATGGAGTTCAAGGACAAGGTCGT
>JBDTZQ010000115.1:0-9667 GCA_040005035.1 Betaproteobacteria bacterium | reverse complement strand
GCAGATCAACGCGCAGAACTGCGTGCATTGCAAGACCTGCGACATCAAGGACCCGGAGCAGAACATCCACTGGGTTCCGCCCGAGGGTGGCGGCGGACCCAACTACACAGGCATGTGAGCCTTCGGCCACAGCCACGCCGCACCGCGCACGCCGCTGGAGTCGCCGTGGCGGTGACGAACCAGCGTCGTGTCGACGCGGTCGGAGAATACCCACTCGCCCCACAGCCGTGGAACCTTGACGTACAGGCGCTCGACATTGGACATGCCGCCGCCGAGCACGATGACATCCGGATCGACGAGATTGATGACGTGTGCGAGGGCGCGGGCGAGCCTGTGCTCGTAACGATGCATCGACTGGCTCGCCGCCGCATCGCCTTCGCTCGCGCGGCGGGCGATGTCGCCGGCGGCCATTGCGTTGCCGGTCGCCGCACGGTGATCGCGCTCGAACGCGGGTCCAGACAGGAAAGTCTCGATGCAGCCGCGCTGGCCGCAGAAGCAAAGCGCTCCGGGACGCTCGTCGTCGTCGGCCCACGGCAGCGGATTGTGTCCCCACTCCCCGGCGATGGCGTTGCGTCCACCGAGCACCGATCCGTGGACAACGACGCCCGCCCCCACGCCGGTGCCCAATATCGCACCGAACAGGACGTCCGCGCCCTGTCCGGCTCCGTCGCTCGCTTCGGACAGCGCGAAGCAATTGGCGTCGTTGGTGAGGCGCACTTCGCGCTCCAGCATCCGCTCGAGATCGGCCTTGACCGGCATGCCGTTGAGGCACACCGAGTTCGACCCGCGCAGCAATCCCGTCGCCAGCGACAGCGAGCCCGGCGTGCCGATGCCGACGCTGCCGCGCTCACCGAGCTCGTCTTCGGCGTCGCGCACCAGCGCGACGATCTGGCCGAGCGTTGCCGCATAGTCGTTCTTCGGCGTGGGTTGCCGTCGCCGCAGCACTTCGACGCCGTCGTCGCGCAACGCGACGATCTCGGTCTTGGTGCCCCCCAGGTCGATGCCGAACCGGATCAATGGTCGATGAATGGAGTTCTCGGATCGAGCGAGGCCGTTCGCGGCGGTTGACGCGGCGCCGCGGTATCGCCGATTATTGCGGAATCACTATAAGATCTATTCCCCAAGGAGGAGTCATGCTACTACGCCGTACGCTTCTGGCGGCAGCGCTTTGCGCCACCGCCCTGCCCGCCGCCGCGCAACAGCAGGTCAACGTCATCTGCCCGATGGCGGCCGAGTGGTGCAACATGGCGGCCACGGAATTCGAAAAGGCGACCGGCATCAAGGTCGGGTTGACTCTGAAAGGCTCGGGAGAGTCGTTCGCCACGATCGCCGCCGAGAAAGCCAATCCCAAGCACGACATCTGGTATGGCGGCACCGGCGATCCGCACCTGCAGGCAGCGGAGCAGGACCTGACCATTCCGTACAAATCGCCGCTGCTCGAACAACTTCAGCCGTGGGCTAAAAAGCAGGCCGAACAGTCGGGCTACAAGACCGTCGGCATCTATCTGGGCGTGCTCGGCGCGGGCTACAACACCGAACTCGTCGCCAAGAAAAAAGCGCCGGTTCCCGCGTGCTGGAAAGACCTGGGCAAACCCGCGTACAAGGGTGATCTGCAAATGGCGAATCCCAACGCGTCCGGTACTGCATACACGACGATCGCCACGCTGGTACAGGTCTTCGGCGAGGATGAAGCCTTCAAGATGCTGAAGGACTGGAACACCAACATCAGCAACTATTCCCGCCAGGGCGTGGGTCCGATCAAGGCCACGGCGCGTGGCGAGAACATGGTCGCGGTCGCGTTCATCCACGACGTCGTCACCGAGGCGCAGGCCGGCTTCCCGGTCAAGGTCATCGCGCCTTGCGAAGGTACCGGCTACGAGATCGGCTCGATGTCGATCATCAAGGGCGCGCGCAACCTGGAGAACGCCAAGAAGTTCTACGACTGGGCGCTCACGCCCGCCGCACAGAAGCTTTCGTACGAGTCGAAGTCGTCGTTCCAGCTGCCGTCGAACGTAGCCACGCCGGTGTCGCCGCTGTCGCCGCGCCCGGCCGACATCAAGCTGATCGACTACAACTTCGCCAAGTACGGATCGTCGGCCGAGCGCAAGCGGCTGCTCGAGAAGTGGGACAAGGAAGTCGGCGGCGGCGCGGTCACCAAGTGACGCGGATGTCCGAGAGCGAGCGCCACGGGGCGCGCAGCGATCGGAAACAGCCGCGTCATCCCGAGAAGCGCAGCGCCGAGGCATCTGCTTTGGCACGCGCGACCCAAAGCGGATTCCTCGCTGCGCTCGGAATGACAACGTGAGGAGGCACCTCGTGGCACTGCGGGCCATCGCATCGATGTGCCTGGCGCTGCTGGCGAGCGGAGCCCTCGCCCAAGGCACGCTGACGATGTACTGCAGCTCGCCGGACACCGCCTGGTGCCAGGGCATGGCGAACGGCTTCGAGAAAGCCGCGGGAATCAAGGTCAGCGTCACGCAGAAGGCCACGGGCGAGCTGTTCGCGCAGATCAAGGCCGAAGCCGCCAGCCCGAAGGGCGACATCTGGTGGGCGGGTCCCGGCGACGCTTTCCTGCAAGCCGCCGAGGAAGGCCTGCTCGAGGCGTACAAGTCGCCCAACCTGGACCAGCTGCACGACTGGGCGCGCCGCGAAGCGGAAGTGTCCAAATTCCGCGTGGCCGGCGTCTACGGCGGCATTCTCGCGCTCGGCTACAACACGGAGGTGTTCGAGCGCCGCAAGCTGCCGGTGCCGAAATGCTGGGCCGACCTGCTCAAGCCGGTCTACAAGGGAGAGGTCATGCTCTCCAATCCGAACTCGTCGGGCACCGCGTACCTCATGCTCGCCTCGCTGGTCCAGGTATTCGGCGAGGAGGAGGCCTTTCGCTACATGAAAGCGCTCAATGCCAACGTGAACCAGTACGCGCGCTCGGGAATCGGACCGATGGCCGCCGTGACGCGCGGAGAGACGGGTATCGGGAGCACCGTGCTGCACGGCGTCATCAACGAAATCGTCCGGGGCTTTCCCGTGAAGGCTATCCTGCCTTGCGAAGGCGTCGGCTACGAAGTCGGCTCGATGGCCATCATCAAGGGTGCGCGCAATATCGACAGCGCGAAAAAATTCTTCGACTGGGCGCTCACGGCCGACGCACAGCAGATCGGACTCGACGTGAAGGAATACGCGATTCCCACTAACCGCAACGTCAAGCTGCCGCCGCAAGTTCCGAACCTCGCCGACATAAAGCTCATCAATTACGACAGCGCCAAGTACGGCTCGAGCGCGGAGCGCAAGCGCTTGCTCGAGCGTTGGGAGAAGGACATCAACGCGGCGCCCAAATGAGCGCCGCCGGGCCGCCCCAAGGCGCTCGCCCCCCCGAGGGGGGAGGTCGCGCAGCGACTTCGGGGGACACCCTATGAGCTTCGACCGCAAGGCGCTCGTATTCTGGCTGGCGGTCGGCGCCGTGGGCTATCTCTGCGTTCCCTGGTACGCCCTGGACGCGTCGGTGCTGTCCACCGCGTGGCTTCGCGCCTTCACCGCCAAGACCAACGCGCCGGCGCTGCTGCAGGCGCTGCAGCACGGCCGCACATGGCTCCTGCCGATCGGCGCGCTGCTCCTCGCGTCCGCCGCGCTCTTGCTCCCCGCGCTCGACCGCAACGTGCGCGCGTTCTCGCTGCTCGCGCTCGGTGGCGCTGGCTTTCTCTACACCTTCGCACAGGGCTTCGCGATCGGCGCGCAGGGCTGGTCCTTCGATGCGCTTGCGCACGCCTGGCGCCCGTTCGCCACCGGCCAGTTCGGCATGGGGCTCGGCGCCGCGCTCGCGCTGTCGGCGTTCGCGATGCTGTTCGCGCTCGGCCTCGCCGAGCGCGGCTATTTCAATGGCGACGCCTTCATCGCCGGCAGCATCGTCGCCATCCTCGCATCGACGGCGATCTTCACTTTCTACCCCGTGCTCAACATCATGGTCAGCGCGTTCCAGGACGACAGCGGAGCGTTCTCGGCCTCGGCGTTTATCGCACGCGCCACACAGCAGAAGGTCTGGGGCCTAGGCTGCCTGAGCGGAGGGCCGCGCTGCGGCGTGGCCTGGAACACGCTCATCCTGGCGCTGATCTGTGGCGCCGGCACGACCGCGCTGGGACTCGCGTTCGCGCTGGTCGTCGCGCGCACCAACTTCCGCTTCAAGAAGCTGCTCCGCGCGATGTCGATCCTGCCGATCATCACGCCGCCGTTCGTGATCGGCCTCGCGCTGATCCTGCTGTTCGGCCGCTCGGGCGTGCTCAACCACGTTCTGGAGATCGCGTTCGGCATCGAGCCCTCGCGCTGGTTCTACGGCCTGCCCGGGCTGGTGCTGGCGCAGCTCCTGTCGTTCACGCCGATCGCGTTCCTGGTGCTGATCGGCGTCGTCGAAGGCGTGTCGCCGAGCATGGAGGAAGCGGCGCAGACATTGCGCGCGAACCGCTGGCGCACCTTGGTCGATGTCTCGCTGCCGCTGATGCGGCCGGGACTGGCGAACGCGTTCCTGATCGGCTTCATCGAGTCGATCGCCGACTTCGGTAATCCCATCGTGCTCGGCGGAAATTTCAGCGTCCTCGCCACCGAAGTGTTCTACTCGGTCGTCGGCGCGCAGCTCGACCAGGGACGAGCCGCCGCGCTCGGGCTGCTGCTGCTGGGATTCGCGCTCGCCGCATTCTTCGCGCAGCGCTGGGTCCTGGGGCGCAAGGTCTATACCGCCATGTCCGGCAAGGGCGATTCCGGCCTTCCCACGCCGCTGCCCGACAACGTGCGCCGGGTCTGTTACGCGGCCGCGATACCGTGGATCATCCTGACCGTGGTGATCTACGCGATGGTGGCGGTCGGTGGTTTCGTCGAGCAGTGGGGACGCAACTACACGCCGACGCTCAAGCACTACATCAAAGCCTTCGGCATCGAGACGGGCGCGAATGGCCTGCTCTGGGTCGGCGCGGCGTGGAGCTCGTTCTGGACGACCGTCAAGCTCTCCGCGATCGCCGCGCCCGTCACCGCGGTGCTCGGAATGCTCACGGCGTACATCCTGACGCGGCACCGCTTTCGCGGACAGTCGGCGTTCGAGTTCGGAACACTGCTTTCCTTCGCGATTCCCGGAACGGTGATCGGGGTCTCGTACATCCTGGCGTTCAACGTGCCTCCCATCGAGATCACCGGCACGGCGCTCATCCTCATCGTGTGCAACGTGTTCCGCAACATGCCCGTCGGCGTGCGCGCCGGCATGGCGTCGATGGCGCAGATCGACAAGAGCCTCGACGAGGCGTCGACCACGCTCGGCGCGCGCGGCTTCACGACGCTGCGCCGCGTCCTGCTGCCGCTGCTCAAGCCCGCGGTCGTCGCGGCGCTGGTGTACAGCTTCGTGCGCTCGATGACGACGGTTTCGGCGATCGTGTTCCTGGTCTCGGCGGAATACGAATGGGCGACCACCTACATCATCAATCGCGTCACCAACGGCGATTACGGGGTGTCGATCGCGTATTCGTCGGTGCTCATCGTGCTCATGCTCATCATCATCTGGATCATCCAGCGCGTGGTTGGCACACGACGGCTGGGACGCCGCGCCGGTGTCGGGCCGGGCGTTGTGCCACAATTGGGCGCCAGCGCCGCTTGACTCATTGCGGATTGAGTGCGGATTCGACCACGCCCACAGAAGCCATCCGATGAAAGCCGCCTCCATAGAATTCTGCAGTGTCAGCAAGCTCTACGGCGAGGTCGCCGCGGTCAACGACATTTCCTTCACCATCGCCGCGGGAACCCTGGTGACCTTGCTCGGTCCCTCGGGGTGCGGCAAGACGACGACGCTGCGCATGATCGCCGGACTCGAGCTGCCGACCTCGGGCTCGATCCTGATCGGCGGCGCCGACGTCACCCGGATCCCGGCGTCGGAGCGCGACGTGTCGATGGTGTTCCAGAGTTATGCGCTGTTCCCGCACATGAACGTTCTCGAGAACGTAGGCTATGGGCTCACCGTGCAGCGTTTGCCCAAGCCGGACGTGCACGCCAAGGCGCAGGCGGCGCTCACCACGGTCGGTCTTACAGGCTTCGACGAGCGCCTGCCTTCCGAGCTCTCCGGCGGCCAGCAGCAGCGCGTCGCCGTGGCGCGTGCGCTGGTGCTCGAGCCATCGGTGCTCCTGTTCGACGAGCCGCTGTCCAACCTCGACGCGCGGCTGCGCCGTCAGATGCGCGAGGAGATCCGCGACCTGCAGCAGCGCCTGTCGCTCACCGTCGTCTACGTCACCCACGACCAGGCGGAGGCGATGGCGGTGTCCGACCGCATCATCGTCATGAACAAGGCGACCGTCGCGCAGGAAGGCGCGCCGCGTGACCTCTACGAGCAGCCGAAGGATGTTTTCGTCGCCGGCTTCATGGGCGACGCCAATCGCGTGCGCGGCACGCTCGAGCGCGTCGACGAGCGCTTCGGCGACGTCGCGCTCGGGCCGCTCACCGTGCGCCTGCCGCATCGCAATTTGCCCGCGGGCAGCGTCGAGATCGCGATCCGTCCCGAAGCGGTCGAGATCGGCGCGCCCGGCAGCGGCGGCATGGCCGGCACCGTGCGCAAGGCCGCATACATCGGCGGCGTGATGGAGTACACCATCGCCACCGACATCGCCGACCTGTTCGTCATCAGCATGGCCGTCGATCGTCCGCTCGCGGTGGGCGCGCCGGTCTCGCTCACGCTCGCCCGACACGGCGTCGTGCCGATCGCGGCGGCGTGATTCGTCGCGAGGCGCAACGCGGCATGGCGCCGCGAGCGCGCGAGCACACATGACGCGGCGCGAGCCCGAGCGCGGGATCGCACCGAGCGCGCCCGAGCGAGACCTTGTTCCGAGCGAGCCCGAGCGAGGCCTTGCGCCGAGCGAGCTTTTATTGCGTGCAGACTTCGCGGCGGATCTCGCGCGCGAGGCCGGAGCGCTGGCACTCGCCTACTTTCGCCGCGACATCGCCTTCGCCACCGAATCGAAAGGCCCGCAGGACTTCGTCAGCGCTGCCGACCGTGCGGTGGAAGCGCTGATCCGCGAGCGCATCGCCAGGACATTCCCGCAGGACACGATGTTCGGCGAGGAAGCCGGAGGCGCTATCGGTACGCACGCGTGGCTGGTCGATCCGATCGACGGGACGATCAACTTCGTCCACGGTGTGCGCTACTGGTGCGTCTCTATCGTGTTCCTCGTGAATGGCGAGCGAAGCATCGGCGTCATCCACGACCCGACCGCGGGTGAGCTCTTCCGCGCGACGCGCGGCGGCGGCGCATTCTGCAACGATGCCACGATCCGCGCGTCTTCATGCGAGCAGCTCGACGAAGCGATGCTGTGCGCGGGCTACGTTTCTAGGCAATCGCTGCCGGCGCACCTCGCGCTCAAGCGCGCTCTGCACGAAGCCGGCACGGCGGTGAAGGACATGGGCGCGGGCGCGCTCATGCTTGCGCACACCGCGGCGGGACGCTACGACGCCTACCTCGAGCCGCATATGCATCCCTGGGACGCGCTCGCCGGCCTGTTGCTCGTCGAGGAAGCCGGCGGAAGGACGCTGCCTTATCCCGGCGCCGACGGGCTCGCCGGCGGTGGCGCGGTCATCGCGTCGGCGCCCTGCCTCTACGATACATTGCTGAGCTTGATGGTCGCGTCCGGAAGTGCGCCCGCGACGGGTGAGAAAATGCGCTAGAACTGCTCGTCGGCCAGCGCCAGGACGGCTTCGCTGCCGCGCGTGATCGATTGACCGAGGGCGCCGGCCTGCGGCAGCAGGCACTCGGCGTAGAAGCGCGCGGTGGCGATCTTGCCATCGAGGAAGACCCCATCCGCTGCACCTTCATCGCGGCGCTTGGCGGCGATCAGCGCGGCGCGCCCGAGCTGCCAGCCTCCGGCGACGAGTCCCCACATCTGCAGATACGGCACCGCGGCGGCGAAGGCCGCGCGCGGCGACGAACCGTAGTTGGCCACCATCCAGTCAATCGACTCGCGCAACGCAGCGACCGCGGACAAGAGCGCCGCGCCGATCGCCTTGAGCTCGGTATGGGCCGAGGACGACAACTCGGTCGCGACCTTGCCCGCCTCGCCGGCGATGGAGTGCGCCGTGACTCCCGCATCGCGCGCGGTCTTGCGGCCGATGAGGTCGTTGGCCTGAATGCCGGTCGTCCCTTCGTAGATCGTGGTGATGCGCGCGTCGCGATAGTGCTGCGCGGCGCCGGTTTCCTCGATGAAGCCCATGCCGCCATGCACCTGCAGCGCCAGGTACGTGACCTGCTGCGCGACCTCGGTGCTGCAACCCTTGACGATGGGAATCATGAAGTCGACGAAAGCTTGATGCCGCTTGCGGGCTTCCACGTCGGGATGATGCGCGGCGTTGTCGATCGCCGCGCCCGTCACGTAGGCGACCGCGCGCATCGACTCGGTCAGCGCCTTCATCGTGACCAGCATGCGGCGCACGTCCGGATGCTGCAGGATGGTCGAGGTCGGCGTGGTCTTGTCGAGGCCGGGCGCGCGGCCCTGCACGCGATCTTTCGCAAATGCCAGCGCGCGCTGATACGCCCGCTCGGAAATGCCGATGCCTTCGACCCCCACCGAATAGCGCGCCAGGTTCATCATGATGAACATGTACTCGAGGCCGCGGTTCTCGACGCCGACGAGCTGACCGACCGCACCGCCGTGGTCGCCGTAGGCCAGCACGGCCGTGGGACTCGCATGGATGCCGAGTTTGTGCTCGAGCGACACGCACTGCACGTCGTTGCGCGCGCCCAGGCTGCCGTCGTCGTTGACCAGGAACTTGGGCACGACGAACAGCGAGATGCCCTTCACGCCCTCCGGCGCGGTGGGCGTGCGCGCCAGCACGAGGTGAATGATGTTCTCGGTGTAATCCTGGTCGCCGTAGGTGATGAATATCTTCTGGCCGTAGAGCTTGAAAGTACCGTCGGGCTGCGGGACGGCGCGCGTGCGCACCGCGGCCAGGTCGGAGCCCGCCTGCGGCTCGGTCAGGTTCATGGTGCCGGTCCACTTGCCTTCGACCATCTTGTGCAGGTACTTCTCCTTCTGCTCGTCCGAGCCGACCAGCTCCAGCGCCTCGATCGCACCCTGCGTGAGCAGCGGGCAAAGCGCGAACGCGAGATTCGCGCCGTGCCACATCTCCTCGACCGCCGTCGAGACGAGCTGAGGCAGCCCCTGTCCGCCATGCTCGGGATGCTTGGTGAGACCGTTCCAGCCGTTGGCGACGAACTGCCCGTACGCCTGCTTGAATCCGGTGGGCGTGCGCACGATCCCGTCGACCAGCTTCGAGCCTTCGCGATCGCCGGTTGCGTTGAGCGGATCGAGCACTTCCGTCGCGAACTTGGCAGCCTCATCGAGGATCGCCGTCACCGTGTCGGGTGTCGCGTCTTCGTAGCCGGAGAGCTTGCCGACCTGATCGAGCCCTGCGAGCTCTTTCATGACGAACAGCATGTCCTGCAGCGGGGCGTGGTAGGTGCTCATCGATGGTGTCGTGTCGAAACGGGCAGCGATTCGGGGATGCGCTCGTTATCCGAGCTCCGCGGTCAGCGCAGGGATGATCTCGAACAGGTCGCCCACCAGCCCGTAGTCGGCGATCTGGAAAATCGGCGCTTCCGGGTCCTTGTTGATCGCCACGATGACCTTGCTGTCCTTCATGCCGGCCAGATGCTGGA
>JBDTZQ010000114.1:0-9670 GCA_040005035.1 Betaproteobacteria bacterium | reverse complement strand
GATGGCGACGACCTGCTCGCCGTCGAAATGAAAAGCGTAGTGGCGGGATTGGCGGCAGCGGCTGAGCAGCTTCGGACGGAACACCGCCGCGCAGGTGCCGCCGGCGTGGCGTACGCTGCGATACAGGATTCCGTCGCGCCCGGCATTGCGCACGGCGATGCCGATACGCTGGCTGGGCGCATAGTCGTCGGGTCGGTGGCACGAGGCGACCTTGCGCGCGTCGGCCAGGCGCGCGTCGAGGTCGGCCAGATACAGGCGCAGCTCGAGCCTGAGCGGTCCTTCCTTCGTGCGCCGCAGAAATCGAGTCTGGTGATAACGCACTTCGGCGAGCGCTGTGTCGAGCTCTTCCGCGCAATAGTAGACGCCGTACGTGCCATCGGAAAAGCGGCTGCCCTCCGGGTTCAGATGGGTGAACGCGGCCATGATCGGCGTCGTGCCGGGTCCGCTGACCCGCTCACGTGACGGCACCAGCGAGATGTCGCCGGCCTCGTCACGGACGCGATCGTTGGTCATCGCCTCAACCTCGAAGACGGCGTCCAGGTCCTCGGGACGGGCAACACGATCGAACAGGCTCACCGGCGGAAAGCGGCTCGGAACCAGACGATGGCACGGACGCCACTGCGTGCGCCGGGTGCGCAGCGTTTCCACCTCGCTTGAGCTAGCCGCCGCGCCAGGCGTCGAGGTATTGGCGCACGACGTAGAGATCGGCGACGTTTCCCGAGAGCATGCGATCTAGCGCCGGCTTGCCGCCGAATGCCGGCGCGGTATTGGGCTTGCGCACCCAGGCGTCGGCAGCAGCCGCGTCCGGCAGCAGGATCTGCAGCGCCTTGTAGATGCCGAGGACGTAGGAGATCCGCTCGAGCGTGTCGCGGGCGAGCGGTCCGCCCGATTTTTTCCAGGTGAAGAAGGTCGAGCGCGGCGGATCGCCCAGCAGCGTGCGCGCCTCGTCGGTCGACAACTGCCATGCCTCGGCGATGCGGAAAAACGTTCGCAGCGCCGGCGCGGAGAGTCGCTCGGGATCGCCGGCGGGCTGCGCGCGGGCTTCGACGATGGCGGATTTGCGGGTGGGGGTGGATGGCGACATCGGATTAGCTGGAGCGCGCGGTCATCGTCGGAACGTGACATCCATAACAAGACTACGAACTAGATATAGTCCATTTCCGGACTGCTGTCAAGCAAGGGCGAGAGCATGGTTCGGGGGGGCGTTCACGAGGCCGCGCGGCTACGGCAACGGCAGCTTTTTCTCGGCCATCACCGTGCGCAGGCGGTCGGGATAGTCGGTGATGATGCCGTCGACCCCCACGTCGATCAGCCTGGCCATGTCGGCGGGATCGTTCACCGTCCACGGCAGGACCTCCACGCCGATCGCGTGCGAGCGCGTGACGTCGTCAGCGGTCAAGTTGCGCCAGAACATCGACCAGACCCGGCAGCCCGCGGCCTTGACCAGTGCTGGCATCGAGCCGCCGTGGTCGCGCATCGCCAGTCCCGCATGCCACGGCGAGGCGCCGCTCGCATCGGGCGTGACGGTATCGTTGTTTGGTGTCTGGATGGTGAGGCACGCGGTGCGGATGTCGGGCGCAGTGCGCGACACTTCGCGAAGCGTGCGCCAGTCGAACGACTGGATGGTGACGCGATCGGCGATGCCTGCGTCGCGCACCGCGGCGATCACCAGCCGCGTGAACGTCGCCGGATCGGGCGTGGTGTCGCCCGAGGTCGGCGTGATCTTGGTCTCGACATTGAAGCGGACCGTCTTTCCCGACGCCTTGGCCAGATCGAAAAGTTCGGAAAGCCGCGGAAAGCGCGCCCCGTCGCTGGCGCGTTGCTGCGGGAATTGCTGCGCGTACTTGCTCGCCGGGTCGAGCCGGCCGATGTCGTAGGTTCGCAGCGTGGCGAAGTCGAGGCTGCGGATCGCCGGACCCGGCGCGCTCAGCCAGCGGCCGTCGGCACCGCGAACGACGTCGGGATTCAAGAAGGGGTCGTGCGAAATCACGACCACGCCGTCGCGCGTTACGCCGACGTCGGTCTCGATCGTGGTTACGCCGATCGAAAGCGCGCGCTCGAAGCCGGGGATCGTGTTCTCGGGTGCGAGCCCGCGCGCGCCGCGGTGTCCTTCTAGGTCGAAGGCGCCGGCGTGCGCGCAGACAAGCGCCGCAAAGAAATGGACGAGCCCGAATGGGTATCGGCGTGCGCGGCTTTTCATTCCAGCTCGAAGCATCGTTTCGGTGTGTCGCATCTTAGCGCGACATGCCCAATCCCGGGTACACTGCGATCCCCGAACCGGGCGCGGTCGGCGCCAGCGCAGCTCCGCTGCCATCCGCCCTCGGCGGCGTCGGACCGTCCTACTTCTCCGGAGCACTCCTGTTGTTCACCGATCGGCCACCGCTGTTGCAGCAACGCCTAGACGCGCTTGCACCGGAATCGCTTGCCAACCTGCGCCGGGGCATCGAGAAGGAGAGCTTGCGCGTGCGCCCCGATGGCTCGCTCGCGACGACGCCGCATCCCGCGGCGCTGGGCTCGGCACTGACGCATCCGCTGGTCACCACCGATTTCAGCGAATCGCAAGTAGAGCTGATCACGGGTGTCCATCCGGATCCGCGATCGTGCCTCGCAGAGCTCGTCGAGATCCACCAGGCGGTGTACCGCGCCATCGGCGACGAGCTGCTGTGGGCGGCGAGCATGCCATGCAGGCTGCCCGCCGACGACGCGATTCCGATCGGGCGTTACGGGACGTCGAATGTCGGCCGCGCCAAGAGCGTGTATCGAATGGGCCTGGCGCATCGCTACGGGCGCCGCATGCAGACGATCTCCGGGATCCACTACAACTTCTCGTGGCCGCAGCCGCTCGGTAACGACGACTACTTCGGTCTGATCCGGAACTTTCGGCGCGAGTCCTGGCTGCTGCTCTACCTGTTCGGCGCGTCACCCGCGGTGTGCGGCAGCTTCGTCGCCGGGCGAGCGCATGAGCTGGAGCACTACAGCGACGACACGCTGTACCTGCCGTACGCGACATCGCTGCGCATGGGGCGGCTGGGCTACCAGAGCGACGCGCAGTCGTCGCTGGCAGTGAGCTACAACGGCCTCGACGGCTACGCCGCGTCACTGCACGAAGCGATGACCAAGCCGTACCCGGCCTACGCGGCGGTCGGCATCCGCGACGGCGACGACTACCGTCAGCTTGCCGACTCGATGCTGCAGATCGAAAACGAGTTCTACGGCACGATTCGCCCCAAGCGGCGCATTCGCCCCGGAGAGCGGCCACTCCACGCCTTGCGTCAGCGCGGCGTCGAGTACGTCGAGGTCCGGCTGATGGATCTCGACCCGTTTTGCGCGGTGGGCATCGACGACGACACGATGCGCTTCCTCGATGTATTCCTGATGCACTGCCTGCTGCGAGACAGCCCGCCCGACACGCGCCAGGAGCTCGCCGCGGTCGTCGGCAACAAGCAGCGCACCGCGTCGCGGGGACGAGAGCCGGGATTGCTGCTCACTCGCGGCGTCGAGCAGGTGTCCTTGATCGATTGGGGGGCGGACTTGCTGGCGCAGTGCGAGCCGATCGCCGCCGCGCTCGATGCCGCGTGCGAGAAAGTCCACGGCGCGGCGCACGACCCGGGCGCGCACGCGCGCGCGCACGCCATGGCTATTTCCCGGCTGCGCGATCCCGAAACGACGCCGTCGGCGCGCGTGCTGCAGGCGATGCAGCGCGATTTTGCGGAGTCGTATGTACGATTCGTGCTGGCGCAATCGCTCCGGCATCGGGATTCGATCTGGAAGCTGCCGTACCCGCACGAGCTTGCGAATCGCGTCGCGCGGTTGGCCGAGGGATCACTCGTGAAGCAGCGCCAGATCGAGGCCGCAGACACCATCCCCTTCGAGATCTACCGGCAGCAGTACCTTTCCGCGGATCGGCTCAACGTCTGACCATTGCCCTCTCCGACGTGGGCGCCTACATCGGTATCGGACAGCGTCTGATTGTGTCGATGGAGTGTCAGGCGGATTCTTGTCACGTCAGCGCCGAGAGCGCATCCGTTATTTGGAAAGGAGTTTCACCGTGGATTTCAACCAATTGCTGCTCAATACCAATGAGACCGTGGCGATGCTCGTCATCGTCGGCGTCATCACCGCTGCTGTCATGGGAGCGTGGGCGCTGTTCCGGTCGAAGTCGGTGGAGAAGGAATTCGTCGACTCGTCCGTCCCGACGCGCGACATGCGCCAGTTGACCGACGTGCCTCTCGAGGCCTGAGCCCGCGGAGTTCGTATTAGCGGCCGCCTGCGGGCGGCCGCGTTGCTTCGGGCACGTTCATTGGCGTCGCTGAGGGTCCACGCTACACTGGCGGCCTTCGCCTCCCGCGTCCGGCCAGGCGCCATCGCGCCGCCATGCCTCAACTCCCCCATCTATCTTCGCCTCAGTTTCCACCTCAGTTTCCACTTCTGCTGGCGCCGCTCGACCTCGGGTTCACCACGCTCAAGAACCGCGTTCTCATGGGCTCGATGCACACGGGCCTCGAGGAATCGTCGCGCGGCTTTCACAAGTTGGCGGCGTTCTACGCGGAACGCGCCGCGGGCGGCGTGGGGCTCATCGTCACCGGCGGCATCGCTCCCAATTTCGCTGGACGCGTCGAGCCGCGCGCGCTGCAACTTTCGTACGGCTGGCAGGTCAAGAATCACCGCATCGTCACCGACGCGGTGCACGCGGCGGGCGGGCGCATCGCCATGCAGATACTTCATGCCGGGCGCTACGCCTACCACCCGCTCTCGGTCGCGCCGTCGGCGCTCAAGTCTCCGATCACGCCTTTCCGGCCGCGCGCGCTCACGCAGTGGGGGGTGCGCAAGACCATCAGCGCCTATGCGCGGTGCGCCGAGCTGGCGCAGCGCGCGGGATACGACGGCGTCGAGATCATGGGTTCCGAGGGATACCTCATCAACCAGTTCATCGCGCTGCAGACCAATCATCGCGACGACGAGTGGGGTGGCTCGTATTTGAACCGCATCCGGCTGCCGGTCGACATCGTCCGCCGCACGCGCGCAGCGACCGGCGCGAATTTCATCATCATCTACCGGCTGTCGATGCTCGACCTCGTGGAAGGCGGCAGCACCTGGGACGAGGTCGTCGCGCTGGCGCAGGCGGTCGAGGCGGCGGGGGCGACGATCATCAACACCGGCATTGGCTGGCACGAGGCGCGCATTCCCACCATCGCGACCATGGTGCCGCGTGCCGCGTTCGCGTGGGTGACACGGCGCCTCAAGGGCGCGGTGAAAATCCCGCTCATCGCCACCAACCGCATCAACGATCCCGCGACGGGCGAAGCCGTGCTCTCGCGCGGCGACGCCGACATGGTGTCGATGGCGCGCCCGTTTCTCGCCGATTCGCAGTTCGTGATCAAGGCCGCAGAGGGTCGCGCCGACGAGATCAACACCTGCATCGGCTGCAATCAGGCGTGCCTCGACCAGATCTTCCAGCGCGAGACGGCGACCTGCCTGGTCAATCCGTACGCGTGCCGCGAGACCGAGCTCAAGCGCACGCTCGCGACACAGCGGCGCCGCGTCGCGGTCGTCGGCGCCGGTCCCGCGGGTATGGCGTGCGCGCTGACCGCCGCGGAACGCGGGCACGACGTCACCCTGTTCGATGCGGCGGCGGAGATCGGCGGCCAGTTCAACCTCGCGCGACGCATCCCGGGCAAGGAAGAGTTCGCGGAGACGCTGCGTTATTTTCGGACGCGCCTCGCGAAACAGGGCGTAAAGGTCGAGCTCAATCGCCGGGTCGAGGCGCGCGACCTCGGCGGCTTCGATGAAGTCGTGCTGGCCACCGGCATCGTGCCGCGCATACCGGAGATTCCCGGCATCGATCATCCCAAGGTCGCGAGCTACGTCGACATCGTCAACGGCACGCGACAGGCCGGCGCGCGCGTCGCGCTGATCGGCGCCGGCGGCATCGGCTTCGACGTGGCCGAGCTGTTGAGCTCTGCGGACGCCGTCGACGGTAGCGTAAGCTTGGGCGCGCCCGGCGATCCGGCGATCGAGGTGTTTGCCGAGGAGTGGGGGATCGACATCGAGTATTCACATCGGGGCGGGGTGACAACGCCGCACGATCCACCGCGCGCGCGAGCGCTGTGGCTGCTGCAGCGCAAGACCGAGAAAGTCGGTGCGGGACTCGCCAAGACCACCGGCTGGATCCGCCGTACGCTGCTCAAGAAGCGCGGCGTGGCCATGACCGGGGGTGTCGAGTACGAGCGCATCGACGATGCAGGGTTGCACGTGAAGATCGACGGCCGTCCCGAGGTTCTGGATGTCGACACCATCGTCATCTGCGCCGGTCAACTGCCGCGCCGCGAGTTGCTTGCCGATCTCGCGGCCGCCGGCGTCGCGACGCGCGTGATCGGCGGCGCCGACGTCGCCGTCGAGCTCGACGCGCGTCGTGCCATAGATCAAGGGACCCGTGTCGCGCTGGAGCTCTAGAAGTCTTCAGATCTGGAGGAACAGACTATGAGAGCAACGTTGTTTCGTGCTGCGCTGACGATCGTCGCCTTGTTCGCCGGCGTGGCATCGGCCCAGTACCCGGCACGAGCGATCCACATCATCGTCCCCATTCCACCGGGCGGCGCGCCCGACGTGCTGGCGCGTGCGATCGGTCCGAAGCTCGCCGAGCAGCTGGGGCAGACCGTGATCATCGACAACGTCACGGGCGCCAACGGCAACATCGCCGGCGCGATGGTTGCGAAGGCGGCGCCGGACGGCTACACGTTGCTGCTCGGCCCCGACAGCCTGCTCACGATCAATCCGCACATCTACGACAAGATGCCGTTCGATCCGCTGAAGGACCTCGCACCCGTCGCGAGCCTGGTGTCGAATGAATTCGTACTGTCGGTCAATCCGTCGGTGCCTGCGCAAACGTTCACGGAGTTCATCGAGTTCGCGCGCAAGGCCAATCCGCCGCTGGCATACGCGTCGGGCGGGCACGGCAGCCAGCACCAGCTGGCGATGGAGATGCTGAAAAAGCGCGCCGGGATCGAGCTCACCCACATTCCGTTCAGGGGCGGCTCTCCGGCCACGGTGGCTACGATCGCCGGAGATACGAAAGTCATGTTCGCGGGCAGCTCGTCCGCTCCGCAGATTCAGGCCGGCAAGCTTCGCGCGCTGGCGGTGACCGGAAGCCATCGTTCGCGGGCTTTTCCCGATTTGCCGCCCATCGCCGATTTCTATCCCGGCTACGAGCTCACGATCTGGCTCGGATTGTTCGCGCCCGCAGGCACGCCCAAACCGATCCTCGAGCGCTTGCGCGCGGGGGTCCAGACAGCGCTCGCTCTTCCTGATGTCACCGCCAAGCTCAGCAGCGCAGGAGGGATGAGCGTGTTCATCTCGAGCCCCGAGGAATTCACCGCGCTGGTCCAACGCGACTACGACAAGTACGGCAGGATCGTGCGCGAAATCGGCATCAAGGCGGAGTAGGCGAGCGCCACGAAGGCTCATGTGGGCAAATTGAATCTCTCGCTGGCAATCGGCGACTACGACCACGTTCGTGATGTGCTCGATGGAAGCGTCAGCGTGACGGGCATCGAGCTGACAGTGCTCCGCTTGCCGATCGAGGAGATGTTCTACCGCGCGACGGTCTTTCGCGAATTCGACGTGTCGGAGATGTCGTTCGCCAAGGTGATCGGCCTGCACGCGGCGGGTGATCGGGGCTTCGTGCCGCTCCCGGTTTTCCCGTCGCGCGTCTTCCGCCATTCGTCCATCTATGTGCATGCTAACAGCCCGCTGGCGCGCCTCGAGGACCTCGCCGGCAAGCGGATCGGGGTGCCCGAGTGGGCGCAGACCGCCGCCGTGTATTCGCGTGGCATGCTGACGCACGACTGCGGCGTCGACTTGCGCTCGATCGAGTGGTTCCAGGCCGGGGTGAACGAGGCGGGACGCAAAGAAAAGCTGAAGCTCCAGCTGCCGCCGGGACTCAAGCTGACGGTCGTTCCCGAGCGCTCGCTATCGGAGATGCTCATCGATGGCTCGCTCGACGCCATCTTGTCCGCCCGCCCGCCACGGTCATTCGTCGCTCGCGACGGGAATATTCGCCGCCTGCTCCCGGACTACCGCGAAGCCGAAGACGCGTACGCAAGGAGAACCGGCATTTTTCCGATCATGCACGTCGTCGCGATGCGGCGTGACGTGTACGAAGCGAACCGCTGGATCGCGATGAACCTGTACAAGGCTTTCGACGAGGCCAAGAAGCGCAGCGTGAAGCGCGCGCGCGATATCACCGCGTCGTTTTTCCCGCTGCCCTGGGTACCGGACAGCATCGAAAAGTCGAGCGATTGGCTGGGCCCGGATCCTTGGCCTTACGGCATCGACGCCAACCGCGTCACGCTGGAAGCGTTCGCCTCGTATGCGTTCGAGCAAGGTGTGTGCGCGCGCAAAGTCGAGCTGGGCGAGCTCTTTCCCGAAGAGGTGCAGGCTTGCTTCAGGATTTGATCGACGGTTTTGCGCTGTCGACGGAGCAGGCTCGTTGATTCGCCTCCGAACGCAATATTCTCGTTGGCCGTCCTGCGCTCATCATCGCGCGCGTTGCGTCGAGCTTACGGCCAATCCGAAACTCGTCGCCGACAGCACCGCCAGCACCAGCAACGCTACCAGCCATCCCGTGGCCTCGGTCTGCGCGGAGGCCAGCGGCGCGAACGCGAGCGGCGCGACGGCGCGGGCAAACAACGCCGGCGCCGCGAGGTTGCCGAGGATGCGCCCGTATCCGGCGCGCCCGAAAAGCTCCGCGGGGACGGTGCCAC
Source organism: Betaproteobacteria bacterium (assembly GCA_040005035.1). Taxonomy (GTDB): domain Bacteria; phylum Pseudomonadota; class Gammaproteobacteria; order Burkholderiales; family Casimicrobiaceae; genus PALSA-1003. Next base: position 908 of record JBDTZQ010000114.1, on the reverse strand, counting down.
GGACGATCGTGACCACGCCGTTGCTCAGTCCGAACAAGAGCGCGAACGCGAGCGCGATCGCAACCTCGCCGTCGAGCGCGACCAGGACCGCGATGGCGACGACAAGCACAGCGAGTGCGATCACGCCGACGGTTCGCGATGCGATGTTGCGCCCGAAAGCGAACTCGAGGATCCGCCCGGTGACCTGCATCGGACCGAAGAATGATCCCACCCACACCGCCGTCGCCAGTGCGAGCCCCTGGCGCTGCAGCACGCTCACCATGTGCACGGTCAGCGCCGAGACGACGAAGCCGTTGAGCGCGAACGCGATGGCGAGGGCGATGAAGGCACGACGCCTCGCTCGTTCCGGCAAGGGGTGCGACGGGCCTGGCGCGCCGGCGGCGGTGCCGGTGGCCGTCATCGCGTCACGGTGATTGCTCGGCACGAGAAAGAAATGCAGCGGAAGGCAGAGGGCGAGCTCGAGGGTCGCGAAAAACATGAGCGTCTCGCGCCAGCCGTACCATTCGAGCCCCTTGAGCGAAACCGGCCAGAAGACGGTGCTGGCGAGCCCGCCCATCAGGGTCAGCGCGGTGAGTGCTGTTCGATAGGACGTTCCGGTATGCTGGCTCAGTGTCGCGAACGCGGCGTCGTACATGGTCATCGCCATCGCCACGCCGGCGAGCGCCCACGCTGCGTAGAGCGCAGCCGTCGAATGCACATTGGCAATGGCGAACAGCGCCCCCGCAGCGGCCACCGAGCCGACGCTCATGACGCGCCGGCCCCCGTGTCGATCGATGGCGCGTCCTACCGCAGGCGCGATCAGCGCGGAAATGAGCAGGCACAGCGAGTAGGCTCCGAACAGGATCTGCGACGAGATGCCAAGCTCGGCGCGCATGCTCTCGCCGAGCACCGCGATCGCGTAGTAGAGC
>JBDTZQ010000019.1:0-30862 GCA_040005035.1 Betaproteobacteria bacterium | reverse complement strand
TTGATCGGCTTGCCGTAGTACTTGAGGGTGAGCTCCTGGAACTTCTCCAGCGCCCGGTTGAAGGCGTGGCCGTCGTTGAACTGGACGGCGCCGTGCAGTGTGATCGGCTGCTGCGCGAGCGCGATCGTGGAAAAGGCCAGGCTGATGACAGCGGCGCAGCGCGCGAGTGTGTTGACTGAAGCGTGCATCGATTCCTCCGGGGGTTTGAACTGCTGTGTCCCATCGATGTCGGCGGACATCGCGGGGCACGCCGATCCTCGTTGCGGGTCGAGCGGGGCATTCAACCGCGACGGGGGCCGGGTGTCAACGCCGATGCGTTGTGCTCTGCACCATCGGCGATGACTCGGACGGTACAATCCACACTTCGAATCCGAACCGGAAGCAAGTCCTTCGATGATCTTCAAATGGAAATGGATACGGCTGTTGGGCATCGTGCTGGCATGGCTGCCGCTTGCCGTGTTGGCGGATGACTACCAGCTCAAATCGCTTCGCATCGTGCAGCCGTTCACTCGTGCGACGCCTCCCGGCGCCCGGGCCGCGGGTGTGTTCTTCGTCGTCGACAACACGGGCGCGAAGCCCGACGCGCTGATCGGCGTGGCGTCGCCGGCGGCGGCGTCGGCCGAGCTGCATCAGATGACGATGGACGGCAGCGTGATGAAAATGCGCGCCATGACTGCGATCGATGTGCCGGCGAGGGGGAGGCTCGAGCTCAAGCCCGGCTCCTATCACGTGATGCTGGTTGACCTGGTGCAGCCGATCAAGGTCGGCGACAAGGTGCCTCTGAAGCTGACGTTCCGCGACGCGGGCTCCATCGACATCGTGCTCCATGTGCAGACGATGGGCGCGATGACGCACGGCCAGTGACGCTCGGCCGCCGCCGCGCGCGAGAAACCGCTACGCATGGCCAGGATCGGTACCGATAGTCCGATGCAGATGTCCCGACCCTCGCCGTCGCCCGCGTTTGCGCGATCGGCGTCGAGCTCGCCCGAATCGGCGGCGCGCCTCGTCGCGATCTGGCTGCTCGCCTGCTGCGCCCTCCTGTTGGCGATGATCGTCGTCGGCGGCGTGACCCGTCTCACGCATTCAGGATTGTCGATCACCGAATGGCAGCCGATCGTCGGCACCATCCCGCCGCTGTCGGCGCGCGACTGGGACGAGGCGTTCGCCAAGTACCAGGGGACTCCTGAGTATCGGCAGGTCAACCTCGGCATGAGCCTGGACGCGTTCAAGGGCATCTTCTGGTGGGAGTACGCGCATCGGTTGCTCGGTCGCGCCATCGGCGTGGCGTTCGCGATTCCGCTGATCTGGTTCGCGCTGCGTCGGCGGATTCCGCCCGGATACGCGCCGCGACTTGCCATGCTGTTCGTCCTTGGCGGCGCGCAGGGCGCGCTGGGCTGGTACATGGTGCAGAGCGGGCTGGTCGACGATCCGCGCGTGTCGCAGCTGCGGTTGACTGCGCACCTCGGGCTAGCCTTCGTCATCTTCGGCGCGATGCTCTGGACCGCGCTGTCGCTGCTGCGCGATCGCGCTGGTGTGAAAGCGAGCGGCGCGTCCGGCCGCGGACTCGCGCGTTTCGCGGGCGTCATCGTCGTGGTGGTGTTCCTGATGGTGCTCTCGGGGGGCCTCGTCGCGGGCATCCGAGCCGGCTTCGCGTACAACACCTTTCCGCGCATGAACGGAGCGTGGGTGCCGCCGGAAATCATGTTCGTCGAGCCGTGGTATCGGAATTTCTACGAGAACATGGCCACCGTTCAGTTCGATCATCGCGCCATCGCGCTCGTGCTGGCGCTACTGGTCGCCACGTTCTGGTGGCGCTCGCGCCGCGCCCCGTTGCCGGCGGTGCGCGGCGCGGCGACCCTGCTGCTGGCGATGCTGGCGACGCAAATCGTGCTGGGCATCTCCACGCTGCTGCTGGTCGTTCCGCTTGCGCTCGCCGCGCTCCACCAGGCCGGCGCGGTGCTGGTGTTCGCAGCGGCGATCAATGCGGCGCATGCGGCGCGTGCCCAGGGCTGACGGCGCGCCCATCGATTTGCTTTCGTGCGCGTCTGGGGCCATGATGTTCGCCCTGCAACGCCCCGTGGTCTCTCCCATGTCCGAACCGAACAAGCTCGACGAACCGCTGACCGACGTCGACTACGACGAGCTCGAGGTTTTCCTGGGCTCGAATGCCGTGCCGCAGGACTGCATGGACCTCGAGATGCTCGATGGATTCCTTACTGCGATCGTCAGCGGCCCCGACCTGATCCAGCCTTCGGAATGGCTGCCGGTGGTATGGAGCGACAGCCAGCGCTCGGTGACGCCGGTGTTCTCGAACAACGAGCAGGCCGAGCGCATCCTGTCGCTGGTGCTGCGCCTTCAGCAGAGCATCCGTCGCACGCTGGCCGAGTCGCCGACGCGATTCAAGCCGCTGCTCTACCACGCCGAGCAGGTGCTTCGCGAAGACCGCAGCCCGCCGGAAGCGAGCGCGTGGTGCGAAGGCTATATGACCGGCGTGCTGCTGCGCGAGGAAACGTGGGAGCCGGTGTACTCCGACGATGCGACGCGCGACTGGATGCTGCCCGTAGAAGCGCTCGCCTACGGCGACCACGATCCCGAGTATCTCGACTGGGTGGACACCGAGGAAAAGCGCCTGGACATGATCGACGAGCTGCCCATCGCGGCGGTGCTGATCTTCCGCTTCTGGCAGGAGAAAAGCCGTCCCGAATCAGCCAACCGCGCCGAGCGCCGCGCGCAGCGCCGCGAAGCCTCGCGCAAAGGGCGGCAGCGGCTGCACTAGCCTGTATTGGATTTACAGGCTAGTTCGGCACGAGCGACGCTTGCGCGTCGAACATGTACGAATCGAGCGACAGCGCGCCGGCTTCGTAGCCTCTCAGCACGCGCTCGACAGGGGCGTCGGTACCACCGGCTCCCCACGCCACTAACAGCGGAAGAAAATGCTCCTCGGTGGGATGCGCGCGCTGCGCCTCCGGCGCGCGCTCGCGGTACGCGCTGACCGCGTCGTCGTCGTGCGCCTGCAGTCGACCGTACAGCCACGACGCGAAGGCCTCGACGTAGCGAAGCGGCTCGTCCCGGCGCGGATTCGACATCCAGTCGCGCAGATTGTGCGTCGTGTGGCCGGAACCGATGATGAGCACGTTGTCTTCGCGCAACGCTGCGAGCGCGCGACCCAGTCGCAGGTGGTGCGCGGCGCCGAGCTCGGGCTGCACCGAGAGTTGCGTCACGGGGATGTCGTGCTGCGGGTACATCCATTTGAGCGGCACCCACGCGCCGTGATCGAGTCCGCGGCAGCCGTCGATGCCGGCGGTGATGTCGGCGCGCTTGAGCAGCGCCACCGCCTGCGCCGCGACCTCGGTCGCGCCCGGCGCGGGATAGCGCTGCTGGTAGAGCTCGGCGGGAAAGCCGCCGAAATCATGAATGGTCTGCGGCTTCGGGTTGCCGGTGAGCATCGGCACCGATGTCTCCCAGTGCGCCGATGCGATCAGCACGGCACGCGGACGCGGCAGCGTGCGCCCGAGCGCCGCCCAGGCGCGGCCGGCCGCGCCGGCCTCGACGGCGTGCATCGGCGAGCCGTGTGAAAGAAAAAAAGTAGGCAGCATGGCGGGGGAGCCGGGCCGCTTCTCGCGACCCGGATCGGTGTCATTTGCCGAAGGTGATCAGGCCGCAGCCGTGGCGGGCGCCTTCACCAGACCTTCCGCCAGCAACGCCTCGCGAACCTTCGGACGCGCTTCGACGCGCGTCTTGTACGCCGCCAGGACCGCCCACTTGGCGAGGTCGATGCCGACGAAATCCGTCCAGCGCAGCATCGTGTAAAGGTACGCGTCGGCGACGGTGAACTGGCTTCCCATCAGGTAGTCCTTCCCCTTGAGCTGTCCGGCGAGCCAGTCGAAGCGTTTCCCGATCTTGTCCTTGAGCATCGTTTTGTATTCGGCGGGGGTGTCCGGCGAGAACATGGGACCGAACTGCTTATGCAGCTCCGAGGTGATGAAATTGAGCCACTCCTGCACGCGATAGCGCGGCAGCGTGCCCGCGGCCGGCGCGAGGCCCGATCCCGGATTCTGGTCGGCGAGGTACTGCACGATCGCCGGGCCCTCGGTCAGAAACTCGCCATTGTCGAGCTCGAGGAGCGGCACGTAGCCCTTCGGGTTGAGCGTGTAGAAATCGGTGCCGTCGTCGAGCGTGTGCGTCTTGGTGCTGGCCTTCACCAGCGTGACCGGCAGTCCGGCTTCGCGGAAGGTGATATGCGGCGACAGCGAGCACGCGCCCGGGGAATAGTAGAGCTTCATTCGCTTCTCCTTGGATGAGAGTGGGTTCGCCGGGGTCTGGCGATTCGCGCCCGCCCGATCGACAACCGCATCATCACACTTGTGCAGGAAGCGATAAAGTGGGCAGAATGAGAAATACTGTTGCGTCAGGAGCAATAATTAATGGTGGACCGTTTCCAGGCAATCAGCGCGTTTGCGCGCGTCGTCGAGGCCGGCAGCTTCGTGCGCGCTGCCGAGCGGTTGGGCATGTCGGTCTCTGCCGTGTCGAGGCAGGTGAGCGAGCTCGAGTCGCACCTCGATTCGCGGCTACTGAACCGCACCACGCGCCGTCTTTCGCTCACCGAAAGCGGGCGGGTGTTCTACGAGCGCTGCGTGCAGCTGCTTTCGGATCTCGAAGAAGCCGAGCAGTCGGCCGGCGCAGGCACGGTTCGTCCACGCGGCACGCTGAGGCTGACCTGCGGCACGACCTTCGGCGAGCGGCACCTGGCGGGTGCCGTCGCCGAGTTCCTCCAGCGCTATCCGGAGATGCGCCTGGACATCGAGCTTTCCGATCGCACCACCGACCTCGTCGACGAGGGTTTCGACGCGGCGCTGCGCATCGGGGCGATCGGCAGCCAGAACCTGGTGGGACGACGCGTCGGCCAGACCCGGCTGGTGTGCTGCGCGGCGCCCGCGTATCTGGCGCGGCACGGCGAGCCGAGGACGCCCGAAGCGCTGTCCGGACATGCCTGTCTCACCTACGAATACCTGCCGCACAAAAACTTGTGGCCGTTTCGCGATCCCGACGGTAGCGATCGGCCGATGCGGGTCGGCGGTCCGGTCAACGCCAACCACGGCAACTTTCTCGCGGAGATCGCCGTCGCCGGCGCGGGAATCGTGCTCGAGCCGGATTTCGTGGTGGGACCGGACGTTCGCGCGGGCCGGCTCAGGCCGATTCTGCGCAAGTTCGAGCCGCAGCCCGCGAGCATCTACGTGGTTTACCCCAGCCGCCGGCATCTCTCCGCGAAAGTGCGCGCGCTGGCCGAATTCCTGAGCGCGCGCTTCGCGGTTCCGGAATGGTCGCTCGACACGCCGAAGGCGCCGCCGCGCCCCCGAAAGGCGACCGTTAGGGCATCTTGATCTTGCCCCCGCCGGCGAGCGGCGGCATGCCCCCCGGCAGGCCCGCGGTCTGACCCGGAACGAGGATCGAGGACGACTGCTGGCGACGCATCTCCTGGAGCTCGCGCACTGCGTTCTCAACGCCTTCCTTCGCGGCGTCGCTGTATTTCTGCGCCGCTTCGCCCAGGGTGATGGCGTCGATCTCGAAGCTGATCGGCAGCGGTCCCATGTTGGTCATGATCTGCGCCTCGCCGACATACACGGAACGTCGTGTCTGGTCGGGGCCGCCGTCGCGCGTGACCGGCACCAGCACGCGGATGGTGCCTGCGCCGCGGTCGGTGTAGATTTCCTCACGATAGAGGGACGTCGCGTCCATTTTCGCTTCTGCGCCGCGTTGGGCGGTCTCGTTGGCCATTTGCTTTCCTTCAGGGTGCGCTCGAACCCTCGAGGATACCAAACAGGTCGGCGCTCGAGGCCGCGCGCTCTTGCCAGCGGGAAGGCGGCGCTTGCATGTTCGGTGCTGCGCGCCGTTCCTCCAAGGGGGCGAGTGCCTTGGGGCGGCCCTGCGCCACTTGCCGAGCCGTCAACATTTGCACAAACTTGTCGTCCGAACTCTTGCTCAAGCGTTGAGTCCAATGCGACAGACGAAGGAGGATGTCATGAGTCATCTTGGGCGGAAACAAATCGTTACATTTGCGGCGGCGTCGGTGTTCGCACTGAGCGCGGTCGCGGCATCGGCGCAGTCCCACGGTGGTGGTGGAGGTGGCGGCGGCGTGATGGGCGGCGGCAGTGGCGGAGGAATGCGTGGTGGCGGCGGCGGTGGCAGCGGAGGCGGAGGCTGGCACGGCGGCAGCGGCGGCGGCGGAAGCTGGAGCGGCGGCGGCTCGGGTGGGCACGGCGGCGGCTCGGGTTGGCACGGAGGCAGCTCCGGCTGGCACGGCGGCAGTAGCTGGAATGGGTATCGCGGCGGCTACTGGAATTCAGGTTGGTACGGCGGGCGCTGGTACGGCCCGAATGTCGGCTTCTATTTCGGTTATCCCGGATCGTGGTGGTGGCCCGGGTACTACCCGTACTATGGCGCCGCCGCTTACAGCTATCCGGCGGCGTATCCGTACTACGCGGAAGCCCCGGCCTACGATTCCGGGGTCGTCTACATCCAGCGCGATCAGGTCGAGGGAAGCTACGCGCCTGGCCCGTCGAGCGGACCTGCATTGGCTCCCATCCAGCCGGGCGCACCGCGTGCGGCGGCTCAAGGCCAGTTCTCGTACTATTGCATCGACCCCGCGGGGTATTACCCGCAAATCGCGCAGTGCCCGCGCGGCTGGCTCCGAGTCGTGCCCGACGGCGCGGCGCGGCCGTCGCCTTTGCCGGGCACCATGCAATGACGGAGATCGTGATTAAAAAACCACTTCGCGCCATGCCCCGAGCGCTGCGCGCGCTCGTCGTGGCGCCCGTGCTCGTCCTGGCCGCGTGCGTCACCGTGCCGAGCGGGCCGTCGGTGATGGTGCTGCCGGGAACGAGCAAAACATTCGACGCGTTTCAGGCCGACAGCTTCGCTTGCCAGCAGTACGCGCAGGCGTCGCTCGGCATGGGGCCGCCGGGCGCGCTGGTGCCGGATCCGGCCGCCGGCAACGCCGCGGTCGCTGCGACGCTGATCGGCGCCGCCGCCGGCGCCGCGATCGGCTCGATCAGCGGACAAGCCGGTCCGGGTGCCGCGATCGGCGCGGGAACGGGGTTGCTGTTCGGAAGCGCCAACGCGGCGAATGCTGGTGGCTACGCGAGCTACAACTCGCAGCGTCGCTACGACAACGCGTACGTGCAATGCATGTACGCCAAGGGCAACCAGGTGCCGGTGCGCGCGGGCTATCGCAACGGCATGCCGAGCGCATTGCCTTCGGGCATGCCGGCGGGCTGATCAGCGGCGATTAATCGTCACGGTAAAAAAAGGGGCGCGTGGCGCCCTTTTTTTGGTAGATCGCGTCGCGGGCTTCGGAACGATCACGCGAATTCATTGCGCATCGCTGTTGCCCGCGAGCGCCGACTCGCAATTCCCGGTCGATCCCCGCTACGCGGTGCCCCTCGCCGGAGGCTCGCGTCGCTATTTCTGCAACACCCACTTGCCGCCCTGGATCTGCACCATCACGCGGGCGCGCGAATCGAGGCCGAGGTGATCGGATTTGCTCATCGTCACCGCGCCGTTCGTGACTTCGAGATTCTTGATCGCCTCGAGAGCGTCGCGCAGCGCGCGACGAAACTCCACCGTGCCCGGCTGGGCGACCTTCAGCGCCGCAGGTATCGCCTCCACCAGTTCCAGGCACGCGTCCCACGTGTAGGACCCGAACGCGGCGACGCTGCCCAGGCCGTACGTCGCCTCGTAGATCTTGGTGTATTCCTCGGCGCGCTTTTTCGCGGGATGGTTGTCGGGCAGCTGATACGCGACGATGACAGGGCTCGCCGGGACGAATGCGCCCTCGACGTCCTTGCCCCCGACGCGCAGGAAATCATTGTTCGCCACGCCGTGGTTGAAATAGATCTTGCCTTTGAAGCCGCGCTCCCTCAGCGCGGAGGCCGGCATCGCCGCGGGGGTTCCCGACGCGCCGATCACTATGGCGTCGGGATTGGCTGCAACGAGCTTGAGCACCTGCCCGGTGACGCTGGTGTCCTTGGGCGCGAAACGCTCGTTGGCGAGCATCGGGATGTTGCGCACCTTGGACGCCTTGTCGACTTCGGCGAAAAACGCCTCGCCGAGCGCATCGTTGAACCCGATGTAGGCGATGTTCTTCACGCCGTTGTTCGACGCGTGCTCGAGGATCGCTCCCGCCATCATCACGTCGGTCTGCGGCGTCTTGAACGACCATGCCTTCTTGGCGTCGACCGGATCGATGATCCGGATCGACGATGCCAGCGATATGGTGGGCGTCTCGCCTTCGGAGAAGACGTCGATCATCGCCAGCGAATTGGGCGTCGTCGTCGAGCCGATGATGGCGTCTACCTTGCTTTCGCTGATGAGCTTCCTGGTGTTCTGCACGGCGGTAGTGGTGTCGGTGGCATCGTCGAGCAAAATGTACTCGATCGTCTTGCCGCCGGCGGTCTTCGGGCAGAGCGGAATCGTGTTCTTTTCCGGGATGCCGAGCGACGCCGCCGGACCGGTGGCGGACACGGTCACGCCGACCTTGACCTGCGCGAACGCCGTGCACGCGAGCGCACAGCATCCCGCGGCGACGATGGCGCGAGTCATCGCGCGGGTTGGATAGGTTTGCATGGGTGCCTCCTTGGACGTTTTGCAGGCATGATAACCAAAACGCGCCCAAAACGCGCCGGCAATGTGCGACGTGTTTCCGTCGCCCGTGCCCCGGCCGCGGCGGGTGCGTCGTGCAGTGATGCATAATCGCGCCGCGCACCGTTTGCGCATGGAGCCCTTCGCGCGATGCTTCGTCCCGCCAACGTCCCGCCGCCGCTCTCGATGAAGGCGGCGCTCGCCGGCTTTTGCCTGCTGCTCGCCACGGGCGCATTCGCCGCCGATCCCGCCAAGGTGCTGCGCCTGGCCAGCTTCGACATCGAGACGCTCGATCCGCAGCAGATCGACGACGATCCGTCGTCGCAGGTCGCCTCGGCGATCTTCGAGGGACTCTACAACTGGGACTACCTCGCCTCTCCGGCCAAGCTCGCGCCGGTGGGCGCGGCCGCGCTGCCGGAGATTACCGACGACGGCACGACGTGGACCATGCGACTGCAGCCGGGCATCCTGTTCACCGACGATCCCGCCTTCAATGGCAAGCCGCGCGAGCTTACCGCCGATGACATCGTCTACTCGATGAAGCGCGTGCTCGATCCCACGCTCAAGCGCGGCGGATCACCCAGCGTCACCGACATCGTGATCGGCGCGCGTGCCGTAGTCGACGCGGCCGCCAAAGGCGGCGCGCGCTTCGACTACGACCGTCCCATCGAGGGGTTGCGCGTGCTCGATCGCTACACGGTGCAGATCCGGGTGAGCGAACCCAACTACCCGATCATCGAGGGATTCATCACCACGGTCGCGGTCGCGCGCGAGGTCGTTGCGGCCGCAGGCGGCGACATCCGCACGCGCACCGTAGGCACGGGTCCGTACAAGCTTCGCGAATGGCTGCACGGCTCGCGCGTCGTGCTCGAAGCCAATCCCGGCTATCGACCCGTGCACTTTCCCGAGAGCAGCGATCCGCGCGACGCCGCGCTGGTACGCAGCATGCAAGGCGTGATGCTGCCGCAGATCGGCGTCATCGAGATCAGCGTCATCGAGGAGGAAGTCACGCGCCTGCTGCAGTTCGATCGAGGCAAGCTCGACTACGTGGTGCTGACCGCGGCGGTCGCCAACCGGCAGATCGAGGGCGGAAAGCTCAAGCCGGAATACGTGTCGCGCGGCGTTGCGCGTTATGTCTACCCCGAACCGTTCCTGTTCGAGCTCTACTTCAACATGCGCGATCCGGTGGTCGGTGGCATGGATGTTCCTCATGTCGCGTTGCGCCGCGCGATGTCGCTCGCGCTCGACCTAGACGAGCTCGTCAAGGTGGTCTACGCCACTCAAGCGATGCCGGCGAACCAGCTGGTGCCGCCGCGTGTGGCGGGCCACGATCCGTCGCTGCCACCGAAGCCGGAGTTCGATCCTGTGATCGCCAATGCGCTGCTCGACAAGGTGGGCTATGCGGCGCGCGACGCCGCCGGATATCGGAAGCTTCCCGACGGCAGGCCGTTGGCAATCACGCTGACGCTGCGCACCGGCGGCGTTTCGCGGGAAACACAGACCCTGGTGAAAAAAAACATGGACGCAATCGGTCTCCACATGGAGTTCAGACTGTCGCCGTTCCAGGAACTGATCAAGGAGACACACGCCGGCAACTACCAGATGTATTCCAGCGGCTACGGGGGCAGCCCGTCCGGCTATGCGGAGCTCAGCCAGTTCTACAGCCGTTCGTCGCCGACGGTGAATACCACGCGCTTCAGCTTTCCCGACTACGACCGCGCCTACGAGACGTTCCTGCGCAGTCCGGGCGGCGCGGCGCAGATCGCCGCCGCGTCGAAAATGAGCGCGATCGTGCGCGTGTACGCGCCGAGCATTCCGATGATCTTCCGCCTCGAGAACGATTTCGTGCAGCCGTGGCTCAAGGGATTCGCGCCGCAGGTCTTCGACACCTACTGGAAATACCTGGACATCGATCTGGACAAGCAGCGCGCCGCACGGTAGCGTGCCCCGCGCGGTCCAACGCCGCTTAAGGTTCGACGCTTGCGGGCAGACTCTGAAAGCCGCGGAAGCGCGCGCGCAGGTCGCGCACCGCGTCGCCGGCGAGCTCGTAGCGCGGGAAGCGCTTGAGAAAGCGCGACAGCGCGACGCGGCCTTCGAGCCGCGCCAGGTTGATCCCGGCACAGGTGTGAATGCCGAAGCCGAAGGCGAGCTGGCGGTTGGGATCGCGCGAAAGATCCATCTCGTCGGGACGCGGAAACTGCGCCGGGTCGCGGTTGGCGCCGCCGATGCAGATGCTGATGCGGGTGTCCGCGGGAAAGCGCTGTCCGCCGATTTCGACCTCGCGCGTGGTGATCCGGTTGCCGAGCTGCACCGGGCTCTCGAAGCGCAGGCATTCCTCAACCGCGACCTTCATCTTCTCGACGTCGTCGGCGCACGCGAGGAGCCGCGCGCGATCGCCGGCGCGCCGCGCCAGCGCATGCAGCGTGTTGCCGATCAGGTTGGTCGTCGTCTCGTGCCCGGCGTTGAGCAGGAAAATGCATTGATGCAGAAGCTGGGTCTCGGTGAGCGGCGCGCCCTGCTCCTCTCCGACGATGAGCCGGGTCAGCACGTCGGTGTCGGGATCGCGCAGGCGCTTGCGCCGGTCGTCGACCAGGAGCTTGAGATACGCGAGCATCTCGGTGACGGCGCGATTGCCGTTGGCGGCGCGCTCGGCCGTGAGCACCGGTTCCAGCGCGCCGAGGATCGCGAGCGACCAGCCGCGAAGCGGCGAGCGGTCCTCCGGCGCGATGCCGAGCAGGTTGCCGATGATGCCGATGGGAATGGCCGCGGCGAAGTCGGTGATCAGGTCGACCGTGCGCTTTTGCGCCATCGCGTCGAGCAGGGCGTCGACCAGCGCCACCAGCCCGGCCTCCATCGCGGCAATGTGACGCTGCGAGATGGCTCCGACGATCGCGCGACGAACCTGCGTGTGCAGCGGAGGATCGTTGAAGATGAGGCTGGTGGTGTGGTGCTCGAGCAGCGGCGTCGGCCCGAATTTCGGCCCAAACTCCTTTTGCTTGTCCGAACTGAAGCTCTTGTGGTCGCGATAGACCGGGACGATGTCCTCGAAGCGCGTCAGGAACCATGACCCGTCGGGCATGCGCTTGACGGGTGAGTGCTCGCGCAACGCACGATATGTAGGATACGGATCGGCGTAGAACGACGGCGGCAGCTTTGCCAGGTCGAACGACTCTGCGATCGCGCGTGCGTCCAGGGACGATCCTGAGGACATCCCGCGATCATAGCGCCACGCGCTGCCAGCCCTCCTCGCGGCGAGGGTACCGGGGGGGAACCGGCGTTTGCCGCCGCGGTCTGACTCCCAAGCGTGCGAAGTCGCCGCTACTGGCGCAGGTCTTGCTTAGCAAGATTCGCCCACCCCGACATGGAACGGCTTGGGCTGGCACGCATGCACAAGAAGCGAAACTTTTTCTCCGCCACCCGCTTCCCCTGGAAGTGGGCGGTCAGCGTGTCGTTGCTCGTCGCGCTGGCGGCGGCTGGCTGCTCCACGTGGCAGGTTCGCGAGCGCGAGCTCACCTTCCGGGTCGCGCGTTCCACCGCAAGCTGGTTTTCCGGCATGCCTCAAGGTGTGCAGGAGTTCGATCTGGCGGTCGCCGCCGAGGGCGAGCCGCAGCAGGTCCACGCGTGGTGGTGGCCCGCGTCTCCGGGCGCCAGCGGATCGGGGAACGCACCAGCGGCGCCGGCGGTGCTCTACCTGCACGGCACGCGGTGGGACCTCACCGGCCAGCTTTTCCGCATCGAGCAGCTTCACGACTTCGGCTTTTCCGTGCTCGCGATCGACTACCGCGGCTTCGGCAAGAGCAGCGGCGAGCTCCCCTCCGAGGCGACGGTGTACGAGGACGCGCAGGTTGCGTGGGAGCGCCTGGCGCAATTGCAGCCGGATGCGACGCGCCGATTCATCTACGGCCATTCGCTCGGCGGCGCGGTGGCGATCGACCTCGCCGCGAAGCTCACCGCCGAAACGCCGGTGGGCGCGCGCGTGGCGGCGCACGGGCTCATCGTCGAATCGTCGTTCACATCGTTCGCCGACATCGCCCGGTCGCTGACCGTTTCCTGGCTGCCGGTCGATTTGCTGCTCTCGCAGAAATTCGACTCGATCGCGAAAATCCGGACCGTGCGCCTGCCGGTGCTCATCGTTCATGGCGGCGACGACCGCATGGTTCCGTCGCGTTTCTCGCAGGCGCTCTACGACGCCGCGCACGAGCCCAAAAAGCTGTTGCTGGTCGAGGGTGCGACCCACAACAACAGCATGCGCGTCGGCGGCGCCGCGTATCGCGACGCGTTGCGCGAAATGTTCGGCGTCAGCGACGCCGCCCAGCCCGTCGCCGCACAGGCGCGCCTGCGCTCTCGCTAGCAGGACCCTCTGATACCATGCGCGATCCCGAGCGGGGAGCGCATGACCAAGCCATTCCGACGATTGCTGTTGACCGGAGCCGCCGGCGGGCTGGGCCGTGTGCTTCGCCCGCATCTCACCCGCTGGACCGAGCAGCTTCGAGTTTCCGACCTCGTCGACTGCGGGCCCGCCACGGACGGCGAGGAAGTCATCAGCGCCGACCTCGGCGACAAGAAATCCGTGAATGCGCTAGTCGCGGGCGTCGACGTGGTCCTGCATTTCGGCGGCATCTCGCTGGAGTCCCCCTTCGAGAAGATCGTCGCCGCGAACATCGTCGGGCTCTACAACGTCTACGAGGCGGTGCACAAGCACAACGTGCGCCGCGTGATCTATGCGAGCTCGAGCCACGTCGTCGGCTTCTATCCCCAGACGCAGGTGATCGATGCCGACGCGCCGCTGCGGCCGGACTGCCTGTACGGGGTGAGCAAATGCTTCGGCGAGGCGCTCACCCGATACTATTTCGACCGCTTCGGCATCGAGGCGGTGTGCCTTCGCATCGGCTCGTCGTTCGCCGAGCCCGCGAATCCGCGCATGCTCGTGACCTATCTGAGCTACGACGATCTGGTGGAGCTGGTGGAGCGCGCACTGTTCACGCCGCGTGTCGACCATTCGATCGTCTACGGCGTGTCGGACAACGCGGTCAAGTGGTGGGACAACCGCAAGGCATCGCACCTGGGGTTTCATGCGCGCGACAGCTCATCCAAGTTCGCGTCGATGTTCCCCCCGGCGGCACCCGGCGCATCGGACGATCCGACCCTGCGCTTTCAGGGCGGTCCGTGGGTCGTGTCGGGACCCATCGAGGAATGACTCGCAAGACAACAACATTGACGTCGCCGAGCTGTCGGCGATTTTCCGGGGAGTTCGAATGGATGCGAAGCCAAGCCTGACGGCGCCCGCCGGTGCATGCGATTGCCACATGCACATCTACGACCCGCGCTACCGTGCCGCGCCGACCTGGCCGATGGCGCTGCCCGATGCGCCGGTCGCCGCGTATCGCGAGGTGCAGCGCGAGCTGGGAACGAGCCGTGTCGTCGTCGTGCAGCCGAACGGCTACATGTTCGACAACGCCTGCACCGAGGAGGCGCTGCGTCAGTTCGGCGACACCGCGCGCGGCGTCGCCACGATTCGCCCCGACGTCACCGATGCCGAGATCGCACGATTGACGCAGGCGGGCTTCCGCGGCGCGCGATGCTTCATGCTCAAGGGCGGCTTTCTTTCGTGGGACGATGTCGAGCGCATCGCGCAGCGCGTCAAGGCGTCGGGTTGGCACGTCCAGCTTCAGCTCGACGGTCGCGATCTGCCGCAGCTCGCCGAGCGCATCACCGGCCTGGCGGGCGACGTGGTGATCGACCACAACGGCAAGTTCCTCGAGCCGGTCCCGCCCACGCATGCGTCGTTCGGCGCGCTGCTGCGACTGCTCGAAAGCGGAAAGGTCTGGGTGAAGCTTTCCGCGCCGTACGAAACGTCGAAGACCGGCGCGCCCGCGTACGAGGACGTGAGCGCGCTGGCCCGGGCGCTGGTGGGTGCGCGGCCCGACCGCTGCGTGTGGGCGAGCAACTGGCCGCATCCCGGCGCGAATCCGATCCCATCCTCGACGGCGATGCTCGATCTCCTGCTCGATTGGGCGCCGGACCCGCGCACGCGCCAGGCGATCCTGGTCGACAACCCGGCGCGGCTGTACACGTTCTAGGCGGCGCGTCTAGACTGTTCCGAGCCGCGTGTCCCCGCCGCGGTACGTCGAACCATGCCCGACATGCCAGCGCAGTCGCCACGCCTCATCGCCCACCTCGACATGGACGCGTTCTACGCGTCGGTGGAATTGCTGCGCTATCCAGAGCTCGCCGGACTGCCGGTGGTCATCGGGGGCGGGAGCCGTCATCAGCCGCGCGACATCGCCGATCCGGCCAGCGGCACGGTGACGCGCGAGTTCACGCGCCTGCGCGACTACGTCGGCCGCGGCGTCGCGACGACCGCCACCTACGCCGCCCGCGCGCTCGGCGTGCATTCGGCGATGGGACTGATGAAGGCTGCGAAGCTCGCCCCCGACGCGATCCTTCTTCCGACTGATTTCGACGCCTATCGCCGTTGCTCGCGCGCGTTCAAGGCCGCGGTGCGCGCCATCGCTCCGCGTATCGAGGATCGCGGCATCGACGAGATCTACATCGACCTCACCGGTGTGCGCCTGGCCGAGCACGAGGGCGAAGCGGAAGCGCCCAACGAAGCCTGGTGGCGCGCCCGCGACGTGGCGCGCGCGATCAAGGACAGCGTTCGCGTCTCGACGGGTCTGTCGTGCTCGATCGCGGTCGCACCGAACAAGCTGCTCGCCAAGATCGCGTCCGAGCTCGATAAGCCCGACGGGCTGACCATGCTCGCCGCCGAAGACCTCGCGCGGCGCATCTGGCCGCTCGCGGCACGCAAGGTGAACGGCATCGGACCGAAGACCAGCGAGCGGCTCGAGGCCCTCGGCGTGCGCACCATCGGCGAGTTGGCGTACGCGGACCCGGCGTGGCTCGTCGCGCAGTTCGGCGTCGCGCGTGGCGGGTGGATGCACGAGGCCGCGAACGGACGCGACGAGCGTGAGGTGGTGACCGAAAGCGAGCCGGTGAGCATCAGCCGCGAGATGACCTTCGATCGCGACTTGGACGCGCGCCGCGATCGCGGCGAGCTTTCCGCCATTTTCACCGAGCTCTGCGTCGATCTCGCCGGCGACCTCGTGCGCAAGGGGTACGTCGGCAGGACGATCGGGCTCAAGCTTCGCTTCGAGGATTTCAGGATCGTCACGCGCGACAAGACGATAGAGGAGCCGACACAGGACCCGCGCACGATCCGCCGCGTTGCGGGCGAGTGCCTGAAGCGCGTTCCCCTGGACCGGCGCATCCGGCTGCTCGGAGTGCGCATCGCGGGATTGTCGGCGCTGGGAGCGGCGCCGCACATGGACGAGTCGGCAGCGCCGCTGTTCGAATCCTCGTAGACTAGCAGCGAAGCCCGGTGCGAACAGCCCGTGGTGGCCTGCCGGCAGTCAATGGATTCGAAGGAGGAAATCAGGATGTTGCGCAACTCGATCAGGCTCTTGCTGTGCCTGCTGTTCTCGATGGCGGGCACCGCGGCGCTTGCGCAGGACTATCCGAACCGCGCGGTGAAGATCATCGTCCCATTCGCCGCGGGCGGTCCGGCCGACATCTACGCGCGCTTTCTCGCGCAGCGCCTGCAGGAGGCGATGGGGCAGAGCTTCGTCGTCGATGATCGCCCCGGCGGCGGCTCGGTGATCGGTACCGACGTCGCGGCGAAGAGCCCGCCCGACGGATACACGCTGCTGCTCATGTCCAACGCGCACACCGTCAACGAATCGCTGATGCAGAACAAGCCGTACGCGCTGATGCGCGATTTCGTTCCGGTCGCGGCGATCAACTATTCCGACCTGGTGCTGGTGGTGAATCCGGCGGTGCCAGTGGCCACGCTTGCCGAGCTCCTGGCGCTGGCACGATCGAAGCCGGGCAAGCTCAACTACGCGTCGTCGGGCCCGGGCACGCCGTATCACATGGCCGGCGAACTGTTCAAGGCGATGGCCAACGTCGACATCGTCCACATCCCGTACAAGGGCAGCTCCCAGGCGCGCACCGACGTGCTGGGCGGACAGGTCGACTTGATGTTCGATGCGGTGACCACCATGAGCGAGTTCGCGCGCGCCGGCAAAGTGAAGGCGCTGGCGACGACCGGAAAGGTGCGCTCTAGCGTGCTGCCCAATGTACCGACGCTCTCCGAGGCAGGCGTAGCCGGCTACGAAGCGGTGATCTGGCTCGGGTTGATGGCGCCGAAAGGCACCCCGCCCGACATCGTCCGGCGCCTCAACGCCGAGGTCGTGAAAATCGTCGCCAGGGCCGATGTGCGCGAGGAATGGGCGAAGCAGGGCGCGGTGGCGATGAGCATGAGCCCGGAGGAATTCGCCCGCTACATGAGCGACGACATCGTGAAGTGGGAGCGCATCGTCAAAATCTCCGGCGCGAAGCCCGATCAATAGCGCCTTGCCTTGCGCTGCGCGCCGCGAGCGCTAGTTGGGCTAACCAGCCTGCAGCGCCTTGCGGACCTCGCGCAGCTTGGCCTTCACGCGCGCCTCGTTGTCCGGCCCCATGCGCAGCAGCGCCTTCTGTCCCGCCGAGAGCTCCTCGAGCGAGGGGTCGGCGTACTCGTAGAGCACCTTCGGCTGCGCCAGCGCGATGGGGCCCTTCACGTCGGGTGTGGCAAGCAGGTGGTCGATGACCTCGAACACGCGGTCGTTGAAGTAGCGGTTGGGGTAGCCCTGCTCGGCGTAGCTCTGCTGAAACAGCGGATAGAACTGCGCGTAGACCGCGGCGAGCTTGCGGCTGTCGACCGCTTCCAGTGCGCGCACGTACGGTGTGTAGCGCGCGGCATTGGCGGGCGCGATGCTGAGCGCGGATCCGTCTCCAGCCGTGCGCAGCGTTCCATTGAGCGTACCCGTCACGGGCTTCAGCGGCAGCATGCGCGAGGCGACCTGGCGCCGCGGTAGGTTGTCGACGGTGACCACGATGTGTCGAACCAGCGAATCCGGGACGAACATCTGCTGGAACGTGGATGAGCCGAACAGCGCCGCAAGCGCGGCGCCGAACTCGGCATCGCTTTCGCCCAGCGCCGGCAGCGGCGCGCGCGCCGGTGTGGCGGTGACGGGGTGCTCGACGCGCGGCTCTGCCGGCGCGGCGGCGGGTGCGGCCGGTTCGGCGACAACCGGAGGTGGTGGGGGCGTCTGCCGCGCCATCCACACGAAGTAGCCGCCCGCGGCCAGCGCCACTACGACGGCGAGAAACAGCGCCCAGCGCACGCCCGATCGGCCGCTCGCGGCATCGCCTCGAAACAGCGGCCGGTCGTCGGCGGTGACGGTTACTTCGGGATCGCTCATGTGATCACGCCTTCGCGTTGTAAGTTCCGCGCTGCACGCGTTGGCAGCTGGCGCGCGACGGATCTCCGGCCGGGAGCTTGGCGCATACGTCGGCGAGCTGCGCGCGAAATCGCGTCAGCGATCCGTCGCGCCGCGCGAGCGCGTTGGCCTGCTTGTCCCATGCGATCAGCGAGCCGCTGATCTTTTCGAGCGCGCGCTGGTTGCGTCCGTAAAAGGTCTCCGGCGCGGCTTCGAGCTCGCTCAGCACGTTGTTCACCGCGGCGTCGATGCGCACGGAATCCTGCGGCGACAATTCGACCAGCGCCCTGACGTAGCTGGCTCCCCATTGCAGCCGCGTCGCCGGCCCGTCGGCGGCGGCGTAGGCCTTCTGGTACCAGTCGAGCGCGCCGGCCTTGTCGCCGCGCGTCTTGGCGTTGGCGGCGAGTCCGAGCATGTAGTAGTAAGGCGACTGCGACCGCTGCAACTCGGCCTTGAGCAGCGCATCGGATTCGTCGAGCAATCCGGCGTCGGCGAGAACCTCGGCCGCCGAGCTGATCACGGCCTGGCGCGCGTACGGGTCGGTGGTCTCGCGATCGACGCGAGCGACCTGCTCGCGCACGCTCTTCAGCAGCGCCGGGTCGAGCGTGGCCTTCGGATCATCGACCTTGGCCAGCGATATCTGCGCGTCGAGCGCGGCGAGACGGTCGGCGGACGAAAGCGTGGTATCGGCGACCTGGCGCTGCAGGGTCGCGCTCAACGTGGAGACCAGCTTGGCGCGCTCGGGCGAGCGCGGCAGCGTGTAGGCGCGCACCGCGTTGTCGCTGTAATAGACGATCAGGTCGATGTTGTCGCGCGCGACGCGCGGGTTGGCGAGCAACGTGCTCAGCGCCGCCACCGCGTTGCGATCATCGCGGGGCTTGACGTTCCTTTCCGCTGCCGCAGCGGTGAGCGCCTTGAGCCGCAGGCGCGCGGCCGTCTCGCGCTGGTCCGCGGGACAGGCGCCGGCGAGCTGCGCGAGCGTCGAGTTGAGCTTCGCCTTCGGCACGACCTGCTGCTCGTCGACGTACCAAGGGTAGTACGCGAGCATGCGCCATTCCTCGGCGCTCAACTTGCCTCCCGGCGCGAGCGCCGCGGCGAGCGTGTCCTTGACCGGGCGCGCACCGCCCATGCCCATCGCCAGCACGCGCATGTACTGGTCCGCGTCGACTTCGCCGGGAAGCCGCGTGATCTCGCGGCCGTCGGGCGTGAACAGGATCATGGTCGGATAGCCGACCACCTTGAATCGCTCGCCGAGCTTCTGCGCGCTCTTGCTGTCGCCATCCAGGTATACCGGCACAAAAAAGCGCGAGCGGTCGATGAAATCCTGTCGGTTGAAAATCGTCGCTTTCACCTGATTGCACGGCGGGCACCACACCGCCCCCCAGTAGAGGAACACGGGCTTGTTGGCGGCGCGTGCGGCGGCAAACGCGCCGTCGACGTCGCCTTCGCGCCAGGCGATACCCTCCGCCGCCTGCGAAGCGCTCGCATCAGGCGCCGGCGCAGCGATCGCGCGCGAAACGACTACTCCGGTCGGGTCCATGTCGACAGAAGCGACCAGCGCTGCCATGACCGCAAGCAATGCGCCTGCCGACATCGCGCCGCGCGGGCCTTCAGGCGGCGAAAGAAATGGGGAACGCATGACGGTATCCCGGGTCGAAAATCACATTATGCGCCCTCGTTCGGGCCCCTCCCAAGCGCGGAACAGCGGGACGCGGCGTGTAAATTTTGCATTGCGCGCTGCGTGGCTCGTGAGCAAGTATTTCCATTCGCCCGCAGGAGGGTGACGAGCGTGCCCTCGACGCACTGGGAACGGCCCCGAACCGGGTTGTGGTATCGGGATTGCTTACGTTTCACGCTGTGCCGGATGCGCACTCGCTTCGGCGCTCAATCAAGGAGCATGCCAATGAACACGCCTCATCGCCATTTCACCGACGCCGACGTCGGCGCCGCGCGCCTCGCGCCTCGCCGGTTCGTCCTCGCATGCGGGATCGCCGCCATGGCTGCGTTGCCATGGATGAGCGCCGCAACCGCGATCGCGCAATCCATGCCCGCGATGCAAACCTACGGGTCGATCGAATACGTCAGCGGCGGCATCGGCAAGGACGAGGTCGACGCGCTCAAGCGCGCCGAGGCGGGCTTTCCGCTGACGCTGGAATTCGCGGCCAGCGCGGAGAAGCCCACCGCCGACGCCTCGGAGCCCTTCGTCGCCAACGCCGATGTGAACATCCAGGATTCGAGTGGCCGCGAGGTGCTGAACATCCGCACCGAAGGTCCGTTGCTGCTGGTCAAGCTCCCGTCGGGGCGCTACACCGTCGACGCGCACTGGAATGGCGTGCGCAAGCGCCACAGCGTCGCGGTCTCGGAGGACAAGCGACAGCATGTGATGTTCGATTTCGCCGGGGCGGATCGCACCGGGAACTGACGCTTCGAGTCGCTTGTTCCGCCTCCATCGAACGCAGGCGTCGACGCGCTAGATGTTTGGGTGGTGCCGATGCCAGTCGGTGACCTGCTGGAAGGCGCGTCCGAGCGTCACGAGCGTCGCGTCGGAGAACGGTGCGCCCATGAGCTGCACCGCTACGGGCAAGCCGTCGCCGCCGATCCCGGCGGGCAGTGACAGCGCGCACGCGCCGAGGTAGTTGGCGGCGCGGGTGAAGCTCGCAAGGGGCGTAGTCGCCTCGTCGACCTCGTCCAGCGGGGTGGCCGTGATCGGGAGCGTCGGGGTGAGCAGCGCATCGCGTCCGCGCATCCACGCCGCGAAATCCGCCGCGGCGCGCCGGTGGGCGGTGAGTTGCCCTGCATGCTCGGCGGCGTCGATTCCTTTGCCCCCCAGCATGCGCCGCCTTACCCACGGATCGAATTCGAGCTCCGGATCCTCGATGTAGTCGCGATGCAGCGCGTAGGCCTCGGCCGCGATGATGCGCCCGCTTCGCGTCATCACGTCCTCGAAGTCCACCGGCACGCGCACTTCCTCGACCTCCGCCCCGAGCGCGCGCAGCGCGTCGATGGCTGCGTCGCGCGCGCGCATCACGTCGTCGGATACGGGCCACTGGAATTGCGTCGATGGCAAAACCGCGATGCGCATGCCGCGGACCTTCGGCTCCGCGTCGAGCACGTTGGCGAAGTCGACGCTCGGTGCTGCCAGCGTTGCGCTGTCGCGCGGATCCGAGCCGGCGAGGATCGACATCAGCAACGCCACGTCCTCGGCGCTGCGCGCCAGCGGACCCACCGAATCGAGCGTGACCGCGAGGGGAAACACACCGGCAAGGCTCACCAGGCCATACGTCGGCTTGAGACCCGTCAATCCGCACAGCGCCGCCGGGATGCGGATCGATCCCCCCGTATCGGATCCGATCGCCGCCGGCGCGAGGCCGCCGGCGACCGCAACCGCCGATCCGCTGCTCGAGCCACCCGCGACGCGATGCGTACGCATGTCCCACGGATTCCAGGGGGCGCCCATCGGCGCGTTGCGACCCCAGCCACCGAAGGCGAACTCGACCAGGTGCGTCTTGCCCAGCGCGATCATGCCCGCGACCTGCAGCCGCTCCCACACCGTCGCGGTCTGGTCGGCGATGCCGAAGGGGCGGGCCTTCGAACCGGCGGTGGTCATGCGCCCGCGCACGTGCAACAGATCCTTGAGCGCGATCGGCAGGCCGTGCAGCGGACCACAGAGGCGTCCCGCGGCGCGCTCGCGGTCGGCCTTGGCGGCCGCGGCCATCGCCTCGTCGCGATAGACATCGACGAAGGCGTGCAGCTTGCCGTCGAGCGTATCGACGCGCTGCAGGTACGCCCTCACGATCTGCTGCGAGGTCAGTCGCGCCGCATCGAGCTCGCGCGCGAGCTCGGCAAGCGTCATCCAGTGAATTTCGCTCATCGCCGCCGACGCGGGATCAGAGAAGCTTCAGTCGGCGCGCGGCGAGCGCGTAGCCGCCGGCCGCGCCGTCGACAAAGTGCACGTGGTTGCTCTCCGCGATGGATGGAACGATGCAGGTCATGATCGCCTTGGTCTGACGGTGGATGCCGAAGCGGGCGATGCCGTCGGACTCGGCGCGGGAAAGGCGCGCCTCGATGCGATCGGCGAGCTCCGGAGTGCAGTCGAGGGTCATGCGCAGGTTGTCGTCGTACTTGCGGAAGTCGGAGTTTTGCACCACGTCGCGCCGATACACGGCGGGATCGAAGCTGCCGAGGCGGATGTTGAAGCGCATCACCAGGTAGGCGATGAACGATTCGATGGCGACGCGCATGCGCCGCATCGGCATTCCCTCGCCGGGCTTGCGCGAGGCGCGCGCCTCGAGCTCGAGTCCCGGCGGCGGCCAGCCGACGTCCGGCGCGCCGTCGGGCACAGGCGGCGCCACGTCGGGACTGGTCTCGAGCTCGCCCAGCAGTTCCTCGATCAGCGCGCGAAACGCGGGGTCGCCGTTCTTCACCGGCGCCACCAGCAACGAGACGATCACGCCGCGCGTCGCCGGAATGTCGTTCCAGCGGCACGACAGTCCGGAGAGATCCGGGCGAACGCCTGCAGGCGCCGCCGGCACCATGAATCTTCCGGCGCGCATCGCACGCTCGGCCCACGCCAGCCCGCCGCCGGAGAACATCGCATACGACACGTTCTTTGAAGGCCCGAATCGCGCCACGCTGAGCGTGAGTCCCTGCTGCGTGACTTCGCGCACGGGCACGAGCGCGGTGCGCAACTCGAGCTGGAGCTCGTCGCGCGCCCACGCCGCGGTGGCGGCGAGGGCGTCCCGCGCCGCGGTCTCGGCGTCGGGCGGCACGGCGAAGCTCGCGCCGTCGCCGCCGAAGACGTACGGGAAGACGCGGCCCTTGAGAGCGTTGGTAAGCGCAGCGATGACCGATGCGCCCGCGACATTGACGGCCTTGTAGCGCCCGCTTTCGATCGCCTGCGTGGAGCGGACCACGTCGGTGAGGCCGATCATCCAGTCGTCGGGGAGCGGCTGGTAGCGCTGCGGATCCATGATGTTGTCGAAGGCATGAAACACCGGCAGCTGCGCGTAGTAGTCCGCGTCTGAGCTGGCAACTGAGATGGCAACTGAGCTGGCAACCGAGGTAGCCAATGAGGAAGCGGCAGACGGGGCCGGCAATGGCATCGGTATCGACTTCGGTTGCGGGGAGGGCGTGCGTGGGGACGGCTACGACTTCCAGCTTTCCTTCTTGAGTTTCATCGCGCCACCCTCCATGATGATCTCGGCGCGGCCGGTCATCGCCGACTTGTCGGGTGCCACGCCGGTGAGGTCGAGGAGATATCCATCGTCCTGCTTGGTCTCCTTCACCACCTTGACGTCGGTCACGGTGCCCATCGCCTTCATCATCTGGAACATGACCTGGCGTTTGTCGGCGGGCGTCGCCTCAATCTCGGTGCGCCCGTCCTTGGAGAGGTATGGCAGCAGCGCGTCGATCGATGCGGCCTTGAGCCAGGCGTCGCGATACTGCATGTAGAACTGGGTCGCCGTCGGCGCGGCTTTCTGCGCGAACGACGAGGACGGCGCCAGCAACGTAAGCGCGGAGAAAATGCAGGCGATCAGGCGCATGGTTGAATTGATCATCGAAGCTCCTCGAAAGACCGGGCAGCGCGTCGACCACCGCGTGCTGCGAGTTTAGCACCATGGGTGTGTGGGAATCGCTGCTGGCGATCGCGTGCGTGCTCGGCGGCTGGCTGTTCTACGAGGCGCTCCGGTCGCGCGAGAGCGCGGTGCGCGCGACGCGGGACGCGTGCAAGCGGCAGGGCCTGCAGCTGCTCGACGACACCGTGCACGGAACGCGCCTGCGGCTGGCGCGCGATGCGAACGGCATCGTGCGCGTGCGCCGGACGTTCGAATTCGACTTTTCCGAGGACGGTTTCAATCGCCGCAGCGGGCGCGTCGTCATGCTTGGAGAAACGATCGAAGCGCTGGAGCTCGAGCCCTACGCCTTCGAGCGTTGACGCAGCTGTTTGATATTTGATCAAATCTGCGGTACGCTCGGGAATGGCAAGAGAATCCCAGCACGTGGCCGCATCGTTGGGCGCCAGCCGTCCGGGCCTTTCGGCGCCCGCCGCGTCGCGCTCGCCCGTCGCTGCTGCGCCACGCGACGTCGGCCATGCCGATCTCCGCATCGCGGCGCTGCGCCGCTGGCTGGTGCGCGTGCCGCTCAAGCATCCGATCGCGTGGGCGTCGGGGACGCGCTCCGGCGTCACCCGGCTCATCGTCGAGATCACGACCGAAGGCGGGCTCAAGGGATACGGCGAGACGATCTGCCTTCTCGATGCGATCCCGGCGGTGCTCGACCACGTCGTCATTCCGTGTGCCATCGGCAAGGGCGTCGACCAAGCCGAGTCGCTGTACCGGCACGTGCTCGGCGCGGGCTACTACCATCACAAGCGCGCCGCCGTCATGGCGCTGTGCGCGGTCGAGATGGCGATGTGGGATGCGTTCGGCAAGGCGTGCGGCCAGCCGCTGTACCGCCTGTGGGGTGGTGCCTGGCGCGATCCCATCGACATCTGCGCGTACCTGCTGGAAAGCGATCGCGACAAGTGCGTCGCCGATGCCGCCAATTTCAAGCGGCGCGGCTACAGCTCGTTCAAGCTCAAGATCGGCTTCGACGAAGCCTCCGACATCTCGCTGACGCGGGCGGTGCGCGAGTGCCTCGGGGCGGCCGCACCGCTGCGCCTCGACGTGAACGGCGCATGGACGCCTGGCACCGCGCGACGGCAATTGCGCAAGCTCGCCGAGTTCGACCCGGTGTACGTCGAGCAGCCGCTCGAGATGGACGATCTCGAAGGTCACGCGCTGTTGCGCACGCTGCAGACCATTCCCATCGCGCTCGACGAGTCCGCGTACACGCTCAACGATGTCGGCAACATCGTGCGCGCCGGCGCGGCCGACGTGATCCTGCTCGATCCGCACGAAGCGGGTGGGCTGTGGCAGACGGTGAAGGCGGCGGGGATCGCTGAATCGGTCGGCATTCCGGTCACACTGCACTGCGGTGGCGAGCTCGGACTGTCGCAGGCGGCGTATCTGCATCTGGCCGCGAGCATTCCGAACATGGCGCTCGCCATCGACAACGAGCGCGATTACCTGGGCGGCGACATCATCACCGCGCCATTCGAAGTAACCGCCGGTAAGCTCGCCGTGCCGCGCGGCCCGGGCCTCGGCGTGGAAGTCGATCTCGCCGCGATCGAGCGTTACCAGGTATCGGACATCAAAGGGGCGTATCTGGATCCCGGCCGGCCCGGATGGTTTCCGACCAAGCCGGCGTATTGAACACTTCAGCAGGAGGAAGCATGCGTAATTTCAGAGGCTCGTTGAACGTTGCGCTGGCTGCGGTCGCGGTGCTGGTGATCACCGGCCCGGCGGGTGCACAGGACTATCCAAACCACGTGGTCAAGGTGATCGTGCCGTATCCGGTTGGCGGCGCGACCGACATCACCGCGCGGCTGGTCGCCGACAAGCTGACGCAGAAGTGGGGCGTCGGCGTAATCGTCGAGAATCGTCCTGGCGTCAACGGCGTCATCGGCACCGAAGCGGTGGGCCAGGCGCCCGCCGACGGATACACCATCGGCTTCGTCGCCAGCTCGCACGTCGTAAATCCCGCGCTGTACAAGAAGCTGCCGTACGCGCTGTCCGACTTCAAGCCGGTGACGGTGACTACGCAGGTGCAGATGGGACTGGTCGTAAACGCGCAGGTACCGGTGAACAACGTGCAGGAGCTCATCAAGTACATCAAGGACAATCCCGGCAAGGTCAATGTCGCCACGTCGGGGCGCGGCAGTAACCCCGAGCTGTGGGCGCTCGCCTTCCAGAACATGACCGGCGCCAAGATGCAGGACATCGCCTACAAGGGCAGCGGACAGGCGCACCCCGACGTGATCGGCGGGCGCGTTCAGGTGATGTTCGACGCGATCCCGTCGATCCTGCCGCACGTGCAGTCGGGCAAGATGAAGCTGCTCGGCGTCGGCGGGCAGAAGCGCTCGCCATTCCTGCCGGACGTGCCGACGATCGCCGAATCCGGCGTGCCCAATTTCTACTTCGTGTCGTGGGCGGCGGTGATCGTGCCGGTCAAGACGCCCGCTCCGGTGGTGGCGAAGATCAACCGCGATATCGTCGACGTGCTGCGCGACCCGTCGCTCAAGGACCGGCTCGCGGGCATGAGTGCAGAGGTGATCGCCAGCTCCCCAGCGGACGCGACGACGATGATGGACGCCGAGGAAAAGCGCCTGGTCAAGATGGTGAAGGATGTCGGCGTCGAGCCCGAGTGACCGCGCCGCGCCTGGTGCGATCACTGAGATGCGCGCCGCGGCCGGCGCGATGACCGAGCTGCGCGACGCCATCGGCGCGACGACGGCGATGCGCGTCGCCGCCGACCTGCGCCAGCGCATCCTGACGGGCGAGTTCGCGCCGGGTAGTCGCCTCAAGATCGACGACATCGCAGCAAGCTGCGCAGTGAGCCACATGCCCGTGCGCGGTGCGCTGCACGTGCTGGAGCGCGAGGGCGTGCTCGACGTTCTGCCGCATCGCGGCGCGGTCATCCGGCCCGTCGACGCGCGGTTCGTGCGCAACGTCTACGACCTGCGAGCTGCCATCGAGGGCATGCTTACCGAGCGCTGCGCGCAGAGCATCGACGACTCGGGCGTGGGCGAGCTGCGCGCGCTCCTGCATTCATTCGAGCGCGCCGCCGCGGCGCGCAAGCCGCTCGCGGTGGTGAGGGCCAATCGCGACTTCCACGACGCCATCAACCGTCATGCCGACAATCCGGATGCGGTACGCGTGCTCGGGCAGGGGCGCCTGCTGGTCGAAGCACTGCGCGTGCGCTTCGGGTTCGGCCCGCGCCGCACCGACGCCATCGTTGCCGAGCATCGTCAGATCATGCGCGCCATCGCCGGCCGCGATGTCGACAAGGCGGGCAGGCTGGCGCGCGCGCATTGCGTGCGTGCCCGCGACGACCTGCTGGCGCGCCTGTAAGCGCTTCGGTGCGCGAGCGCGCGCCGATCGGCTATCCTCGCGTCATGCCCATCGTCAGCCTTCAGGGCGCGGAGCTTGCGTTCGGACTCCAGCCGCTGCTCGACCGGGCGGAATTCTCGCTCGACACCGGTGAGCGCGTCGGCCTGATCGGTCGCAACGGCACCGGCAAGTCGTCGCTGCTCAACATTATCGCCGGGCTCGCCGATCTCGACGGCGGCGAGCTGATGCGCCGCGATGGACTTCGCGTAGCGCTGGTCGAGCAGGAGCCGCAGCTTCCTCCGGCGTCGAGCCTGCGTGAGAGCCTGGTGCTGCGCGGCAACCTGGTCCTCGATCACGACCATCCCCACGACGAGCGCGAGCATTGGCGCGTGCAGGCTCGGCTGGTCGAGTTCATGCACCGCTTCGGGCTCGACGACGCCACCGATCCGCTGACCGCATCGGGCGGCGAGAAAAAGCGCGCCGCGCTCTCACTAGCCTTTGCATTGGCGCCCGACGTGCTGCTGCTCGACGAGCCGACGAATCACCTCGATATCGACGGCATCACGCTCGTCGAGGATCTGCTGCGCCGGCAGCCCACTTCGATCGTCGTCACGCACGACCGCACCTTCCTCGATCGCGTCACCACGCGCATCGTCGAGCTCGACCGCGGGCTGCTGCGTTCGTATCCGGGAAATTTCGCCGCGTACGAAGCACGCAAGGCCGACGAGCTTGCCGCGGAGGCCGTGGCCAATCGCAAGTTCGACGCGTTTTGGAAGCAGGAGGAGGTCTGGATACGCAAGGGCGTCGAGGCTCGGCGCACGCGCAACGAAGGCCGCGTGCGCCGTCTGGAGCAATTGCGCAGCGAGCGCGCGCAACGCCGCAACCGTCTGGGCGACGTGAAGCTCGCGGTCGATGCGGGCGAGCGCTCCGGCAAGCTGGTGGCCGAGCTCGAGGACGTCACCAAGCGCTTCAACGGCCACGCGGTGGTGCGCGACGTGTCGCTGCGCATCATGCGCGGCGACCGGCTCGGGGTCATCGGTCCCAACGGCGCCGGAAAGACGACGCTGCTGAAGCTCATCATCGGCGAGATCGAGCCCGACGAGGGCCGCATCCGTCGCGGAACCAAATTACAAGTCGCCTACTTCGACCAGATGCGCGCGCAGCTCGATCCCGAACGCACGCTCGCCGACACGATCAGTCCCGGCTCGGAATGGATCGAGACCGCGAATGGCCGCAAGCACGTGCTTTCCTACCTCGGCGATTTCCTGTTCGCGCCGCAGCGCGCGTCGGCGCCGGTGAAAATGCTCTCAGGCGGCGAGCGCAACCGCCTGCTGCTGGCGCGCCTGTTCGCGCTGCCGGCGAACCTGCTCGTGCTCGACGAGCCCACCAACGATCTCGATATCGAATCGCTGGAATTGCTGGAGCAGACGCTGCAGTCGTACGCCGGCACGCTGCTGCTGGTGAGCCACGATCGCACCTTTCTGGACAATGTCGTAACGCAGACGGTCGCGGCGGAGAACGCGCCGCGGCGTGAGGGGATGTGGAAGGAATATGTCGGCGGTTATAGCGACTGGCTGTCGCAACGGCCGGAAGCGATGCAGGCGGCGGAACAATCAACAAGGATCGCGTCGGGTCAGAGCGCTACGCCTGCACCGTCGCGGCCCAAGCTGTCGTTCAAGGAGCGGCGCGAGCTCGAGGCGCTGCCGGCAGACCTCGAGGCACTGGAACGGGAGCAGCTCGAGCTGTCTACCCGCATGGGCGCCGCCGACTATCACAGGCAGGGAGCCGAAGCGATCCGGCGCGATCGCGGGCGTGCAGGCCAGATCGAACGCGAGCTCACCGACAAGTTCGAGCGTTGGTCGCTCCTGGACACACGCGCCGGCGGTGCGTGAATCGCGCAGCAAGATCATCCGCCCGATGTATCGGTATCTATGCGCAACGACTTATCGATACCCCGCGGCCTGCAGCTCGAACAATTCGGCGTAACGCCCGCCCTGCGCGAGCAGCTCCTCATGCGTGCCTTCGGCCTCGACCGCGCCGTCGACTAGGACGACGATGCGATCGGCCATGCGCACGCTCGAGAACCGGTGCGATATGAGCACGGCGGTCTTGCCCGCGCTCAATTCCTTGAATCGTCGGAACACCTCGAACTCGGCACGTGCATCGAGCGCCGCGGTGGGCTCGTCGAGGATCAGCACCTGCGCATCGCGCATGTAGGCGCGCGCGATCGCGATCTTCTGCCACTCGCCTCCGGAAAGATCGACGCCGCTGCGGAAGCGCTTGCCGATGACCTGGTCGTAGCCGCGCGGCAGCTTGGCGATCACCTCGTCGGCGAGGCTGCGCTGCGCGGCGTCGACGATGCGCGGACGATCGTCGCGCGCCTCGATGCGGCCGACGGCGATGTTGTCGGAGGCGCTCAGGTGGTAGCGCACGAAGTCCTGGAAGATGACGCCGATATTAGCGCGCAGCGCGAACAGGTCGTACTCGCGAAGGTCTTGCCCGTCGAGCAGGATGCGCCCCTCATCGGGATCGTAGAGACGCGCAAGCAGCTTCACCACCGTGGTTTTCCCGGCGCCGTTCTCGCCGACCAGCGCCAGCGTTTCGCCGGCAGCCAGCCGGAACGACAGCCCACGCACGGCCCAGCGCGCTGCGCCGGGGTAGCGGAAACCGACGTCGTCGAATACGAACCCCTCCCGCACAGGAGACGGAAACGGTCGTGCGTCCGGCGCACTGACGATCTCGGGTTGAATCTCGAAAAACGAGAACAGGTCGTCGAGATACAGCGCCTGCCCCGCCACCTGCGAGAAGCCGAGCAGCAGGCCCTCGAGAAGATTGCGCAGTCGCCTGAACGATCCGGCGAGGAAGGTGAGATCGCCGATGGAAAAGTCGCCGTGGATGGTGCGCCACACGATGTAGGCGTACGCCACGTAATAGGCTATCGTGCCGACCGCGGAGAGCAGGCTTCCCCATCCGGCGCGGCGCAGCGCGATGCGACGGTTGGCGTCGAAAAAACTCTTTGAAAGCACGCGGTAGCGTTCGATCAGGAAGCCGTTGAGGCCGAAGATCTTGACTTCCTTGGCGGTCTCGGCGCTGGCGCCGGTCTGGCGCACGTAGTCGAGCTCGCGCCGCTCCGCGGTGCGCGCGTAGTTGAGCGAGTAGCTCTGCGCGTTGAAGTGCGCCTCGCCGATGAACGCGGGAACCAGCGCCACGGCGAGCAACGCGATCAGCCATGGCGCGTACACCAGCAGTCCCGCGGCGAAGCTCACCACGGTGATCACGTCCTGCGCCTGGGCGAACATCTGGCCGATGAGGCTGGTGCGCCCTCCCGCCTGGCGCCGTGCGCGCTCCAGCCGGTCCTGCAGTTCGCTGTCCTCGAAATCCTCGAGATCGAGCGTCGCGGCGTGCTCCATCAGGCGCAGGCTGGTCTCGTTGCTGAATCGCTCGGAGAGCAGCGAGTCGAGCAGCGAGACGGCGCGGCCCAGGACGTCGGACGCGATCGCGAGTGCGAATTCCAGCGCGAGCAGCCAGACGATGCGGTCGAGCACTCCGCCGGCGAGCCATTGCGCGAGGTCTTCGCCAGTTGCCGGCGCGCGCGCGAGCGCGATCACCTCGTCGATGATCAGCTTGCCGACATACAGCGTCGCGATCGGCAGCAGCGCCCGCGCGATGCGCAGCGCCGAGACACCGAGCGTCAGCGCGGGACTGGTCTGCCAGACGAGCTTGAGAAAGGGCGGGAGGTTGCGAAGCGCGCCCAGTCGCGCGCGCCACGACTGCGATTGCGGGGTTGGGGTTGCATCGCTGGATGCGGTTGGAGATTCGGCGGCGGCGCGTCCGCCCATCGCGTAGCGCTTCGGCATGCGCCATTGTGCCGAATTGCCGCACCGGCGGCTAAATCACCGCTATAACTACCGCGCTATAGTTTCCAGATGGCCTTCATCTTCACCGCCATATCTACCGCGCTATAGTTTCCAGATG
>JBDTZQ010000113.1:0-9846 GCA_040005035.1 Betaproteobacteria bacterium | reverse complement strand
CGATGACGATCGAGCTGGTTGCGATGCTGTTCGATTTCATCTTCGAGACCAAGGATCTTCCCGACAGCATCAAGGCGCTGATCGGCCGGTTGCAGATCCCCCTGCTCAAGGCGGCGATGCTCGACGGCGCCTTCTTCTCGAAGAAGTCGCATCCGTCGCGTCTGCTGGTCAACGCGCTGGCGGAAGCAGGCATCGGCTGGTCGCCAACGATGGGTCACGACGACCCGCTGTACCGCAAGATCGAAACCATCGTCCACCGCGTGCTCGACGATTTCACCGACGACATCGGACTGTTCGACACGCTGCGCGAAGACCTCAAGGCGTTTCTCGACACCGAGGAAAAGACCGCCGAGCTCAACATTCAGTCGACCGCCGAGGAGATCAACCAGCGCGACCGGCTGGAGATCGCGCAGATGGTGGCGGGCTCGGAGATCGAGCGCCGGCTCAAGGAACATGCGTCACCGAATTTCCTGGCGAGCTTCCTGCGCGACAAGTGGATGGGTGCGCTGGCGCAGCTCTACATTCGCGACGGCGAGGATTCCGAGGCGTGGACCAGCGCGCTGTCGACGCTCGACGACCTGGTGTGGAGCGTCCAGCCCAAGCGCGCCACCGACGATCGCAAGAAGCTCGTCGCGATGCTGCGCAACCTGCTGCGCCGGCTGCACGGTGGCCTGCACAACGTGACGTGGGAGCCCGGCGAGCGCGAGCAGTTCATGTCCAATCTGGTGGCGGCCCATGCGGCAGCGGTGAAGTCCAGCCTTGCCTCGGCGCCGATGCCCACCACCGCGGTGGCCGAGGCCGCCGCCGCTGCCGCCGTCGAGGCGACCGCCAAGGGAGACGTCGACACCGCCAACAAGGCGCGTGCGCTCGCCGAGGCGATGGCGCCCGCGCCGCCGCCCCTGCCGCCGCCGCCCGAGCCCGAGGTGCTGCAGGACCGTTTCGCGGAGATCGCGGGCAGCCTCGAGCGCGGCATGTGGGTCGAGTTCGAGGGCGAGGACGGCCAGCTCGCCTTTGCCAAGCTGGCGTGGGTCAGTCCGTTGCGCGGCACGTACCTGTTCACCAATCGCCAGGGGCAGAAGGCGGTGTCGCTCACCGCCGACGAGCTCGCCGAGCGCTTCCGCAATGACCGGGCACGCCTGGTCGAAGCCGAACCGCTGGTCGACCGCGCTTTCACCAGCATGCTTGCCTCGATCGAGGAAAAGTTCGGCGGCGCCGCGGCAGCGGCAGAGCCGGCGTGAACGACGCGCCCGGATCGAAAGGCGCCCGTTCGGCGCCGGCGTTCGCAGCGAAGCATGCCGTCACCGGGGCGTGGTTCGACGACGTTCGCGTCGGCGACAGCTTCGGCGCCCGGGTCACCATCACCGAGGCGCACCTGGTGATCGGCGCGGGATTGATCGGCGACTTCAATCCGCATCACGTCGACGAGGAATACGCGAAGACTTCGCGCTTCGGCTCACGCATCCTACACGGCGTGCTCACCAGCGCGATGATGGGCGGCCCCATCGGGATGCATTTCCACGGCACCGCGCTTGCCTATCTCGAGCACGCCGCGCGCTTCCTGGCGCCGGCGCGGCCCGGCGACACGCTGACCACGACCTGGACGGTCGCCGCGTGCGAGCCGAAGCCCCACAAGCACTGCGGCATCGTCGTGCTCTCCGGCGTATGCGACAACCAGCACGCCGCTCGCGTCGCCGAGGCCGACGGTAAGATGCTCGTGCACATGCGTCCCGCTGGCGACGGAGGGTAGCGAGCGCCGCGATCAGCGCTGCGCCGGCTGCGCCAGCGCCTGCGCGATTTCCGCGACCAGCTCGGGGCCGCGGTAGATGAGACCCGTGTAGATCTGCACCAGCGCCGCGCCGGCGTCGATTTTCTGCTGCGCATCCGCGCCGGAGAGAATGCCGCCGACCCCGATGATGGGCAGCGCACCGTCGAGTGCCTTGGCGAGTTCCCGGATCACGACGGTCGACTTGTCGGCGAGCGGCTTCCCCGACAACCCGCCGGCCTCGTCGGCGTGCTCGAGACCTGCGACGGCGCTGCGGTCGATGGTGGTGTTGGTGGCGATGACCCCGTCGACACGGTGGCCGGCGAGCGAGCGTCCGATGCGCGCGATGTCGCCCGGAGTCAGATCGGGCGCGATCTTCACCACCAGCGGCGTGTATTTGCCGTGGACTTGCGCGAGTCGCGCCTGCTCCGCCTTGAGCGAGGCGAGCAGGCGATCGAACGCGGCGTCCCCCTGCAGCTCACGAAGCCCCTTGGTATTGGGCGACGACACGTTGACCGTCACATAGCTCGCGCTGGCGTACACCGCACCGAGGCAGGCGAGGTAGTCGTCGACCGCGCGCTCGTTCGGCGTGTCGAAGTTGCGGCCGATGTTGAGCCCCAGGATGCCGCCGTGCTTCGTAAAGCGCGCACGTGCGACGTTCGCCAGAAAACGCTCGACCCCGTCGTTGTTGAAGCCGAGCCGGTTGATCAGCGCCTCGGCCTGCACCAGCCGGAACATGCGCGGCTTGGGGTTGCCCGGCTGGGCGCGCGGGGTCACGGTGCCGCATTCGATGAAGCCGAAGCCGAGCGTCGCGAGGCCGTCGATGTGCGCTGCGTTCTTGTCGAGTCCCGCGGCGAGGCCGACGCGGTTGGGAAAGTGCAGGCCCATGGCGGTCACAGGTGACGGCGCGACGCGCGGCGCGACGAGTTGCGCGATGCCGCACGCGGCCGCCGCGTCGAGGCTCGCGAACACGGCGTCGTGCGCCGTTTCCGGGTCGAGCGCGAAGAGCAGCGGGCGGAACAGCGGATAGAGCATCGATCGCGGGGACGAGAACACGTGGCGAAATCACCTGGCGAAGAATGCGCGCAGATCGCGCTGCGCTCAGTCAATTCAAGCGCAATCAATGCGCGCGCGAATGATACCATTCGCCGCGACATGAAACGTCACCGCCGCGTCCGCGCAATCACCTGCACGCGCGTCCGCGCGGACCCGCGGCGGTGGATCGCGGCCTGTTGCGCGCTGCTTGTCGCGTGCGCATGGTACTGCCATCCGGTTCCGGCGCGCGCCGCCGACGGCGAAGTCGAGCGCGCGTCGAGTTTCGACAGGCGCGCCGACGTGCAGGCCTTCATTGCCGAGATGGCGCGAAGCGAAGGTTTCGACCGCGTAGCGCTTGCGGGCGTGTTCGCGCAGGTGCGCTCGCAGCCGAGAGTCATCGCAGCGATGTCGCGGCCGATCGCGACTCCGCCGAAGTGGTACGAGTACGGTCCGCAATTTCTCAATCCTTCGCGGATCGATGCAGGCGTCGCGTTCTGGCGCGCCAACGACGCCGCGCTCGCGCGCGCGCAATCCGAGTTCGGCGTTCCGGCCGAGGTGATCGTGGCCATCATCGGTGTCGAGACGTACTACGGCCGCAATACCGGCTCGTACCGGGTGATCGACGCCTTGTCGACGCTCGCCTTCGACTACCCGCGGCGCGCCGAGTACTTCACCGGTGAGCTCCGGAACTTCCTGCTGCTTTGCCGCGAGCAGAGCGTATCGCCGCTCGCCGCGCGCGGCTCGTTCGCCGGCGCCGTGGGGTTGCCGCAGTTCATGCCGGGCAGCATCCGCAACTACGCGGTTGACTACGACGGCGACGGCCGCATCGACCTGGCGAACAACCCCGACGATGCCGTGGGCAGCGTCGCGAACTACCTGTCGAGGCACGGCTGGCAGACGGGACAGCCGGTGATGACGCAGGTGCGCCTCGAGGACGCGCGCACCGACGAGCTCGTGCGTCTGTTCGACGGCGGCGTGGCTGAGCGTCGCCCCGTTGCTGCGTGGGTGCGCGATGGCGTCACTGGTTTCGTGATTCCAGGCGACCTCGGCAGCGATCCGGTGGGCCTGCTGATGCTCGAGTCGCACGATGCACCCGAATACTG
Source organism: Betaproteobacteria bacterium (assembly GCA_040005035.1). Taxonomy (GTDB): domain Bacteria; phylum Pseudomonadota; class Gammaproteobacteria; order Burkholderiales; family Casimicrobiaceae; genus PALSA-1003. Next base: position 5,946 of record JBDTZQ010000113.1, on the reverse strand, counting down.
GATGACATTCACCAACTGGTTCGTGCTCACGCGCTACAACCGCAGCCGGCTCTACGCTTCGTCGGTATGGTTGCTGGCGCAGGCGCTCAAGACAGCGAGCGAATCCGCGATCGCACGCTAGCAGGTTAATTCAGTTACGCAGTCAAACGGGCGACGAATTCGTAACCGACGTCGACGATCGGCGTCGTAACCGTGCGGCCGGCCAGGCGCTCGCAGATCATCTCACCCGCCTGTCGGCCAATCTCGTAACGGGGGACGCGAAGCGTCGTCAATGCGGGTACGACCTGGGACGCGATGTCGAGGTCGTCGAATCCCGCGATCGCGATCCTGGCGGGGATCGGGATGCACCGCCGCTGGGCTTCGAACATCGCGCCGACCGCCAGCGTATCCGCCGAGCAGAATACGGCGCGGACTTCCGGATGACTGTCGAGGAGCATGCCCATCGCGCGCGCGCCGGCATGCAGGTCGAGGTCGGTCTCGACGCACATGCTGTCGTCCACGACGATGCCCGCCGACTTGCACGCAGCCTCGAAGCCGCGCCGGCGGTCCCGCGCCCGGTCGTTGTCCTTGGGCCATGCGCCGATGTAGCCGAGCGGGCGATAGCCGCGATCGATCAGGTAACGCGTCACCTTCGTCGCCGCGTCCTTGCTCGAATAGCCCACCGCCATGTCGATGGGTTTGCGCGCAAGGTTACCGCCTTCGACACACGGAATGCGCGATTGGCGCAGCATCGCGATCGTCGCGGACGTGTGCGAGATGCCGGTGAGGTAGATCGCGTCGACGCGGCGCGAGAGGAACGCGCGGACCATCGCTTCTTCGCCAGATGTCGAGAATCCCGTCGCGCCGACAAGGAGTTGGAAACCGTTGCGCGCAACCGTATCGCTCAGGCCCTGAACGATCTCGGCGATCAGCGAGTTGGTGAGCAGTGGAACGACGGCGCCGACTAGGCCCGTGCGCTGGAGCGTGAGTCCTCGTGCGGTGAGATCCGGCGTGTAGCCGAGGTCGCGTGCGATCGCCTCGACGCGCACGCGTGTCGCCTTGGCGACCTTGTGTGGCGCATTGAGCGCGCGTGTCACGGTCATCGTCGACACGGCTGCGAGTGTCGCGACTTCCTTGAGGCGGGGCCTGCGACGCGGGGGCTCGACAGGGGCGAGAGTTAACCTTGCCATCACCGTTATGTTACCGGTAACATCGAGATTGCGGTATGCCTGCGACCGATGCGATCAGAATGCGACGGGCGGCCGTGTCTGGATCCTGTGGAGGCATCGAATGAATATCCTGCTGCGTGTCGCGTGCGCGACCTGCCTGGTCCTTCTCGGCATGCAGGCCGTCGAAGCGCAAACGGCTTGGCCGAGCAAACCGATCAAGGTGATCGTCCCGTTTCCGGCCGGTGGCCAGCTCGACGTCGTGGTGAGAAGCGTCACCGATAAACTTTCGCCCATCCTCGGCCAGCCGATCATCATCGAAAATCGCACCGGAGCCGACGGCAATATCGGCGCGGAGGCCGTCGCGCGCAGCGCGCCGGACGGCTACACGTGGCTCGCGACCACCGTCCCCTTCGCGACGCAGGTGAGCCTGGCGCCGAAGTCGGTACGCTTCGACCCCATCGCCGACTTCCGGCCAGTCGCGAATCTCGGCACGAGCTCGTTCGTGCTGTGCGTGCCCGCGGCGCTGCCGGTCAAGACCGTCGGCGAATTCGTCGCGTACGCCAAAGCGAATCCTGGAAAAATTTCGTATGGGGGAACGTCCCGCGGCTCGGTGACGCACCTGAGCACCGAGATGTTCAAGCGCGCGACCGGCGCCGACATGGAGTTCATCGGCTACGCGGGGATTCCGCCCGCGCTCACCGACCTCGTCGGCGGCCGGCTGCAGTTCATGTCGGTCGGTATCATCGCCGCGATGCCGCAGATCGCGGCAGGCAAGCTGCGGCCGCTGGCCGTGCTGGATACCGAGCGGCATCCGCTGCTGCCCGACGTGCCGTCGATCGCAGAGGCCGGCTTTCCGGACCTCGCCGTCAGTACCTGGTTCGGCATTCTTGTCCCGGCACAGACTTCGCCGGACATCGTGCAGCGCATCAACGTCGAGATGATGAAGATCGTGCGCTCGCCGGAGATCGTCGACAAGTTCAAGGGCATGGGAGTCAACCCGATCGCCGCCAACACGCCGGAGCAGTTCGACGCGTTTCTGAAGGCGGACATCCAGCGTTGGCGCAAGGTGATCAAGGACGCGAACATCGCCACCGAATGACGCAGCGCCGCGATGAACGCCCGTCCTTCCGCGCCGACCCCGGTCGCATGAACATTCTCCTTATCACCTCCGACCAGCATCGCGGCGATTGCTATGGATTCGAGGGACGCAGCGTCAAGACACCGCACCTCGACCAGCTTGCGCGCGACGGCACGCGCTTCGACGCGTGCATCGCACCCAATCTCATCTGCCAGCCGACGCGCGCGTCGATCCTGACGGGCCTGTTGCCGATGACGCACGGTGTCTCGGACAACGGCGTCGACCTCGACGTGAAATACGCAGACCGGAGCTTCCCCGCCGCGCTCGGGCGCGCGGGTTACGACACGGCGTTGATCGGCAAGGCGCACTTCGCGACGTCGCACACCTTTGCGCCGACCGGTACGCCGGAATGCCGCACGAGCAGCGCCGACTTCGGTCCCGACTGGAACGGCCCGTACATGGGATTCGACCATGTCGAGCTTATGGTCGAGGGACACAACAACTGGCCGCCGATGAAGCCGCCGCACGGACAGCATTACGAGCGCTGGTATCACATGAACGGCGGCGGCGACGAGCGCACTGCGCTCTATGGGAAGCACCTGCCGCCGGACACCGGCGCCATCGAGACCTGGAATTCCGCGCTGCCGGTCGCGTGGCACAACTCGACGTGGGTAGGCAACCAGACGATCGAGTACCTGCGGCAGCATCGCGACCGGCCGTTCTGCCTGTGGGCGTCGTTCGCCGATCCGCATCACCCTTTCGACGCGCCCGAACCGTGGAGCCGTCTGCATGACCCGATGACCGTCGAGCTTCCTTTCCATCGCTCGCTCGACCTCGACCGGCGTCCGTGGTGGCATCGCGAAAGCCTCCAGGGAATTCCGAAGAATCTCCCCGAGGCGATGATCGAGCACCGCAAGAAAATCACCCGTCTGCCTGCGCAGACGGAGGAACAGCTGCGCGCGATGATCGCCAACTATTACGGCATGATCTCGCTGGTCGACCACAATGTCGGACGCATCCTGATCGAGCTCGAATCTCTCGGACTCGACCGCGACACGCTGGTGATCTTCACCTCCGACCACGGCGAATGGCTCGGTGACCACGGCCTCGTCCTCAAAGGGCCGATGCCTTACGAAGGGCTGCTTCGAGTGGGGTTTATCGTGCGCGGTCCCGGCGTGCCGTCGGGCAAGATCGTGCATGATCCGATCTCGACCATTGACATTCCGGCGACCATCGGCGACTACGCCGAAGTGCCGATCCCGCAAGCGCGCCATAGCCGCAGCCTGCGCCGCCTCATCGAGGCCGACGACGATTCGCGCGAGTTCGCCTACAGCGAGTGGAGCCTGCGCGACTCGCGCTTCGGCGTCGCGCTCGACCTGCGCACAGTCAGGACGCGTCGATACAAGCTCACCGTGGAGCGGCACTCCGGCGCGGGCGAACTGTACGATCTCGACACCGATCCCAACGAGATGAACAACCACTTCGATGATGCGTCGTTCGTTGCCGTGCGCCAGGCGCTCGAGGCGATGATCGCCAGCCGCCCGCACGACGAGCTGTCGCCCGAATTGCCCCAGGTGGGGATGGCATGAACTCGCCGATGGCGGTCACCAGCGCCCTGCCGCGCAGGACATGGGGTGTGCTGGTTTACCTGCGGACAATGCTTGTGTTCGCGCTGGTGTGGGCGCTCGTCGCGTGGTGGACCGATAGTCCGATCCTGCTGCCTTCGCCGTTGACCGTTTTCGACGCCGCCATCGGTCTCGCGCGCGACCTCGAACTCTTCGAGCATGCCGGGATCAGTCTCGGCCGCATGGTCATCAGCATTTCCATCGCGGGTCTGCTCGCCATTTCGCTGGGACTAGCGATGGGCTTGAACCGGCGCTTCGACCGCATCGTCGATCCCACGCTCGAAGTGCTGCGTCCGATCTCGGGGATCGCGTGGATTCCGCTCGCGCTGTTCATTTTCGGCATCGGCAACGCGCTGCCGGTATTCATCATGACCTACGCCGCTTTTTTCCCGATCCTGGTGGGAACGGTCGCCGCCGTGCGCTCGGTGGACCGGCGCCTGATCGATGTCGCCCGCACCATGGGCATTCCGCGGCGAACCATCGTCACCCGTGTCGTGGTCCCCGCCGCGCTGCCAGGCATGCTGGTGGCGCTGCGCCTGGGCGTCGCGCTGTCGTGGACCGCGGTCGTGGCCGCCGAGTTGATCGGCGCGCCGAGCGGCCTCGGCTACGCCGTCGAGTGGTATCGCGAGCTGCTGATGACGCCGCAGGTGATGAGCTTCATCGCGATGATCGGCGTGATCGGCTACCTTTGCGACGCGTCCGTGCGCTGGCTCAACCGCCGGCTCACGCCCTGGGCGCAGGCGCGCCGATGACGGCCGTGCTCGACGCGCGCGACGGGCGCGGGTGGAGTTCCGCGGGCGTCGGCTTGCTGCTGCCGATCGCATTGCTGATCGGTTGGCAAACATTAGGGACTGCGATCGGCACGCCGCGCACGCCGTTACCCGTGAACATCGTGAAAGCGGCCGCCGTGATGATCGCGTCGGGCGACCTGCCCTCGGCGCTCCTGCAGAGCCTAGGGCGTGTGTTCGGCGGCTTTCTGCTCGCCGCCACGCTCGCCATTCCGTTCGGACTGCTGATGGGCTATTCGCGGTCTGCCGAGCGCAATCTCGATCCGCTCGTTGAGACGTTCCGACCGATCGCGGCGATCGCGATCCTCCCGCTGGCCATCCTGTGGCTGGGGACCGGAACGTCGGCCGCCGTCGCGATCGTCGCGTACGCCGCTTTCTTTCCCATCATCGTCAACACGGTGGCCGGCGCGAAGAACGTCAACCCGACGCTGTTGCGGGCGGCGGCGACGATGGGCCTGGACAGGATGACGACGATCAGGAAGGTCGTCATTCCGGCGGCGTTGCCGTCGATCGGTGTCGGACTGCGCATCGCGATGGGCGTGGGCTGGACCGCCATCGTTGCGGCGGAGCTCGCGGTCGGCGCAAAGGCGGGGGGTGGCGGCTCCGGAGGCATCGGCCAGATGATGTTCGTCTTTTACGCTTACAGCATCGAATTGAACCGGATCATCGTCTGCATGATCGCGGTGGGATTGGTGGCGCTGTTGCTCGACCGGATGCTGCGCGCCATGATGAGGAAATTGATGCCGTGGGCGCCGCCGTGACAGCCTCTGCAAAGCTTCGTCTCGAAGGCGTCGGCAAGCGTTACCCGGTCGCGGGTGCGCCCGACACGATCGCCGTCGACGATTTCTCGCTCGACGTGCGGCAGGGCGAATTCCTGGTGATCGTCGGGCCGTCGGGTTGCGGCAAGACCACGGTGCTCAACGTGCTGGCGGGCCTCGACACACCTACCAGTGGTAAGGTCACAATCGACGATCGCCTCATCACCGCGCCGGGGCCCGATCGTGGCGTCATGTTCCAGGACTACGCGCTCTTCCCGTGGCAGACCGTTCAGGGCAACGTGGAGTTCGGCTTGCGATACGGCCCGGCCGGCGCAGGTCTCGACCGCAAAGCGCGCGAGCAGCGCGTGCGCCGTACGATCGAACTCGTCGGTCTCACGGGCTCGGAGACCAAGTATCCGCATCAACTGTCGGGCGGCATGCGCCAGCGTGTCGCGTTGGCTCGTCTCATGGCCAACGAGCCCGAGGTCCTGCTTATGGACGAGCCGCTGGCGGCGCTCGACGCGCAGACGCGCATCATCCTGCAGGACG
>JBDTZQ010000112.1:0-9861 GCA_040005035.1 Betaproteobacteria bacterium | reverse complement strand
TGTGGATCATGATCGGCGCCATCTTCATCCAGGCGATCCTGTCGTGGGTCGCGCCCGACGGTCCGCTGGCGGGTGTGCTCAACGCGCTTACCTTTCGCGTGCTCGCGCCGATACGTCGCGTCGTGCCCCCGATCGGTGGCTCGCTGGACCTTTCACCCCTGATCGCCATCGTCCTCGCGCAGCTCATCCTGATCCTGCCGGTGGCGTGGCTCGAAGGCGCGCTGAAGCAGCTGCTGGTCTGAAGTCGCGCCTTCCGCAAACTCGCTACCGCCGCGCCGTAAGCGCGTTGGCGAGGCGCACGTAGTCGGCAACCGACAGCGTCTCGCCGCGCGCGCCGGGGTCGATGCCCTCGCGCTCGAGGTCGGCGGCGTCCGCCTGCGCGTGAAGCGCATTGCGCAGCGTCTTGCGGCGCTGCCCGAACGCCGCGCTGACCAGCGCGGCGAAGAGCGCCGCGTCGGCGATGTGCGGTCGCGACTCGCCGAGCGGCACCAGGCGCGCCACCGCCGACTCGACTTTCGGCGGCGGTCGGAACGCGCCGGCGGGAACGACCAGCAGCCGCGAGATCGAGAAGCGCGCCTGCAGCATCACCGACAGCCGGCCGTACTCCGCCGTCGCGGGTCGTGCCGCCATGCGTTGCACGACTTCGCGTTGAAGCATCACGGTGATGTCGCGAACGATGCCGTCGAATTGCGCGAGGTGAAAGAGCAGCGGCGAGCTGATGTTGTAGGGCAGGTTGCCGACGACGCGAAGATCGCGACCCAGCGTAGCGTAGTCGAATTCGAGCGCGTCGGCGATCTCGAGCCTCAGTGCGTCTCCGGTGTATTCCTCGGACAGTCGCGCCGCCAGGTCGCGGTCGATCTCGATCGCGGTGAGCCGGCCGCATTGCGCGATGAGCGCGCCGGTGAGCGCGCCGAGGCCCGGCCCGATCTCGACCATGTTGTCGCCGGGGCGCGGCCCGATCGCGTCGATGATCGCGCGGACGTAGTGCGCGTCGACCAGGAAATGCTGTCCAAAGCGCTTGCGGGCGACGTGTGATGGCATCGATGCGACGCGCGGATCTTCCAAGCGCGCTGGCTCGGGCTCGCGCGAGTGACTGGCGCGCCTTCAGTGCGCCAGCGCCTGCGTGCGCGATCGCAGCGCGGTCGCGCCGGGCGAACGGCCCGCGAGCTCGATGGCGAGCTCGAGCGCTGCGAACAGGCTTCTCGGATCGGCTTCGCGCATTCGAACGGGGTCGGCCGCCAGATCGAGCGCGGTGCCGTGGTCGACCGAGGTGCGCACGATCGGCAGGCCGAGCGTGACATTGACGCCCATGCCGAAGCTCGCCTGCTTCAACGCGGGAAGCCCCTGGTCGTGGTACATGGCGAGGATGCAGTCGTAGGCGCGCGCGGCGTGCGGGACGAACACCGTGTCGGCCGGCAGCGGCCCGGTGGCGTCGATCCCTACGCTGCGCGATTGCGCGACCGCCGGTGCGATCACGTCGATCTCCTCGCGGCCGAGGTATCCGCCCTCTCCCGCGTGCGGGTTCAATCCGCAGACGGCGATGCGCGGATGCGCGATGCCGAAGCGCGCGCGCAAGTCCTCGTCGATCACGCGCAGCGCGCGGGAGAGGCCGTCGCGCGTGATCGCCGCCGGCACCGCGGCGAGCGGCAGGTGGGTCGTCGCCAGTGCAACGCGCAGCCACGAATCCCCCGTTTTCCCGACGAGCAGCATCACCACGTGCGGGGTGCGCAGCCGTGCCGCGATGTACTCGGTGTGACCGGTGAAGGCGATGCCCGCGTCGTTGATGACGCTCTTTTGCACCGGTGCGGTCACCATCGCCGCAAATTCTCCGGACACGCAGCCGTCGACCGCACGATCGAGCGTGGCGACGACCGCGCGCGCGTTGGCCGGGTCCGGACTGCCGCCGACGACCTTTGCGGCGAGGGGACAATGCGCGACTTCCATCGCACCTACGGGCACCGTGGTGCCTGGCGCGTAGGGAACCAGGCGCGCGCCGGTTCCGAGCTGCCGCGCGCGCTCGCGCAGCCACTCCAGATCGCCGACCAGCACGACGCGCGCCGGCCAGTTCCGCTCGGCGAGTCGAACGCAAAGATCGGGGCCGATGCCGGCGGGCTCGCCGATCGTGACCGCGACGACGGCAGCCGGGCTCGCATGATCCCCCCGAGCGCCGCTGCGCGCCGCCCCTCCCGGGGGGCGAGCGCCTTGGGGCGGCCCTGCAGCGCTCATCCGTCTCCCCCCGACGTCGCTGCGCGACCTCCCCCCTGAGGGAGGCGAACGCCTTGCGGCGGCCCTGCGGCGCTCATGACGAGGCGCGGCTACGCACGCTCACGGCGGCCGCGTCCCCGAACACGTCGACAGTCACGCCGGGTGCCGCCTCGACATGTCCGACATCGCCGGGCTGGATGGAGACCTGCGCGAAGCCGTCGAGCGCGTGCGCGGGCTTGCCGAACACGTAGAGCGCATCGAGCGGGTTGGCGGGATCGATCTCGGCGGTGCTCTGAACGACCGGTCCCAGCGGCAGCGCGTATCCCTCGCGTCCGAACACGGGAAAGCGTTCGAGCGTTGCGCGGTATCGGATCACCTGGCGCCCGGCGATGCGCTGGCGCGAGGCCAGGTCGTACCACGCGCCGGGAGGCAGCGCCACCTCGACCTCGCCCCCGGGAGCGATGATCGGCGCGATGAGCAGCGCATCCCCGCACATGAACTGCGTCTCGTAACCCCGGCTGAGCGCGTTGCCGGGAAAGGCAAGCGGCATCGCGCGCATCACCGGCAAGCCGGTCGCGATCGATTGCGCGATCACGCGCTGCAGGTACGGCAGCAACCGGTAGCGAAAACCGATCCAGTGTCGCGCGATGTTCTCGGCTTCGTCGCCGAATGCCCACGGCTCGCGCGCGCCGATGCCATGCACGCGCATGTGCGACGCGAACACGGCCATCTGCAGCCAGCGCAGGTAGAGCTCCGCCGACGGCTGCGTCGAGCCGTAGAAGCCACCGATGTCGCTGGCGTGATACGGCACGCCGCTCATGCCCCACGACAATCCGCCGCGAATGCTCGCGGCAAGCCCTTCCCAGTCGGACTGCGGATCGCCTCCCCACTGGATCGGATAGCGCTGGCTGCCGGTCCATCCGGCACGTCCCCACACCATTGGCGGGCCGCTGGCGGAGTCGCCGAACTTGCGCGTCGCGTCGAAAACGCAGCGGTTGTACAGCAGCGGGTAGACGTTGTGCAGGCGACGTCCGCGATCGCCGTTGCTCGCCACCGCGTCGTCGGGCACGTGCTCGCCGAAATCGCTCTTGATGACGTCGACGCCCGCTTTGAACAACGGCTCGTGCGCGTCGCGCCACCACGCGTACGCGGCGGGGTTGGTGAAGTCGACGATGCCCGATTCAGGCAGCGCGGTCAGCACGTCGCCGAAGGGCGAGCTTCCCGGCGCCGTGTCCCAGGCGAACACGTATGGGTCGCCGGTCTCGCGCGTGAGCAGGTAGCGCTTCGTCGCCAGGTCCTCGAACAGCCGCGAATGGATCGACACGTACGGGTATTCCCATACGCACACGCGAAGCCCGTGCGCCTTGATCCTGGCCAGCGACGCGGCCGGGTTCGGATAGCGCTGCGGGTCCCACGTGAAGTCGAAGCGCGTCTGCACGTCCCACGCGGCGCGACCGTCGAGCGTCAGGACGTCGCAAGGGATCTTGCGCTGGCGCAGCTTCGCCGCGACCGCGATCGCTTCCTCGGGCGTGCGGTAGTACGCCTTCGACACCCAAAGCCCCAGCCCCCAAAGCGGGACGTCCGGAGCGCGGCCGGTGAGCTGCGTGTAGCGGTCGATGATCTGTGCCGGATCGCGGCCGCCGATGAGGAAGATATCCAGCGCCTCGTCGTCCACGACGACGCCGTACGAGCGATGCGACCAGTCGGGATGGCCGACGCCGTGCACGACATGCCCCGGCGTATTCACGAAGATTCCCCACGCGCTCTTGCCGTTCGTCGAGCTCCAGCAGAACGGCGCGTTCTTGTAAGCGAGTCCGGTGTTCACCCCGAGCGCGTCCTCGACCTGCGAGTGGATGATCTGGCCGCGCTTGTTGAGCGGGCCGAATTTCTCGCCCAACCCGTACACCGGCTCGCCGGATGCGAGCGCGAAGGCGCTGATCCACTGCGCGCCGCTGCGCGTGCGACCGATCGCCGGCATGCGCGTGAACCCGCGAAAGTGCTGGTCGGTGACCGAGGACAGCACCGGCACCGAGTCGTGCAGCAGACGCAGCGCCAGCGGCGCTCCGGTCAGCTCGAGCGCGGTGTCGCCTGCGGTGCACGTCCAGACGCCGGGCGACGGCTGCGTGACGTCGCAGCGTTGTGCGCGGGCGACGACGAGTCCGTAGTCCGGTCGCGTGTTCGGGCCCACGCGGATGCGCAACACGCCCGGTCCGTGACTGCTGATTTCAAGGATGTCGCCGGTGGACGTGGCGAACGACGCGCCCGAGCTCGAGCTCCCGAGGCTGCCTGTCGCCTCGAGGCGAAGGAACGCGGCATTGTCGAATTGCATCGTGGCGGCGGCGGCTGGGGAGCGGACTAGCCGACGAACTTCGGCTCGACCTGACCGGGCACGTCGACGTGCATGGCGAAGATGCCGCCCGATTGCGGAAGGCGCGCGAGCTCGGCATCGTCGCGCTGCTGCCGCGCGCTCGTCACGTACAGCGTCTGCATCTCCGGACCACCCAACGCGCACATCGTCGGGCACATCGACGGCACGGCGTGCTCCGCCAACAGCTCGCCCTTCGGCGACAGGCGTACGATCTTGCCGCCGCGATAGAACGCGCTCCAGTAGCAGCCTTCGCGATCGACGGCGCCGCCGTCGGGCCGATCTGTCGCGCCTTCAAATTGCGCGAATACCCGGCGCGCGGAGAGTGCCGCGGACCCGGGATCGACCGCATACGACCATATCGTTCGTTGCATCGTGTCGGCGTGATACATCGTGCGACCGTCGGGCGAGAACGCCAGGCCATTCGAAATCGTGATGTCCTCGACGGCGGTGTGAAGGCTCAAATCGGCGTCGAGGCGATAGAGCTTCGCGCTCGCGACGTCGCGCTGCTCGTTCATCGAGCCTGCCCAGAATCGCCCCTGCGCGTCGGCACGCCCGTCGTTGAAGCGGTGATGCGCCGGGTCGTAGGGCGCATCGACGACCTTGCGCTCGAGTTTTCCATCGCGGCTCGCGAACCAGATGGCGCTGCGCAAGGCGACGACGAATCCGCCGCCCATGCGCAGCGCGAAAGAGCCGATCGACTCCGGCATCGGCCACGTCGTGTTGGCGCCGCTGGCGGGATCGAAGCGGTTGAGCGAGGGCGCGTTGATGTCCACCCAGTACAGCACCTGTTCGCTCACCGACCACACCGGGCACTCACCGAGGCTCGCCTTGACGTCGAGCACGCACTGCAACGCGGGAGTCATCAACCGTCGTGTCGCATGGAAAGTCGCATCGTACAAGAAAAGGCATCGCCGGGCGCGAGCGTCCGTGTGCCTGTGCCACTGATGCCTCGCGCGGCGCGATTGAAGGCGTCGGTCATGTGGGTGACCGGCTCGATGGCTATGAAGTCGCGCTCGGGCGGCACGTACACCACCAGGTGGTCGCAGGCGTCGCTGGCGGAGATCTCGACCGAGATCCGGCGTGACGGCCAGCGCACGCGCGCCGGCACGTGCCAGCCGCTGAAGCAGTTGTCGATCGCGGTGCTGCCGATCGCGCGCGCGGTGCGGAAGTCCCACTCGGCCGGGACCGCGGTGTGTCCGATGGGGAGCAGCGTATCGTCGGTTCGCCACACGCCGTCGGCACAGAACTCGAGCTCGGTGTCGGCGGTGCGCTCGAAAAAGGGATGCCAGCCTAGGCCGACGGGAACCGACTGCGCGTCGTCGTTGCGAATCTCCAGACGCAGCTCGAGGTGATCGGCGGCGAGGTCGAAACGCTGTTCCGCGCGGTAGGCGAACGGCCATTCGTCGCCGTGCGCCGCCAGCGGCCGATGCACGAGCTCGAGCGTCGCGCGACGCTCGCTGTGCTCGATGACGCTCCAGGCGCGCTGCCACGCGTTGCCGTGGATCGCGTGTGCCTGCTCCGCTACATAGCGCGGTAGCGGATGCAGCACGCCATTCCAGAGCAGCATCGCCTGAGCTATCCGGTTGGAATACGGGACCAGCGGGTAGCACGCGAACTCGCGTACCGTCCCTTCGGCGAACGCCTGCGCGGACGTCGGGCGCACGATCGGAAAGCCCGAGCACTCGAAGGACGCCAGCGCGCCGCCCACCGACGGTGCGATGAGCGCGCGCGTCGATCCAACGCGAAGCTCGACGCCAGCCGTCAATAGCCGCTTTGCGACTTGGTCGCAGCGGCGGGTACCGCGCCGCGCATTTTCGCCAGATATTCGGTTCCGCGCGTCACCACGTACGCGAGGTCGGACCCTACCGCGACCCATGAGAAGCCGTACTCTACGAATTTCCCCGCCATGTCGGGGTTGGCGCCGACGATGCCGCACGGCTTGCCGATGCGCTTGCACAGCTGCGCGCCCGCCTTCAGCTTTTCCTGCACCGCGGCGTTGCCCATGTCGCCGAGAAATCCCATCGACGCCGAGAGGTCGGCCGGCCCGATGAAAATGGAGTCGACGCCGGGGACGGCGGCAATCGCCTCGAGCTGGTCGAACGCGGAGGGCGTCTCGATCTGCACGATCACGCAGACCTCCTCGTTGGCGCGCTGGAGGTAGTTGGGCACCGTCCCGTAGCGGCTGCCGCGGTGCGTGCCGGCGACACCGCGCACGCCCTGCGGCGGATAGCGCGTCGACGCGACCGCGCGGCGTGCCTCCTCGGGATTCTGCACGAACGGGAAAAGCAGCGTCTGCGCGCCGGCATCCATGCAGCGCTTAACCACGACCATGTCGTTCCACGGCGGCCGCACTACCGGCGAGGCCGGCGTCCCGGCGATGGCCTGCAGGAGGCCGATCATCTGCGAGGTGTCGATCGGCGTGTGCTCCATGTCGACGACCAGGAAGTCGAAGCCGACGCAGCCCAGCGCTTCGGCGGTCGACGGTGCAGCGCACATCAGCCACGCGCCGAAGGGCGTCTTGTCCGAAACGATGTCGCGCTTGAAGCGGTTGATGGGGAGGTCCACGGGATGATCCTGAAGGGTGCCGGCGGGTGGCCGGGCGCTCATTGTAGCCGCCGATTGTGATCTGGTCATCTATGTGATATATATGATATGGATGACTTTGTCGGGTGTCTGGGCGTATCCCCCCGACTAATAGGATGAACGCGCATGCCCAGCAATTCCGCCGCTTCCGCGTCCTACCCCAGCCTTGCCGGCAAGCGCGTGTTCGTGTCGGGCGGCGGCTCCGGCATAGGCGCAGCGATGGTGGCGCAGTTCGCCGCGCAGGGATGCAAGGTTTCGTTCTGCGACATCGACGGCGCCGCGTCCGAGGCGCTGGTGACGCGGCTCGGTGCGTCGTCGGCGCGTTATTTCGAATGCGACCTGCGCGACATCGACGCCTTGCGCGCGACGCTCACACAGGCAGCCGCGTGGGAAGGCTCCATCGAGATCCTGCTCAACAACGCCGCACGCGACGACCGGCACAAGATGGAAGACGTGACCGTGGAGTACTGGGACGAGCGTCTCGCAGTCAACCTGCGCCATCAGTTCTTCGCCATCCAGGCGGTGGCGCCGGCGATGATCGCGGCCAAGGCCGGCTCGATCATCAACATGGGGTCGATCTCGTGGATGCGCGCGGTGCCTGGAATGGTCGGCTATACCACCGCCAAGGCAGCGATCAACGGCCTCACGCGCACGATGTCGCGCGAGCTCGGCCTGTACAACATCCGCGTCAACTCGGTTGTACCCGGTGCTATCCTGACCGAGAGGCAGGAACGGCTTTGGCTCACACCGGAAGTCAATCGCGGATTCCTGGCCAACCAGTGCCTCAAGTTCAGGCTCGATGCGGACGACGTGGCGCGCGCGGCGCTGTTCCTCGCTTCCGATGAGGCGCGCGGCATCACCGGTCATAACCTGATCGTCGACGCCGGACTGGCGCAGACCAACGCCGGCTAGGGCGCGAGAGTCGCGGGAGGAAGCATGTCGGAGGTGATGCTCAAGAAGGTGGTGAAGGCCTACGGCGGCAACGAGGTGATCCACGGCATCGAGCTCGAGGTTCGCTCCGGCGAGTTCGTCGTCTTCGTCGGCCCCTCGGGATGCGGCAAGAGCACGCTGCTGCGCATGGTGGCGGGGCTCGAAAGCATCACGTCTGGACAGATCGTCATCGGTGGCACCGTGGTCAACGACCTGCCGCCACGCGCGCGCGACATCGCCATGGTGTTCCAGGACTACGCGCTCTACCCGCACAAGTCGGTGTTCGAGAACATGGCCTTCGGCCTTCGCCTGCGCAAGCTTCCAGATCACGAGGTGCAGCAGCGCGTGCGCGAGGCCGCCGCGATCCTGCAGATCGAGCACCTGTTCGAGCGCAAGCCGCGCGAACTCTCCGGCGGACAGCGCCAGCGCGTGGCGATGGGCCGCGCCATCGTGCGCAAGCCCAAGGCGTTCCTGTTCGACGAGCCCTTGTCCAATCTGGACGCCTTGCTGCGCAGCGAGATGCGCGTCGAGATCAAGAAGTTGCACCAGCGGCTTGGCAACACGATCATCTACGTGACGCACGACCAGGTCGAGGCGATGACGCTCGCCGACCGCATCGTCGTGCTGCAGGCCGGCAACCTGATCCAGTACGACACGCCCGACGGCGTCTACAACCGTCCGGCCGCCAAGTTCGTGGCCGGATTCACCGGCTCGCCGCCGATGAACTTCCTGCCGTGCCGCGTCGGCGAAGGCGGGCGCGTGCTGCACCTGCCCGGAGGCGTCGATGTGCCGGTTCCGGAGTCACGCGTCGGTGAGTGCCTGCGCCACACCGGCCGTGCGCTTACCTTCGGATTGCGCCCGGAGCACGTTTTCGCCGGCGCGTCCTCGGATCCGTCGATGACAACCGTGTCGGCGCGGGTACTGCTGGTCGAACCGCTGGGGTCTGACACGCTCGGACTGGTGAAGCTGGGCGGGACACCCGAGGGCGGCGAGATCACCGGGCGCTTTCCGCCGGAGGCGGGACTCAAGGTCAACCAGAACATGGTGGTGTCGCTGCAGCCCAATCGTTTTCATCTGTTCGATCCGGAGACGGGTCGCGCGATTCGCGGTGCCGACTGGTGATGCAGAGATTCGTTCATCGCCAGCGAGCGTCGCACACGCTGTCTTACCGAAGGAGGATGCAATGAGGTTCTGTACATGGTTGGTGGCCGCGATGCTGGGCCTGGGAGTGGCGGCGAGCGCAGCCGCCGAGACGACGCTGCGCATTTTCACCGGCGGGCAGCAGCGTCCGGACGTGATGCGCAAGATCGCCGACGAGTACCAGAAAAAGAATCCCGGAGTGAAGGTCGACGTCGAGGTCGGCGGAGCGACGTCGGAAGCGCAGCAGCAGTACCTGTCGACCGTGCTCTCGTCGAAGGATTCCGTGCTCGACGTGATCCTCATCGACGTCATCCGTCCGGCGCAGTGGGCGGCGCAGGGCTGGGCCGAGCCGCTCGACAGCTACCTCGGAGCCGACAAAGCGAAGATCATGTCGCAGTACCTCAAGGCCTACGCCGACGCCGACCAGGTCAACGGCAAGCTCGTCGCGCTGCCGTACTTCGCCGACGCGCAGTTCCTCTACTACCGCAAGGACCTGCTGGAAAAATACAAGCGGCCCGTTCCCAAGACCTGGGACGACATGATGGAGACCGCCAAGATCATCATGGACGGCGAGAAGAATCCCAACCTGCAGGGCTTCACCACCGCCGGTGCGCCGATCGAAGGCACGGTGTGCA
>JBDTZQ010000111.1:0-9965 GCA_040005035.1 Betaproteobacteria bacterium | reverse complement strand
TGCTGCTGCAGCAGGGCATCGGCGACACCATCCGCGTGTCGCTCACGCCGGAGCCGCAGGGCGATCGCACGCGAGAGGTGATCGTCGCGCAGGAAATACTGCAGACGATGGGGCTGCGCTCGTTCACGCCGCAGGTCACCGCGTGCCCCGGCTGCGGACGAACCACCAGCACCGTGTTCCAGGAGCTCGCGCAGAACATCGAGTCGTTCCTGCGCGCGCAAATGCCGGTCTGGCGCGAGCGCTACCCCGGCGTGGAATCGATGAGCGTCGCGGTGATGGGCTGCGTGGTCAATGGACCCGGCGAGTCGAAGATGGCCAACGTCGGCATCAGCCTTCCCGGCACCGGCGAGGTTCCCGTCGCGCCGGTGTATGTCGACGGCGAAAAGACGGTCACACTGCGCGGCGAGCGCATCGCCCAAGAATTCCAGGCGATCGTCGACGACTACGTGCGCGCCCGCTACGGCGGCGAGCCGCCGGCGGCGCATCTTAGCCCCTCGCGCAAGACACTGGCCGTCAAGGCGGTCGCGTAAGGCCATGGCCGGCGTGATTCAGGCCGTGCGCGGCATGAACGACGTTCTGCCGGACGCAGCCGCGCTCTGGGAGCGCGTCGAAGATGCCGTGCGCGCCGTCGTCGCGATGTACGGATACCGACCGATGCAGGTGCCTCTGGTCGAAGCGACGCCGTTGTTCGTGCGCGCGATAGGCGAGGCCACCGACGTCGTCGAGAAGGAGATGTACACGTTCGAGGACCGGCTCAACGGCGACAGCCTGACGCTGCGCCCCGAGGCCACCGCGGGCATCGTGCGCGCCGCCATCGAGCACAGCCTCATCTACGATCGGCCGCAGCGCGTGTGGACCATGGGACCTATGTTCCGTCACGAGCGCCCGCAGAAGGGCCGCTACCGGCAGTTCCAGCAGTTCGACGCCGAAGCGCTGGGATTCGCCGGCCCCGACGTCGACGCAGAGCAGATCGTCATGCTGCACCGGTTGTGGAAGATGCTCGACCTCGACGGCATCGAGCTGCACATCAATTCGATCGGCGATGCCGACGAGCGGCGCGCGCATCGCAGCGCGCTGGTCGACTATTTCAACGCGCACGCGTCGAGCCTCGATGCCGATTCACAACGACGCCTCGTCACCAATCCGCTGCGTATCCTCGACAGCAAGAATCCTGCCTTGCAGGCGTTGATTGAAGGCGCCCCGCGCCTGATGGATCGCCTGGGCAGCGCATCGCGTGCGCATTTCGACGGGCTGCAGCGGCTGCTCACCGACCAGTGCATCGCCTTCGTGATCGACGCGCGGCTGGTGCGCGGCCTGGACTACTACAACCGCACCGTGTTCGAATGGATGACCGACCGCTTGGGCGCGCAGGGCACAGTCGGCGGCGGCGGGCGCTACGATGGACTGTTCGAGCAGCTCGGCGGCAAGCCGACGCCGGCGTGTGGGTTTGCGATCGGCATCGACCGAGTCGTCCTGCTCCTCGAGCAGGGTCCCGCCGCATCCGAAGTGGCGAGCCTCGCCGCGCCCGACGCCTACCTCGTCCATGCGGGTGAAGCCGCCGCCACCTTCGCACGGTCGGTGGCCGAAACACTGCGCGACGCGGGGCTGCGTATCGTGGTCAATGCGGGGGGCGGCAGTTTCAAGGCGCAGATGAAGCGCGCCGATGCGAGCCACGCGCGGCATGCACTGATCATCGGCGACGACGAGGCCGCGGCGGGGCAGGTCGCCGTCAAGCCGCTGCGCGGCGACGGCGAACAGCGCGCGATGGCTCCCGACGAGCTGCCTGCGTGTCTGCGTCGCATTTCGCCCGCCAACACACACTGACACTGGCACTGACACACTGATTTTTTCAAGGAACGAAGATGGCAGTCTACGATCTGGAAGAGCAGGAACAACTCGACGACCTCAAGGCTTGGTGGCTGCAGTACGGCAAGTACATCGGCTTCGCCTTGGGACTGGTTGCGGTCATCCTGGTCGCGACCATCGGTTGGCGCTGGTACCAGCAGGGGCAGTCCGCGAAGGCAAGCGTGCTCTACCAGGCGGTCAGCCAGGCCGCGCGCGACAGCGATGCCGCCAAGGCAAAAGAGCCAGCGACCCAGATCGAGGACAAATTCGGCGGGACCGCGTACGCGCCGCGCGCCGCTCTGCTCTACGCAAAGCTGCTCAGCGACGCCGGCGAGCACGCCGCGTCGCGCGCTCAGCTGCAGTGGGTGATCGACCATGCGAGCGAGGATGAGCTCAAGTCGATCGCGCGTTTTCGCCTCGCCGAATCGCTGCTCGACGACAAGCAGTACGACGCCGCGCTGGGGGCGCTCGATGCCAAGACCGACGAGGCATTCGCGGGGCTCTTCGCCGACCTGCGCGGCGACGTGCTGAGCGCCGCCGGGAAACCGGTGGAGGCGAAGGCCGCGTATGGACTGGCGCTCTCCAAGATCGAGCCAAAGTCGCCGTATCGCGGATTCGTCCAGGTGAAGTTCGACGCGTTGGGAGGCGCGAAGTGACGATCATACCGGCGCGCGCCGTGCGCCTGCTGGGTCCTATGCGCCTGACGACTCTGGGCTGCGCACTTTTGCTCGGGGGCTGCGAGACGATGTCGTCGTGGATTCCGACGATCCCCGTCCCGTCGCTGTCGTGGCTGGGCATCGGCCGCGGTGCGAAGAAGCCTGGGCCGCTCCCGCCCTTCGACGCCAAGGCCACCGCGCGCGTCGACTGGCAGGTCTCGCTCGGCGGCAAGCGCGGCGAGGCATTCGCGCCGGCGGTGAGCAAGGACGTCATTTACGCGGCAAGTCCCGATGGCACCGTCGTCAGCGTCGATCCCGCGACCGGCCGTCAGAACTGGCGAATCAGCGCCGATCGCAGGCTCTCCGCCGGTGTCGGCGCCGGTCCCGGCATCGTCGTGGTCGGTACCGACAAGGCTGACCTTTACGCGTTCGACGCCAGCGGCAAGCCGCTGTGGAACACCAAGATTTCCAGCGAGGTGGCCGGACCGCCGACAGTGGCCGAGGGCATCGTCGTCGCCTGGTCGCTCGACGGCAGAATCTTCGCGCTGTCGGACAAGGACGGCGCGCGCAAGTGGGTCTACCAGCGCGCGACGCCGCCGCTGACGGTGCGTCGCTTCGCCGGCGGCGTCACCAGCCGCGGTGGATTGTTCACCGGAACCGCGGGCGGCAAGCTGCTCGCCTTCGATCTGCTCACCGGCGCTCTGGGCTGGGAAGCCAGCGTCGCCACGCCCAAGGGCAGCACCGAGCTCGAGCGTATTGCCGACGTCACCAGCCTGCCGGTCGTCGAGGAGCGGCAGGTTTGCGCGTCCGCCTACCAGGGCCGCGTGGCGTGCTTCGAGGTCATACGCGGCAACCTCGCGTGGTCGCGCGACTTCTCGAGCTTGTACGGCATCACGGTGGACAACCGTTACCTCTACATCACCACCGACGACGGTGCCATCCACGCACTCGACAAGGCCACCGGTGCGTCGGCATGGAAGCAGGACAAGCTCGCCATGCGCTATCCCGGAGGCCCCGCGGTCATCGGCGACTATCTCGGCGTGGTCGACATCGAAGGCTATCTTCACCTGCTCGATCGCAACGACGGCAGCCTCGTCGGCCGGGTCGCGACCGATGGCGCGGCGGCGCAGTCGCAGCCGGTCGCCAACGGAACCGGCATCGTCTGGCAGAGCGCCGCCGGCAACCTGATCAACGCCAGCGCCAGGTAGCGCGCAGTCTGCGGCGACGCGAACCTCGCGCCCATCGACGACCCGTCCGACGAGCCATCGTTCATCGCCGTACGCGACCTCCTGAATGCTTCCCACCCTCGTCATCGTCGGCCGACCCAACGTCGGCAAGTCAACGCTGTTCAACCGGCTCACGCAGTCGCGCGCCGCGCTGGTCGCCGATTTCCCGGGACTCACGCGCGACCGTCACTACGGACGCGGCCTCGGCGGCGAGCGCTCGTATCTGGTCGTTGACACCGGCGGCTTCGAGCCCAAGGCGACGTCGGGGATCATGCACGCGATGGCCAAGCAGACGCGCACCGCGATCGCCGAAGCCGACGTCGTGGTCTTTCTGGTCGACGGGCGCGAAGGCCTGGCACCACAGGACAAGGTTATCGCCGACCTGCTGCGCCGATCCGGGCGGCCGCTGGTGCTGGCGGTGAACAAGACCGAAGGCATGGCCCCCGAGCGAGCGGCCGCCGAATTCCACGAGCTTGCGCTGGGCCAGCCGCTGCCCGTCTCCTCGGCGCACGGGGAAAACGTGCGCGACCTGGTCGACATCGCGCTCTCGCTCTGTCCCGCCGCCGCGACGATCGACGAGCCCGCCCCGGGTGAGGAAGCGTCGCGCCGGATCAAGGTCGCCGTCGTCGGTCGCCCCAACGTCGGCAAGTCGACGCTCATCAACACGCTGCTCGGCGAAGAGCGCGTCATCGCCTTCGACGAGCCGGGAACGACGCGCGATTCGCTCTATCTGGATTTCGATCGCGGCGCGCGGCACTACACGCTCATCGACACCGCCGGCGTGCGCAAGCGCGGCAAGGTCAGCGACACGATCGAAAAATTTTCCGTGATCAAGACGCTTCAGGCGATCGAGGATGCCAACGTCGTGATCCTGCTGGTCGACGCGCAGGCCGACATCTCCGAGCAGGACGCGCACATCGCCGGCTATATCCTCGAGGCCGGCCGCGCGCTGGTGATCGCGGTCAACAAGTGGGACGACCTCACGACAAAGGCGAAGGACGACGTCAAGCGCGAACTGTCGCGTAAGCTCGCGTTTCTTTCGTTCGCCGAGCTGCACACGATCTCCGCGCGCGACAGCAAGGGCATCGGCGGCATGCTCAAGGCGGTCGATCGCGCCTACGCCGCCGCGACCGCCAAGCTGGCCACGCCGAAGTTGACGCGCATGCTGCAGGCTGCGGTCCTGCAGCAACAGCCGCCGCGCTCCGGTCTGGTGCGTCCGAAGCTACGCTACGCGCACCAGGGTGGGATGAATCCGCCGGTGATCGTGATCCACGGCTCGGCATTGCAGCATGTTCCCGCCACCTATCGGCGCTATCTGGAACATTTCTTCCTCGACGCGTTCCAACTGCGGGGAACACCGCTTAGGATACAATTCAAGACTGGCGCGAATCCCTACGCGGACCCTGCCGCGCACCGGCGGGGGCGCAGTCCGGGGGGACGTTCCCGGCGCGCTGCGTGATCGCCAAAGCGGCCACGCAAAGCCAAACAAGGGCCAAACCAGGGTCCAATAAGCCGGCAGGGGCGCAGCCGATAAAACAATGGAGCACGCGATGAGCAACAAAGGGCAAATGCTACAAGACCCGTTCCTGAACACGCTTCGCAAGGAACACGTGCAGGTGTCGATCTATCTGGTCAACGGCATCAAGCTGCAGGGCCAGATCGAATCGTTCGACCAATACGTCGTCCTCCTCAAGAACACGGTCACGCAAATGGTGTACAAGCACGCCATCTCGACCGTCGTTCCCGCCCGCGCCGTCACCCTGCCGGCGCACGACAACGACCGCGACGCTTGATCCGCTGCTGCCGGCTCCGCCGGCAATGAACGTGCTGCAGGCCCCGTCCGATGCTTGATCGTCCGGAGGGCGGCGATCGCGCGGTTCTGGTCGAGCTCGACCTGGGCGAAGGCGAGCCGGCCGAGCGCCTTTCCGAGCTGATGGCGCTCGCGCAGAGCGCAGGCGCGGATGTCGCCGGCGTGATCACGGCGCGGCGCAAGCGGCCCGATCCGGCGCTGTTCGCGGGCAAGGGCAAGGTCGAGGAGATGGCGGCGCTTCGTGCCGCCACCGCGTCCGACCTCGTCATCTTCGACCATGCGCTTTCCGGCGCGCAGCAGCGCAATCTCGAGCGCGCGCTCGAATGCCGCGTCGTCGACCGCACGGCGCTGATCCTCGACATTTTCGCGCAGCGTGCGCAAAGCGCGGAAGGCAAGCTGCAAGTCGAGCTCGCGCAGCTCGAGCACCTGTCGACGCGCCTCGTGCGCGGCTGGACCCACCTCGAGCGGCAAAAGGGTGGCATCGGGCTGCGCGGACCCGGCGAGACTCAGCTCGAGACCGACCGCCGGCTCATCGGCGAACGCGTCAAGCTGCTGCGCGATCGCATCGCGCAGGTGGGGCGGCGGCGCGAGCCGCAGCGCCGCGCGCGACGCCGCGCCTCGGTGCGCAACGTCGCGCTGGTCGGATACACCAACGCCGGCAAGTCGACGCTGTTCAACCGGCTGACGGGCGCCGGCACCTACGCCGCCGACAAGCTGTTCGCGACGCTCGACACGACGCTTCGCCGCGTGTTCATCCAGGACGCCGAGAACCTGGTCGTGTCCGACACGGTCGGCTTCATCCGCGACCTGCCGCACGACCTGATCGCCGCGTTCCAGGCGACGCTCAAGGAAGCTGTCGACGCCGATTTGATCCTGCACGTGATCGACGCCAGCCATCCTGGGCGCGAGCAGCAGATGGCGGCGGTGGACGCGGTGCTGACCGAGATCGGCGCCGAAAACGTCCCCCGGCTGCTGGTGTGGAACAAGTGCGACGCCGCGGGAACCGCGCCCGGCGTCGAGCGCGACCAATATGGTAAAATTTGTGCTGTTCGTCTGAGCGCGCTTACCGGCGCGGGCGCGCGCGATTTGCGCGCCGCGCTGGCCGAGTGGTTCCCCCGTTCCGAAGGCTGGGCGGCAACCGCCTGAAGCACGCCGCGGCGCCACCTTTGCACCCTTTGCACCCTTTGCACCCCGGCTACCCCGACCACTAGAAAGCGCCCGCAAGGCACGCGTCCGTCATGTCTCTCAACGACCCCCAGTGGGGCAAGCGCGGCCGAAATGGGCCGCCCGATCTCGACGAGATCTGGCGCAACCTCACTCGCCGCATCAACGACCTTTTCGGCAGGCGCGAGCCCGCCGATCCGATCGGCGACGAGCTGCCTCCGAGGCGCCAGTTCCCGCTGGGCGGCGCAGGCCTAGTCGTCGCGCTGGTGCTGGTCGTCTGGCTGGTGAGCGGCTCGTACATCGTCGATGAGGGACGCCGCGGCGTGGTCACCCGCTTCGGCAAGTACACCGAGACGACGACTCCCGGCCTGCGCTGGCACCTGCCCTTCCCGATCGAGTCGGTCGAGGTGATCGACTTCTCGCAGGTCAAGACCGTGGAGATCGGCTACCGCAACGGCAATCCGAAAAACAAGATCGCCAAGGAATCGCTGATGCTCACCGATGACGAGAACATCATCGATCTGCAGTTCGCGGTCCAGTACAACCTGAAGAGCGCGCCCGACTACGTATTCAATACGCGCAAGCCCGACGACATCGTCTTCCAGGTGGCCGCGACCGCGATGAGCGAGGTGATCGGCCGCAGCCAGATGGACTACGCGCTCTACGAAGGGCGCGCACAGATCGCCGCCGAGACCGAGAAGCTGATGCAGGCGATGCTCGACCGTTACGGCACCGGCATCTATGTTCAGCGCGTCACCCTGCAGAACACGCAACCGCCCGAGCAGGTTCAAGCCGCCTTCGACGATGCCGTCAAGGCGAGCCAGGACCGTACGCGCCAGAAGAACGAAGGCGAGGCGTATGCCAACGACGTCGTCCCGCGCGCCCGCGGCATGGCGTCGCGCCTGCTGCAGGAAGCCGACGGCTACAACGCCAGCGTGGTGCAGAAATCCGAGGGCGATGCGAGCCGCTTCCGCCAGATACTCGTCGAATACGCCAAGGCGCCGGGGGTCACGCGCGAGCGCCTCTACCTCGACATGATGCAGTCGGTGCTGGCGAGCTCGAGCAAGGTGCTGATGGACCAGAAGGCGGGCAGCAGCAATCTGCTCTATCTTCCGCTCGACCAGCTTCTCAAACAGGGCATGCCGGCGACCGCATCGTCGGCCGACGCGGCGACGCGTCCGGCGGTGGCCGTGCCCGAGGCCAGCGTCACGCTCGATCCGGCGCGCTCGCGCGACCTTTCGCGCGACCGCGGGACGTCGCGATGAAGACCGCCATGCCGATCGTCGCGCTGGTGGTGGCCGTACTGCTGGTGCTCTCGCAGTCGCTCTACACCGTCGACCAGAAGCAGTACGCGATCAAGTTCCAGCTGGGCGAGTTCATCGAGGCCAAGACCGAGGCCGGCCTGTACTTCAAGGTGCCGCTGGTCCAGAACGTCAAGTTCTACGACCGCCGCCTGCTCACCCTCGACGCGCCCGAGCCCGATCGCATCACCACGTCGGAAAAAAAGCCGCTCAAGGTCGACTTCATCGCCTATTGGCGCATCATCGACGTGCGCAAGTACTACCAGAGCGTCACCGGCGACGAGGAAGCCGCCAAGCGCCGGCTGGCGCAGTCCATCCGCGCCAACCTCGCGCAGGAGATCAACAAACGCACCATCCACGAGGTGATCTCGACCGAGCGCGACAAGATCATGACCGAGGCGCGACAAAAAGCCGACGCCGACGCGCGCACCATCGGCGTCGAGGTTGTTGACGTGCGCCTTCGCCGCGTCGAGCTCCCCGACGAGGTGCTGGCGCAGGTCTATCAGCGCATGGAATCGGAGCGCAAGCGCGTCGCCAACGAATTGCGCTCACAAGGCGGCGCCGAGTCGGAAAAGATCCGCGCCGACGCCGATCGCCAGCGCGAAGTCATCCTCGCCGACGCCTACAAGCAGGCGCAGAAGATCAAGGGCGAGGGCGATGCCAAGGCGTCGGCGATCTATGCCGCGGCGTACGGGCAGAACCCGGAGTTCTACTCGTTCTACCGCAGCCTCGAAGCGTACAAGTCGACGTTCCGCAACAAGTCCGACATGCTGGTGCTCGACCCGAGCTCGGAATTCTTCCAGTACTTCAAGCAGCCGGGCGGGGGCAGACCCGCGTCCCGGCCGCAATCGAAGTAACGTCGCTCGAGGAAGTGCCTGTGCCGGAATCTTTCCTGGCCGGCTGCGCGCTGGTCCTGGTGCTCGAGGGCGTGCTGCCGCTCGTCGCGCCGCGCGCGTGGCGCGACACCTTTCGCAAGGTCACCGAATTGTCTGATGGGCAGCTGCGCTTCATCGGGCTCGCCTCGATGGCAATCGGCGGCATTGGCCTGGCGATGCTCTATGCGTAAGTGGGTTCTTCCCGAGCACATCGATGACATCCTTCCCGCGGAAGCGGAAGCGATCGAATCGTTGCGCCGCCGGCTGCTCGACCACTTCAAGGCGCACGCCTACCGATTGGTGCAGCCGCCGCTCGTCGAGCATCTGGATTCGCTACTCACCGGCACCGGCCACGATCTCGACATCCAGACTTTCAAGATGGTCGATCCGACGTCCGGACGGCTGCTCGGCGTGCGCGCCGACATCACGCCACAGGTGGCGCGCATCGACGCGCACCTGCTCAACGAGCCGGGCGTGACGCGCCTGTGCTACGCAGGGAGCGTATTGCGCACCGTTGCCAGCGGCCTCGCGCCGACCCGCGAAGTCCTGCAGATCGGCGCCGAGCTCTATGGCGACGCGTCGATCGAGGCCGATCGCGAGGTGCTGGGCCTCCTGCTCTCGTCGCTGGCCGCGGTCGGCGTCGGTAGCCTGCACGTCGATCTGGGTCACGTCGGCGTCTATCGCGCGCTCGCCAACGGCGCGCACATTGCCGGAGACGGCGGCGACAGCGAGCTCTTCACCGCGCTTCGCAACAAGGACGTGCCGACCGTGACCGCGCTGACGGCGCGCCTGCCGTCGGTCTGGCGCGACGCTTTCGCAATGCTGACCAAGCTCTACGGCCCCGCGCCGGAGGTGCTTGCGGCGGCTCGGGCACGGCTGCCTGACACGCCGGCGATCGCCAGTGCGCTGTCGGCGCTCCAGACGCTCGCCGCGTCGGCGTCGCCGAAAGTGGAGGCGCTGCACATCGACCTCGCCGACCTGCGCGGATATCACTACCAGACCGGCGCCAGCTTCTCGGTGTTCACCGCCGGCGAGCCCAACAGCATCGGGCGCGGCGAGCGCTACGACGGCATCGGCAAGGCCTTCGG
>JBDTZQ010000110.1:0-10025 GCA_040005035.1 Betaproteobacteria bacterium | reverse complement strand
CGTAGCCACTGCGCCGGATGGCACGTGCGGCTGCCTCGACGATGCGCTCGTGCGTGGCTTCCTTGGATCGGGTGGCCGTCCTTCTCATATATTACGACCATCATAAGATTTGAGCGGTGAGCGCAAGCCTTATCCGGTCTAATGGGATCAGGCCATCCCTTGGTAGTGGGTGCCACCCATGACGCCATTCAATGAAGGCGTTTGATTCTCCCTGCCACCCCGGCCAGCATTTCGAGCTGACCGAAGTTGCCTGCCTAGCGGGATTTTCTCGGCTCGACCGCAAAAACCTCCACGGCGACGGCCTTGCCCTTGAGCGGAACCGGGCCGAGCGCCTCGACCGCCACGCGCTCGCTCAGCGCCGATCGCGTGGCATGGTCGATCAGGATGGTGCGCAGCGCGACCTTGGTGTGCGTCTCGAGCCTTGAGGCGAGATTGACGATGTCGCCGATGCAGGTGTACGTCGCACGCTCGTTGGTGCCGGCGTATCCGGCCACCATCTCGCCGGAGGCGATGCCGATTCCGATCCTCAGCCGTGGCTTCGCCGCCGCTTCGCGCTCCAGGTTGAACAGGTCGATCAACTCGACCATTTCCTGCGCCGCGCGGACCGCGCTTTCGCAATGGTCGGGTAGCGGCACCGGTGCGCCGAAGACCGACATCAGGCCGTCGCCCATCATCAGCGTGACGATTCCGCCGTGACTGCTGATCGCATCGAACATCAGCGCGTAGTAGGTGTTGAGCAGCTCGATGGTCTCCTCGGGCGTCTGCGACTCGGCAAGCGAGGTGAAGTCGCGGATATCGGAGAACATCACCGAGGCATCGACCAGCTTGCCGCCCAGCGCGAAGCCGGAATCCTGCAGGTCCTGCGCGACTTCAGGCGTGGCGAAGCGGCGCATCAGTTCCTTCTGCTGGTCGCGCAAAGTCTTCTTCTCGAGGCACGCCCCGATGCGGGCCTTCAGCAGCACCGGATTGACCGGCTTGGTGAGGTAGTCCTCTGCGCCGAGCTCGATGCAGCGGACCACGTTGGCGACGCCCTCCAGCGACGATGTCACGATGACCGGAAGGTCGCGCAGGCGCCGGTCGTTGACCAGTTGCTCGAGCACCTGGAAGCCGTCCATTTCCGGCATTTCCATGTCGAGCAGCACCAGGTCGAACGATTCGCCGCGCAGCATCTCCAGCGCGATGCGCCCATTCTCGGCCGACGCCGTGCTGTGGCCCTGCAGTTCCAGACTGCGCGTGAGCAGCAGCCGGTTGACCTTGTTGTCGTCGACGACCAGCAGGCGGGCCGCGCCGCTGCGCGGGTCACGCATGGCGCAAGTCGGTCAATGCTGCGGCAACGCGCGCGTACTCATCGGACAGGGCTGCCAGCGGCAGCGTGCCGCTTTCGCGCAACTTCGACACGTCCGTGAGCTCGAGCTCCCGCGCCATCGCACCCAGCGTGAGCGCGCCAAACGTATGGCTGTTGGACTTGAGCGAATGCGCGGCGCGGCGGAACTTGTCGGCATCGTTTCGCGCCAGCGCGTCGCGCAGGTCGTTGAGCATCGCGGGCGCTTCCTCGAGAAACGTGTCCACCAATTCCTTCGCGAAATCGGCGCCGGTCGTTTCCTTGAGCGCGTCGAAGGTCGGCCGATCGATGGTCGGTGCGCTCATCATGTATCCCTGCGCGGGCGCACGTGGTTCAGCGCCTCGACGAGCTGTTCGACGCGGATCGGCTTCGTCACGTAGTCGTCCATCCCGGCCGCCAGGCACATGTCGCGGTCGCCCTGCATGGCGTTGGCCGTCATCGCCACGATGCGCGGCCGCTCACCGGGCCCCCATTGCGCGCAGATGCGGCGCGACGCGTCGAGCCCGTCCATCTCAGGCATCTGCACGTCCATCAGTACCACGTCGTAGGTCTGCCGCTGAACCGATTCGACCGCCTCGATGCCATTCGACGCCAGGTCTGCGCGGTAGCCCATCTGCTGCAAAAGCCGCAGTGCGAGCTTCTGGTTCACCACATTGTCCTCGGCGAGCAGGATGCGCAGCGGATGACGCGCCGCCTGTCCCGGATCGAGCTGGGGCTTGGCCGACGTTGCCTCGGGCTTGCGCGCCATGTCGTGCGCCAGCAGTCCCACCAGCGTATCGAACAGATGCGATTGGTGGAGGGGCTTGGTGAGATAGGCGCTGAACAGCCGCTCGTCGTCGCCGGCCTCGCGACGCCCCAGCGAACTGAACAGCACCAGCGGCAAGGAGGCGCGGCGCTCGTGGATCGCCCGCGCCAGCGCGATGCCATCCATTTCCGGCATGTGCATGTCGAGGATCGCAAGGTCGAAAATCTCGCCCGACTCCACCCAGTGCAGCGCTTCGCGCGGCGACTCTGTCGCGCGCGACGACATGCCCCACTTGGCAGTCTGCAGCTCCAGGATGCGCCGGTTGGTGGTGTTGTCGTCGACGACGAGCACGCGCTTGCTTTGCAGCGCCGGCTGCACGCCGACGAAGTCGCGCTGGCGAGCGGGGGGCAGCAGCCCCGCGGCAGGCGCTTCGATGGTGAAGAGGAAAGTCGAGCCTTTGCCCGGTCCCGCGCTCTGGGCCCACATGCGCCCGCCCATCAACTCGGCGAGCCGCCTGCTGATCGCAAGCCCGAGGCCCGTGCCGCCGTACTTGCGAGTCGTCGACGAGTCCGCCTGCGAGAACGATTGGAACAAGCGGCCCATGCCCTCGCTCGTCAGGCCGATGCCGGTGTCGCGCACCGCGAACGTTAGCTCGGAGCGCTCATTGCCGATCCCTTTGGCGCTCACCGTCAGCACCACCTCGCCGGATTCGGTGAACTTGACCGCGTTGGCCAGCAGGTTGAGGATGATCTGACGCAGCCGCGTCACGTCGCCGAGGATGGCATCAGGGACCTCGCCTTCGAACATGTAGGCGGTATCAAGATGTTTTTCGACGGCGCGCGACGTTACCAGGTCGAGCGCCGATTCCACGCATTCGCGCAGATCGAAGGGCTGCGCCTCGATGTCCATGCGTCCGGCTTCGATCTTGGAGAAGTCCAGGATGTCGTTGATGATCGTCAGCAGCGTGTCTCCCGACTCGCGGATGGTGGCGACGTAATCGTGCTGCTCGGTGTCCAGTTTGGTGTCGAGCAGCAGTCCGCTCATTCCGATAACCGCGTTCATCGGCGTGCGGATCTCGTGGCTCATCGTCGCCAGGAAAGAGCTCTTGGCCTCGTTGGCGGTCTCAGCGGCGGCGCGCGCAGCCTGCGCCTCGTTGAAAAGGCGCGCGTTCTGGATCGCGATCACGGCCTGGTCGGCGAAGTTGCGCAACAGCGCGATCTCCTTTTCGGAATAGGCGCCCGGGTTCAGCCGGCCGACGAAGACGGCGCCGATGCCCTTGCCCTCCCACAACATCGGCGCGACGATCAGTGCGCGCAATCCTTGCGCCGTCCACCCGGATCGTGCGCGCGACGGCACGTCGGCGTCCTGGGCTATGTCCGGATAGTGCAGCACGGCACGGTTTGCGATAGCAAGCCCGGTTGCGCTCGTGGTGTCGAGCGGCATGGGAAAATGTTTCGCCACTTCTAGCTGGTTAGCGCCGTGGTATGCGCCCAGGTGCACCAGGCCATCTTCCCCGATGACGTTGATCTGTCCGACCTTGCCGGCGAACAGCCGCTCGCAACTCGCCAGGATCCGCTCGAACACCGGCGCGGCGTCGGCGATCGAGCCGCTGATGGCCGCCAGCACCTCGCCCGAGGCCCGCTGCTGGTCGAGCGCTTCCTGTGTCTCCTTGAACAGACGCACGTTCTCGATGGCGATCACCGCCTGATCGGCGAACGTCTGCAGAAGGCTGATCTCCGCTGGGGCGAACGGGCGTACCTCGTTACGAAGGAGCGAGATCGTACCAACGGCTTCGCCCTCGCGCATCAACGGCACGCTGAGCACCGTTCGGAACCCGTAGCGCTCTTGGATCTTGCGAATGTCCGGGTACTCGGAATCCAGGAGCGGAAGGACATCCTCGACGTGGATATACCGGCGTTCCAGGATCGTTCGGCCGCCGATGGATGTCCTGCTCAGCGGCAACACGTCGGCGTCCGGACCTTGCGTGTAGGCCGGACCATAACTCGTCATCGCGCGCAATTGACCATCGACGACCAGCCAGACGCGGCTGCCGTCAGCTCGGCAAAGCGAACCGGCGCGTTCCGCGACCGCATCCAGCACCGGTTGCACGTCGGTGGGCGACTCGCTGATCACCTTCAGCACCTCGGCGGTCGCCGTCTGGCGCTCGAGCGCTTCCTGCGTCTCGTTGAACATCCGCGCGTTCTGGATCGCGATCACCGCCTGGTCGCCGAAGGTCTTGAGCAGCGCCAGTTCCTTGTCGGTGAAGGGTTTGGGTGGCTGGCGCAGTACCGCAATCGAGCCTACGCCGCGGTCCTCCCACAGCATCGGGGCCCACGCCACCGAGAAGTTACCAATCAGATCGACCACGCTGCGGACCGCGAGCGGCGCGTCCTGCATGGCCGCCGCGTCCGGAAGATGCAGCGTGCGGCGCTCGCAGATGATGCGTCCCGTCATCGTCTCGTCGAGCGGTTTGGGGAACGTGCGCGCGATCGCGTCGAGCGCCGCTCCCCGCCACGCACCCATGCGCACCTGACCATCGTCGTGGGCGAGGAAGATGCCGAGCTGCTCGGTGGCGAACAGGTGCTGGCAACTGTCGAGGATCTTGTCGAATACCGGCGCCGCATCGGACACGGAGCTGCCGATCACCTGCAGCACTTCGGCGGTGGCGGTCTGCTGCTCGAGCGCCTCCTTGGTCTCGCTGATTAGGCGCACGTTCTCGGTGGCGATCACCGCTTGGCCTGCGAAGGTCTTCAGCAGATCGATTTGCCGCGGCGGCGTCTTGCCGGGGTCCGGCCAAGCGACCACGATCGCACCGACGGCACGGCCGTCCTTGAGCAGGGGCGCGCCGAGCAATCGCCGCCAGCCGCCGAGCCGCGCTTGAGTCTGGTCGTAGCCAGGGTCGAGAAATGTGTCCTCCTCCGTCTCCACATTGCCCGAGATCATGACCCGCCCGGTGAGCATCTTCGGGTTTGGCGGTGCTGGATAGAATCGTCGCGCGTCTTCGAGCGCCTCCGGAGACCAGTTGTGTGCCGCGACCAGGTGCACCAGCTGGCCGTCGTACCGGAAAACGCCCGCTATCGGGGCGCCAAACAACCGCGTCGCACTCTCGAGGATTATCTTGAACACGGGCGTCACGTCGGTAGGCGACTCGCTGATGCCTCGGAGGACCTCACTGATCGCGGTCTGGTAGTCCAACGACTCGGTCAACTCCCGCGTGCGCTCCTCGACCTTGGCGAGCGCGTTCTTGGTCTCATTGAACAGCCGTGCATTCTGGATGGCGATGACGGCCTGGTCGGCGAAGGTTTGCGCCAACGATACTTCCGGCTCGGCGAATCGGCCGGTAGTGGCGCGCAGTATAACGATGCAGCCGATGGCCTTGCCTTCACGCAGCAGCGGTACGAACAGGCACGATCGGTAGCCCAAGGCCACCGTTAGTTCGCCCATGCGGAAATATTTTTTCACCCCCTCAACGGCATCGGCGACGTTGACAACGCTCGAATCGAGGATGCAGGTCCCGGCACCGCTACCGCGGTCGAAGGGCCAGGGCTTCATGACATCCGCCCCGCGCAGCGCACCCGTATCGCTCGCGAAGGCCCTCGTTTCCAAAATTTCGCCTTTGGGAAACACAAGGGCGACTGCCTTGCCGGAAAACAGTCGCTGGCAGCTTTGCACGATGGCGTCGAACACCGGCTGCGTATCGGTGACCGAACCACTGATGACACGCAGGATCTCCGCCGTCGCCGTCTGCCGCTCGAGCGCTTCCTTCGTCTCGTTGAACAGCCGCACGTTCTCGATGGCGATGACGGCCTGGTCCACGAAAGATTCCGCCAGCGCGATTTCCTTCTCGCTGAACGCGCCGGCCTTGGAGCGCGCCAGCGCAAGGACGCCGATGCATTCGCCTTGGCGCAAAAGCGGCAGCATGAGCGAAGCATTGATACGCGCCAATTCATGGACGCGCCGCTCGTGTTGAGGAAGTTCGACGGTCGACCAGTCCGGAATGTGCAGCAGCGTCTTGCTCACGATCACTTGCGACGGGAAGTTTGCGCGTGGATCGATGGGTACGACGTCCTTTCCCAGCCCTGAAGAAAGTCCGTCTGGCCTGGCCGATGCGACTTCGGTGAACGTATGTCCATCGTCACGACGCAGCATCACAGCAAGATCGCACGAAAGCAGCCGCACCGCGGTACCCACGATTGCGTCGAAAACGGGCTGCACGTCCGTTGGCGAACTGCTGATCACGCGCAGAATGTCCGCTGTTGCAGTCTGTTGGCCAAGCGCCTCCTGCGTCTCGTTGAAAAGGCGCACGTTTTCGATCGCGATGACGGCTTGGTCGGCGAACGTCTGCAGCAGCTGCACTTGCTTGTCGGGGAAAGGTCCAACCTCGGCGCGGTTGACGGCGATCGCGCCGACGACCACGCCTTCGCGGAGCATCGGTACCGCCAGGATGCTTCGATATCCGGCAATCCGGGCGGCTTCTTTCGCGCCGAAATCCGGGTCCGCCATTAAGTCCTCCACCTGTACCGGTGCACGCGCCCGAATAGCACGCGCAGTAATGATCGCGTTGCTGGACGCCTTTGCCGGAAACACGCTGCGCATCGCGTCACCGGCTTCGCGCGACCCGCTTTGGTATGCCACCAGATGCACCCACTCGCCGTCCAGGCGCGTCACGCCGCTCACCTTCGCGCCGCAAAGGATTCGCGCGCGCTCGGCGATGGCTTCAAACACAGGTTGAACGTCGGTCGGCGATTCGCTGATGACCCGCAGCACCTCGGCCGTCGCCGTCTGCTGTTCCAACGCCTCACTCGTCTCGTTGAACAGTCGTGCATTCTGGATCGCGATCGCCGCCTGGTCGGCGAAAGTCTTTAGAAGGGCAATATCCTTGTCCGAGAACGGGCCGGCATAGTCGCGGCCGACGAAGATCACGCCGGTACCTTTGCCTTCCCAGACCATCGGTGCAAAAATCACCGACTTGTACCCAACCGCCCGGCATGCCCGGCGCGTGTGCTCGGGCACCTCATCGCCGTTGTCGATGTCAGGGTAGTGGATGACGCTGCGAGTCAGTACCGCTGCCCCCGAGCCACTGTCCGCGCTTACCCGGAGAGGAAAGACGCGTTCTAGGTCCTCCCGGCCCGGCCCGTGGTATGCCTGAAGGTGGATGAGGCCGTCTTCGCCCACGAGGTTGATCCCGGCAACCTTGCCCGCGAACAAGCGCTCGCAGCTTTCGAGAATCTTGTCGAAGACCGGCGCCGTGTCCGCGATCGAGCTGCTTATCGCGGCGAGAACTTCGGACGAGGCGCGCTGCTGCTCCAGCGCTTCCTTGGTCTCGTTGAAAAGCCGCACGTTCTCGATGGCGATCACGGCCTGGTCGGCAAAAGTCTGAAGCAGCGCAACGAGTCGGTCTGGAAAAGCGCCTATCTGGGCCCGGGACACAACGATCGAGCCGACGACCTCGCTTTCACACAACATCGGCACCGCAAGAGTGCTGCGAATGCCGGCTGTCCGTGACACGTCTTTCAGCGCGTACTCGGAGTCCTCGAAAACATCCGCGATCTGCACCGGCGCGCGTTCGAGAATCGCCCGCGCACTGGAGGTGCCACGCCCAAGCTGGACCGGGTACAGGTTCAGCATCTCGTCTTCCGCCTCTCGCGAGGCGCCGCGGTACGCGCGCAGGTGCACCAGGTTGCCTTCCAGCTGCGTCACGCCACCGGTCAGCGCGCCGCATAGTGACTTGGCGCGCTCGGCGATCGCGTTGAAAACCGGCTGAACGTCCGCTGGCGACTCGCTGATTACCTTGAGCACTTCGGCCGTTGCCGTCTGTCGTTCCAACGCTTCCTTGGTCTCGTTGAACAGCCGCACGTTCTCGATCGCGATCACGCCTTGGTCGACGAAAGATTTCGCCAGCGCGATTTCCTTGTCGGTGAAGGCGCCCGCCACGGCGCGCTGCAGCACCAGCACGCCGATACATTCGTCGTCGCGCAGTATCGGCAGCATCAGTGATGACCTGTTCCCGATTGCCTGCTGGATGCGCTGCTCGTGCTCGGGAAGGTCGATGGCTGACCAGTCGGGTATGTGCAGAGGCGTCTTGCTCACGAACACACGCGACGGGAAGTTGGCCGCAGGATCGATGGGCACTACGGACGGCCCCACCGCTGCGCTGGGGAAGCCATGCGTCCCGGCCGCCGCGACCGGCGAGAACGTGTTGCCTTCCCGTAGCAACACCGCGGTGTGAACGCAGGACAGTAGCCGCAGAGAGGAGTGGACGATGGCTTCGAACACCGGCTGCACGTCGGTCGGCGATTCGCTGATCACCTTGAGTACCTCGGCGCTGGCCTCTTGCTGTGCCATCGCCGCCTCGCGTTCCTTCAGCAGGCGCTGCGTCTCGTCGAACAGGCGCGCGTTTTCGAGTGCGACGCCCATGCTCGCGGCTATGGTCGATAGCAGGCGCATATCGGGCTCGCCGAAGGCGTCGTCCGCCTCGTGGTTCTCGACATCGAGCATGCCCAGCAAACGGTCGCCGGCAAAGATCGGGGTGAATACGCCCGAGCGGCTCATGTCGGTACCTTCGAGCAGAAAAAGTTCCCAGTCCCGATACTCGCCCTGGTTGTGCCAGATCACCGATTGGCGTGAAGTCATCGCGTTGAACCAGCGCCTGCCCGTGGCGAGAGTGGCGAGTGGCAGCGGCGGCGACTGCAGGCGCTTGCCATGCTCGTATATGTACGGGAAATGCATCAGGCCGGCGGCCTCGTCGAGCCAAAAGATGCCTATGCAAGCCACTCTGAACTGATGGCGCAGCTTGTCGCCGACGAGTTCGACAATAGCCTGGAAATTCAGCGCGGCGGCCATGCCGTCCTGGATGCTGTTGATTACCGACAGCTCGGTGTTGCGCGCTTCGGTCTCCTTCAGCAGGCGTTGCGTTTCGTCGAACAGGCGTGCGTTCTCGAGTGCCACGCTCATGCTGCCTGCCAGCGTCTGCAGCAGCCGCACGTCCGAATCCGCGAAGGCATGCCCGCGATCCATGTCGGCCAACTGGATCATTCCACGCACCTGGTCGCCCGCAACCAGCGGAACGTAAACCATCGATTTCGGTAGCTCCGGGCCAAGCAGGTGGCTGCGGTATTTCGCGAGCGCCGCTTCGACGTTCTCGTTGATCACCAGGGTTTCGCGGGTGCGCAGGACATGGGCGCCGATGCCGACTTCGCCGATCGGATTCGGGGTGATGTTGATACGCTCGCCACGCATGGTCAGGTAGGGGAAGCGCCAGACGCCGGCCTGCCGGTCGACGATGCGGATTTCCACGTCGGCGCGGCGGAAAATCTCGCGGATCTTGTCGCCGACCGCATCGTAGATGCCCTGCATGTCGAGTTCGGCGGCGAGCGCCTGCTGCACGCTGTTGATGATGGCGAGCTCTGCGGCGCGCTGTTCCGTTTCCTTGAGCAGCCGCTGCGTATCTTCGAACAGCCGGGCGTTCTGCAACGCGACACCCATGCTGGCGGCCACCGTCGTGAGCAGGCGCACCTCGGCCTCGCCGAAAGCGTTGGCGCGCTCGGTGTTCTGCAATGCGATGGCACCCAGCGTGCGCTCGCCAGAGTAGATGGGCACCATCGCCGTCGACTGGGTGGGCTGCCGGCCTTCGATATCACGCAAGCCCCAGGCCTTCATCTGCGCCCGCGTGTTCGCGACCACGGGGCGCTTGGCGTCGAAGGCCTTGGACATCGGGCCCTCAGGGTTCACGCGAATCGGTGGCAGATTTGGCCTTGTGCCGTGCTGGTAATCGTACAGCCTGTGCATCAGAGGTGGATCTGGGAAGTGAGCGTCCCTCCAACCGATGGCGATGTCCCCCGTGTTGAACACTTCGCGCAGCTTGTCCCCGACGAGGTCGATGATGGCCTGGAAGTCGAGTTCCGCCGCCATGCCCTGCTGAATGCTGTTGATGATCGC
>JBDTZQ010000216.1:0-2995 GCA_040005035.1 Betaproteobacteria bacterium | reverse complement strand
CTGGCGCAGCGCCACGTTGAGGCTGCGGATGCCGCCGCCGACGGGCGTGGTCAGCGGCCCCTTGATCGACACCACGAAGTCCTTGAGGATCGCCAGGGTCTCGTCGGGCAGCCAGACGTCGGCGCCGTAGACCTTGGTCGACTTCTCGCCCGCGTAGATCTCCATCCAGTGGATCTTGCGCTTCCCGCCGTAAGCCTTCGCCACCGCTGCGTCGACCACCTTGAGCATCACCGGCGTGATGTCGACGCCGGTGCCGTCGCCTTCGATGTAGGGGATGATCGGCTGATCCGAAACGTTGAGGCTGAAGTCATTGTTGACGGTGATCTTCTGGCCTCCGGCCGGCACCGTGACGTGCTGATAAGCGGGCATGGCTTCTCCTGGATACGACGAATGCTGCGCTGGAAGCGACTGATTATCCGCGAATCCGGGCCGTGCTGCCATGCTATGATTCGTCGCTGCGATCCGCCTGCACCGGCCTCGTCTGCACCGAATTTGTAACCCGAGGCAGCGGTCGACGCGACGTCGCCCGAAGGTAGTGCATTCGCACCTACGCACGTTGCCGAAGCGCTTGCTCCGCGCCCTCTCAAGCCCAATGCAATCACGGGGATCTCCCTCCCCCCTTCCCGCTTTCCGATGATCCGCCGCCTGCTCGCACGATTGATCCCCGGCCGTGGCTCGGCAGAGCCACGGGTGTACGGCCCCGCCGCACACTCGGTGCGGCGTACGCAAATCTCGCGCGGCGCGCAGGACGTGATCCGCAAGCTGCAGCAGGCGGGCTACAAGGCCTTCGTCGTCGGCGGCGCGGTGCGCGACCTCCTGCTCGGCATCACGCCCAAAGACTTCGACATCGCCACCAGTGCCACGCCCGAGCAGGTGAAGCCGCTGTTCCGCCGCGCCTTCATCATCGGGCGGCGCTTCCGCCTGGTGAACGTGCTGGCGGGACCCGAAACGATCGAGGTGTCGACGTTCCGCGCGCGCCAGATGGGCGACGATGCTTCCGACGAGCACGGGCGGCTGCTTTCCGACAACGTTTTCGGGTCGCAGGCGGAAGACGCGCTGCGCCGCGACTTTACGCTCAACGCGCTCTACTTCGACCCCACGACCGAAGAAGTCTGGGACTACGTCGGCGGCGTGCCCGACGTGCGCGCCCGGCGCATGCGCCTGATCGGCGATCCGGTGACGCGCTATCGCGAGGACCCGGTGCGCATGCTGCGCGCGGCGCGCATCGCCGCCAAGCTTGGCCTTACGATCGAAAAAAAGACCGCGGCGCCCATCCCGAAGCTGGCGCCGCTCCTTGAGAACGTTCCGCCGGCGCGGATGTTCGACGAGATGGAAAAGCTGCTGCTCTCGGGCCACGCGCTCGAGTCGGTGAAGAGCCTGCGTCAGCACGGACTGCATCACGGCGTGCTGCCGCTGCTCGATGTGATCGTTGAGCAACCGCTGGGACAGCGCTTCATCGAGCTGGCGCTCGCCAACACCGACGCGCGCGTGCGCGACGGCAAGTCGGTGACGCCGGCGTTCCTGTTCGCGACGCTGCTCTGGCACGAGGTGCTGGCAACATGGAACGCGGCCAAGGCGCGCGGCGAGCGGCCGATGCCGGCGTTGTTCGAGGCGATGGACAAGGTGCTCGAGCAACAGGCGCAGCGACTGGCGATTCCGCGGCGCTTCGAGGCGGCGATCAAGGAAATCTGGGCGCTGCAGCCGCGCTTCGAGCAGCGCGCGGGGCAGCGGCCGTTCCGGCTGCTGGAGCATCCGCGCTTTCGCGCAGGCTACGATTTCGTGCGGTTGCGCTGCGACAGTGGTGAAATGGAAGGCGACCTCGCCGGCCTGGCGGACTGGTGGGAGACGTTCCAGCACGGCACGCAGGCCGACCGCGACGAGCTGCTGCGTCCCGACGAGGGTCCGACGAAAAAGCGCCGCTCACGCGGGCGCGGGCGCAAGCGCGGCGATGCGCCCGGATCGCCCGGCGCGCCGAATGAGTCCAGCGAGCCCGCAGAGTCTTCCGGAGAGTCGTGATGGCCACGCTCGCGTACATCGGGCTGGGCAGCAACCTGGAGCACCCGCGGCGGCACGTGGCGCGCGCCCTCGCCGAGCTCGCGAGGCTTCCGCGATCGCGCGTGGTCGCAAGCTCCAACAACTACGTGAGCGCGCCGGTGGGCTGCGCCGAGCCGCAGCCGGATTACGTCAACGCGGTGGCGGCGCTGCGCACGTCGCTGTCGCCGCGCACGCTGTTGGCGCGCATGCACAGCATCGAGCGCCGGCACCGGCGCGAACGCATGGCGCGCAACGCGCCGCGCACGCTGGACCTCGATCTGCTGCTGTTCGGGCGGCGTCGCGCGCGCCAGCCGCGCCTCGCATTACCGCATCCGCGCATGCACCAGCGCGCGTTCGTGTTGAAGCCCCTGTCGGACCTGGCTCCCGCAGCCAGTGTCCCCGGACACGGCGCGGTGCGGCCGCTGCTGCGAGCGGTGCGCGAGCAGCGCCTGAGGCCGACGCGGCGTCACGCCTGGCGTTAAGCAGGTCGCTGCGACATGAATCCGCAGAAAATGCGTTACATCGTGGTCGAGGGCCCGATCGGCGCCGGCAAGACCAGCCTCGCCAACGCACTCGCCGCGCACCTGGACGCCGACACGCTGCTCGAAGCGCCGCAGGACAACCCGTTCTTGGAGCGCTTCTACCAGGACATGAAGCGCTTTGCGCTGCCTACGCAGCTCAACTTCCTGTTCCAGCGCGTCGACCAGCTGCGCGGGCTCACGCAGCTCGACATGTTCCGCCGGCCGACGGTGGCCGACTTCCTGATCGACAAGGACCCGCTGTTCGCGCGTCTGAATCTCTCCGACGACGAGTTCGCGCTCTACGAAAAGGTCTACTCACACCTCAAGACGCAAACGCCGACGCCGGACCTGGTGATCTATCTGCAGGCGCCGGTGGCGACGCTCATCGAGCGCGTGCACAAGCGCGGGATCGGCTACGAGAAGACGATCTCCGAGCAGTA
>JBDTZQ010000018.1:0-31810 GCA_040005035.1 Betaproteobacteria bacterium | reverse complement strand
AAGCAGGCCCCAGCGTTGCCGACTCGCTGCTCGCGCTCAACATCCAGGTCCCTGACGCGTCGGATCCCGGTGAGAAGGGTCCGGTCGCGCCGCTTCCGGGCGCGCCCCCAACAGTTGCGCCCGCGGTCGCGACGACGGCGCAGCCGGCGGGCTCAAAGGCGGCGGCGCCCAGTCCTGCTCCCGCGCCCGCTCCCTCTGCCCCAGCGGCCGCAGCCGGAGCGGCCGCGCCAAGTGTCGTGCACATCGTCCAGCACATGCCCCCCGGCACCGCTCCCGCCAGTGTCACTGCCCCCGGAGGCCAGTCGGCGCCTGCAGCCGCAGGGTCGCGGTTCATCGCCGCCGGAGCCGCGTCGCCGACGTCGCCGCAGGCGCAGCACTTCGTCAGCGTCAATCCCTACCTCGTCGATGTCGGCCAGGTGCATGCGGTGGCGCCGCAGGCTGTGTCCGCCAACGGACTTCCGCAGCTCGATCCGATGCTCGCGCTGGGCTCGGTTTCAGGCGCAGTGGCGGTTCTTGATCGCTGGCAGCACATCGACCCGGGCGGTCAGTTCGTCGACGCCACGCTCGAGCCCGCGCCGGAGCACGGGACGGCGGCGCCGCTGCCGCTCAACCGCATTCGCTACATGCGCGCGGCGATCGCCGACAAGATCGTCAATTCGACCGACAAGATCACGATGGACGTGATCGCGCTGCTCTTCGACTACATCTTCCGCGATCCGTCGATTCCCGAAACGCTGCGCAGCCTGTTCGGGCGCCTGCAGGTGCCGATTCTCAAGACTGCGCTGCTCGACCGAAGCTTTTTCTCCAACAAAAAGCATCCAGCCCGGCGCCTGCTCGACCACCTCGCCGCGGCCTCGATCGGCGCCACCGGCGACGCCGAGTACTGCGTCGCGTTCGAGTTCGTCGCAGGCGGCATCATCGA
The DNA here is from genome assembly GCA_040005035.1 of Betaproteobacteria bacterium. GTDB lineage: Bacteria > Pseudomonadota > Gammaproteobacteria > Burkholderiales > Casimicrobiaceae > PALSA-1003. The sequence continues at coordinate 30,888 of JBDTZQ010000018.1, read as the reverse complement.
GGAGATCTGCCGCGAGTTCAAAGTCGACATGGTGGTATTCGAGGGCGCCGATGCGAGGTTGCAGGAATTCGTCGACGCGGAGCAGCGCAAGGTCAGCGCCACGCTCGACTCCGAGGTCGTGCAGGCGCTCACCGCGGAGCGCAACGAGTCGGGCAGGGCGCACGTTCGCGTGCTCATCCGCGACAAGCTCGCCGGCATCGAGGTGCCCTTCGACGTGCGTGCGTTCGGCGAAACGGTATGGGCGGACTACCTCACCGAGCTGCGCGGCCGCGATGGCGCCGGGAGCGCGGCGTGGTCCACCGCGGTCCAGACCTTCGACGAGCTCCTGTGGAGCATCAGCGCCAAGGAGCGCACGGCGCAAAAGGCGAGGCTCGCCAAGCTCGTGCCTTCGATCATCCGCAATCTTCGTGCGGGCGCTGCCGCGGTCAAGGTCACGGCGGAGCGCGTGCAGCCGTTCCTCGAGACCATCTACCAGATGCACATGGCCGCGATCAAGCCGCGCGGCGCAGCCGGAGAGACGACGGCGACCATTGCGGCCGCTGCCGTCGTCGCACCCTCAGCGCCCGCGCCTCACGCCGCGGCCGGCGCACCGTCGATCGGCAACGTGCACGACTTCGTCAACGAGATGGTGGTGGGAACGTGGCTCGCCTTCGGCAAGGACGGCAAGACCACCAACGCGCGCCTGTCGTGGGTGAGTCCGCTGCGCAGCAAGTACATCTTCACCAGCCGGGCGCGCACCAAGGCGATCGTGGTGACGCCGGAGGAGCTGGCCTGGCAGCTCGGCGCGGGCAAGGCGAGCCTTGTGGTCGAGCCCGTGCCCTTGTTCGATCGCGCGGTCAGCGCCGCGCTCGACAGCATCGCGGCGGCGCGTCCGGCCGCTGCGCCCAACCCAGCGGCGTCGGCGCCGGCCTGATCGATAGGCGCGTTAGGTCGGCGAGCAGAACGCCACGTTGTTGGGCCCGAAGCCGTTGGGCGCCCACAGCTTGTTGAGCATCTCGCGGCGCACCGTCAGGTCGCGCGTGTGACGCATGTTGGCGTCGTTGCGGTTGTTGAAAAAACGATAGACCGGGACCGTTCCGCCAATGCAGTTCCCGGCGCCGTCCGGAAGGATGATGTAGAAGGCAGCCAGCGACTCCAGGTTCCAGTATCCCGCCCAGTTCGCGATCACGAACGCGCATTCGCTCGGCACCGCGGTGAAGATGTTCGAATCGACAAGGGGCAGCGGGCTGTAGAAGCGGCACACGCCCGTGAGCGGGGTGCCCGGCGGCGCGCTCGCCGGCGTCGCCCAGGCGTAAAACAGCTGCCCGGTGCGCTGCCATGGCCACGTCGGCAACGCTGCTTTGGCGTCGAACGCAGCGATCTCCGCCGGGTTCGACGTCATGAGGTAGTGATCCTTGTCGGCGCGGTAGTACTCGATCACCGCAACCGTTCCCGGCGGCGCGCTTGCGCTCCCCGATGCGGTGCTCTGCACGGCGAGTCCGGCGTCGAGCAATCCCACGCCGCACACGCCGGCTTGCGCGCAGACGGTTCCCTGCGGGAAGGTGCGCGCGGTGTTGACCAGAAGATTCTTCACCTGACCCGGTGTGAGGTTCGGATTGCGCGCCAGCATGAGCGAGGCGGCGCCCGCGACATACGGAGCCGCGAAGCTGGTGCCGATGCCGCGCGCGTAGATCGGGTTGCCCGGACCGGCGAGGCCGTCGTTCCACGTCGAGACGATCCAATCGACCTGCTGGCCGTCGCCGCCAGGTGCAGAGAGATCGACCCGCTGGCCGTAGTTCGAGTAGCCCGCGCGATCACCCTTGCGGTTTGACGCGCCGACGGTGATCACACCGCTGCAATTGGCGGGCGAGGTGCTCGCCGCATCGAAGGCCTCATTGCCGGCGGCGACCGTGACGACCGCGCCCTGCGCGAGCACGGCGTTGATCGCGTCCTGCAAGCCCTGCGAGCACGGCGAGGTTCCTCCGAGGCTCATGTTGATCACGCGCGCCGGCGAACTGTTCGTGGGAGCGCCGGTGACAGGCAATCCAGCCGCCCAGAGAAGGCCGGCGGTCACATCGTCGAACGAGCCACCGCATCGGCCGAGCACGCGAACGGGAAGAATCGAGGCTTTCCAGTTCATTCCGGAGATGCCGGCGCCATTATTGGTATTCGCACCGATGACCCCGCTTACGAAGGTGCCATGCCAGCTGCTCGTCTCTCCCGGAAATCCGTCGCCGCATTCGCCGTCACTGGTTGCGTCGCCGGGATCGGATGCGTCGTTGTCACGCCCGCCGCCGTCATTGGCGCGATGCGAGTCGCTGACGAAGTCGTATCCAGGCAGGACGCGCCCGGCTAGCTCCGGGTGCACGGTGATGCCCGTGTCCACCACGGCGACCGACATGCTCGCGCTGCCGGTCTGCAATCCCCACGCCGTCAGCGCGTTGACGCCACCGACGGGATCGGAGAGCGCCCACTGTTGCGCGTAGAGCGTATCGTTCGGAGGCGCCTTGGCATAGACGCGGCGCACTGCGTCGGCGTACTGGACGGCGCCGTCCGTCTCGAGCGCGCCGGCGATCGCGGCGAGCTGCGAATCGGCGACCTCGGAGGACAGCGTCAAGACCCACAGCGCGCCGATCTGACGGTGCACCGCCAGCGGCTGGCCAGCCAGCGCCGAGAGCCGCGGCAGCAGCGTCGCCCAGTCCGGGGCGGGATCGCCGGCAAGCCGGAGCATGATCTTGCGTCCCGGAGGCGCCGACTCGGGCGCCCCCGTGGACTGGATGCGCGCGCTGGTCGCCGGCGCGCGCGGCGCGTCGGCCGCTTCCGCCCACAGGACATCGCGCTGGTTGCGCAGTCGCTGCAGAAGCGCGGTGGCGGCAGCGCCGTGTGCGGGAGTGGCGAGCGTGATCTCAAGTGCGCCGGTGCGCGTCTTGCCGGTCACGGTCAGCGCCGTGCCTGCGGCGGACTGAACCTGCGAGAGCGCCGCGTCGGACGGCGTCAGCGGATTGAGCATGATGCGAATGCGCGCCAGGCTTTCCGCTCCGGCGATGGGGGTGACGGCGCCGAAGAGCGCAACCAGCAGCAACGCGCGCGTTGAGGTTCGCAGCATGGAATTCTCCCTTGATCGACGACGGCCACGCCTCGCTACGTTGGCACGTGTCGGGCGGTAATCGTACACAATGGCAATGCAATTGTCATGCCGGCGAGTTGCCCGGAAATGCCGTTGATTCCTCGGCTTGCGACACTTGACCCGAGAGCCGAGCCATGCGTGCATGGGCGGCGCCGGCGGCAGTGTTCCGGTCCGTGACAGGCCTAGCCGGATGCCTTGCTCAGGCGCGCGCCTTGGACGGTCCCTTCAACGCCCCTCGATGCGGGGCGAGCAACGTGACCATCTGGGCGAAGATCCGCGGATTGCCCGCGATGATCTGGCCGCTATGCAGGTACTCGTTTTCGCCCTCCAGGTCGCCGACCAGGCCGCCGGCCTCGAGAACGAGCAGGCTTCCCGCGGCCACGTCCCAGGCGTTGAGTCCGATTTCCCAGAATCCGTCGGTATAGCCCGCGGCAACGTATGCCAGGTCGAGCGCGGCCGACCCGGGCCGACGCAATCCGGCAGTTTCTGACATCATCGAGCGCATCATCCTGAGGTAGGCGTCGAGATCGCTGCCGTCGCGAAACGGGAATCCGGTACCGATCAGGCAGTCGCGAAGGTGCTGGCGGCGCGACACGCGCATGCGATGGTCGTTGAGAAAGGCGCCGCGTCCGCGCGTCGCGGTGAAAAGGTCGTTGTGGATCGGATCGTAAATCACTCCCTGCGTGATCTGGCCCTTGTGCTGGAGCGCGATCGATACGCAGTACTGCGGAAACCCATGCAGGAAGTTGGTGGTGCCGTCGAGCGGATCGATGATCCACAGGTACTCGGCGTCGGCGTTGGCGTCTTTGGCGGTGCCTTCCTCTGCTAGTATGCGGTGCTCCGGATAGGCAGCATGGATGACGTCGACGATGGCGGCTTCCGCGGCGCGGTCGACTTCGCTGACGAAATCCTTGGGCCCCTTGGTAGTGATGGTCAGGCGATCGAGGTCCTGCGCGCCGCGATTGATGATGCTGCCGGCGCGGCGCGCGGCCTTGACTGCGGTGCTGAGCATGGGATGCATTGCGAAGCCTTCGCGAGAACTTCCGGGTGCGTGGCCGCGTGACGCGGCGCACGCGGCGCATTTTACCTGCAAGCAGCCAACGCGATGACGCACGCACTCGGCCGCATCCGCATCGTGCTGTGTGCGACCAGCCATCCCGGCAACATCGGCGCGACCGCGCGGGCGATGCAGACCATGGGCTTGTCGAAGCTGGTGCTGGTCTCGCCACAACGCTTTCCGCATCCCGACGTCGAGGCGCTCGCTTCGGGCGCGACCGCGGTGCTTGAGGCGATACGCGTCAAGGCGACGCTCTCCGACGCGCTCTCCGGCGCGGTGATGACCATCGGGTTTTCGGCGCGGCCGCGCGAGTTCGCGGGCAGCGTGCTGCCGGTGCGCGCCGCAGCGCTCGAGGCATTGCGCTGTACCCAGGCGGGCGAGGTGGCGCTGGTCTTCGGTGGCGAGATGTCGGGCCTGTCCAATGCCGAGCTTGCCCTGTGCCGCATTGTCGCCACCATTCCGTCGGCCCCCGGATTTGCCTCGCTCAACCTCGCGGCAGCGGTGCAGGTCGCCGCGTACGAGCTCAACGTAGCGGCGCACGGGGGCGAGGTGTGGAGCGCGCCCTCGTTCGAGCCGGCGACGCAGGACGAAATCGAGCGATTGTTCGAGCACGGCGAGAAAGTGCTCGTCGCGATGGATTTCCTCAAGCCGGCGCATCCTAAGCGGCTGCTGCCGCGATTGCGCCGACTGTTCGCCAGGGCCCGCCTCGAGAAAGAGGAAGTGAACATCCTGCGCGGCATCGTGGTGCGGATGGAGGAGCGGCTTTCGGGGCGACGGGATACTTGAGAACAAGCGGGAATACTTGAGTGATTCTGTCGGATATGGCATCATTGAGCCATGTTCGATCGGCTCCGCGAAGACATATCCATCGTGTTTGAGCGCGACCCCGCGGCGCGCTCGCGTTGGGAAGTGCTCACCTGCTACCCGGGGCTGCATGCGCTCGTCTGGCACCGATGGGTTGCCCATCCGCTCTGGCGCGGCGGCATGCGTTGGCTCGCACGGTGGATGTCGCATTGGAGCCGCTGGCTGACCGGCATCGAGATCCATCCGGGCGCGACCATCGGCCGGCGCGTATTTATCGACCATGGCATGGGCGTGGTGGTCGGCGAAACAGCGGAAATCGGCGACGATTGCACGCTTTATCATGGGGTTACTCTGGGCGGGACCTCGTGGAACACGGGCAAGCGGCACCCTACGCTGGCTCGAGGCGTGGTGGTCGGCGCCGGTGCGAAGATCCTCGGTCCGCTCCTGGTCGGTGACGGCGCCAAGATCGGCTCCAACGCGGTGGTCGTGCGCGACGTGCCGCCGGGCGCGACGGCGGTGGGTATCCCCGCGCGCATCGTGACTGGGGACGACGCCGTACGGCGCGAGGAAAAAGCCGCCAAGATCGGGTTCTCCGCGTACGGCATTTCCGCGGACATGAACGACCCGATGGTGCAGGCGATCCACGCCTTGCTCGACCATGCCGCCGACGCCGACGAGCGTCTGAAAAAGCTGGTCGATCTCATCGAGCAAAACGGGGTCGATTGCGGCGAGGCGAAGGCCACCGCCGAGGGTTTCGACCCTACCCGAATCAACCGGATGCTGGGTTGAACTTTCGACCCGATAAGTTGACTAATATGGTCGGGAATTATAGAATTCCCTGCTTAGGCAGCGTCGCGGCACCGGGCGACCCATAAAGCACGATCGAGGATCAGGCCCCTATGAGACTAACGACCAAAGGACGGTTTGCCGTCACGGCGATGATCGACGTGGCGATGCACTGCGGCAACGGCCCGGTGACCCTGGGCGGGGTCTCGGAGCGCCAGAAGATCTCCCTGTCGTACCTGGAGCAGCTTTTCGGCAAGCTGCGCCGGCACGGGCTGGTGGAGAGCGTGCGCGGACCCGGCGGCGGGTACAACCTCGCCCGGCCCGCGACATCGCTGTCGGTCGCCGACATCATCCTCGCGGTCGACGAACCTATCGACGCGACGCAGTGCGGCGGCAAGGAAAACTGCAAGGATGACAGGCGCTGCATGACCCACGAGCTGTGGGCCGCGCTCAACGCGCACATCTTCGGCTTCCTGCGCTCGGTGACGCTCGAGCAGCTCGTCCGGCAGCAGGACAAGGACAAAGCCGAGGTCAATGTACTGCAGCATCATCGCAAGCCCGCGACCAAGAAGTCCGAGCCGGCGCCGGTGGCTTGAGGGTGTTGCGAAAGAGTCCATGAAAAAACCGATCTACCTCGACTATTCTGCGACGACGCCGGTCGACCCGCGCGTCGCGGCGGTGATGATTCCCTACCTGACCGAAAACTTCGGCAATCCGGCGTCGCGTTCGCATGCGTTCGGCTGGACTACCGAAAAGGCGGTCGAGGAAGCGCGCGAGGAAGTCGCCAAGCTGGTCAATTGCGATTCGCGCGAGCTGGTATGGACGTCCGGCGCCACCGAGGCGATCAACCTCGCGCTCAAGGGCGCGGCGCATTTCTACAAGGACAAGGGCAAGCACCTCGTCACGGTCAAGACCGAGCACAAGGCGACGCTCGACACGATGCGCGAGCTCGAGCGCGAAGGCTTCGAGGTCACCTATCTCGACGTGCTTCCCAACGGCCTCATCGACCTCGGCGCGTTCGAGGCGGCGCTGCGTCCCGACACCATCATCGCGTCGGTGATGTACGTCAACAATGAGATCGGCGTCATCCAGGACATTCCCGCGATCGGCGAGATCTGCCGCGCGCGAGGCATCATTTTCCATGTCGATTCGGCGCAGGCGACGGGCAAGATCCCGGTCGACCTCGGCGCGCTCAAGGTCGACCTGATGTCGTTCTCGGCGCACAAGACCTACGGGCCCAAGGGCATCGGCGCGCTGTTCGTGCGGCGCAAGCCGCGCGTGCGCATCGAGGCGCAGATGCACGGCGGCGGCCACGAGCGCGGCATGCGCTCGGGAACGCTGCCGACGCACCAGATCGTCGGCATGGGCGAGGCATTCCGGTTGGCGCGGCTCGAGATGGCGAGCGACAACGAGCGCATCCGCGCGCTGCGCGACCGCCTGTGGAACGGCCTCTCGGAGATGGAGGAAGTGCACCTCAATGGCGACATGGAGCAGCGCGTCCCGCACAACCTCAACGTCAGCTTCAACTTCGTCGAGGGCGAAAGCCTGATCATGGCGATCAAGGATGTCGCGGTGTCGTCGGGATCGGCGTGCACGTCGGCGTCGCTCGAGCCCTCGTACGTGCTACGCGCGCTGGGGCGCAGCGACGAGCTCGCGCACAGTTCGATTCGCTTCACCGTCGGCCGTTTCACGACCGAGGAAGAAATCGACTTCGCGGTGGAGCTGCTCAAGAGCAAGATTTCCAAGCTGCGCGATCTCTCGCCGTTGTGGGAAATGTTCAAGGACGGCGTCGACCTGAACACCGTCGAGTGGGCAGCGCACTGAGGATCCCGATCATGGCACACACGGACAAGCCCCTTGCGGGAATGCATCAGCCCTCGACGGCACGCACCGCCGCGCACTTGTCTTCCGACGGTGACGCGCGGGTCGGTCTTGCAAAACTAGAACCTTCCGCGCTCGACCGAACGCAGGCGCGCTGGGCACTTGCGCGTGGCGCGCCGAGGAGTTCGGTTTCGCAGTGGGCACCCGGACTCGTATTTGCGTTGATCCTCGTAGGCGGTCAGTGGCTCGCCGGAGCGTTTGTGGACCGGGACAATCGTGTGGCCCTGTATCTAGCCTATGCGGTGAGTGCGCTCACGGCGCTCGTGTTCTTGCTCGGGTGGCAGCTCAGAATTCTCAGTCATCGCGTGGATGCCGTCGCCGAAATCATCGAGCAGCAGAAGTAACTCAAAGGAGTATGCAATGGCTTATTCGGACAAGGTACTTGACCACTATGAAAATCCGCGCAACGTCGGATCGTTCGCAAAGGACGACGAGGCGGTGGGCACCGGTATGGTCGGCGCGCCGGCGTGCGGCGACGTGATGAAGCTGCAGATCCGCGTCGGCGCGGATGGGCGCATCGAGGACGCCAAGTTCAAGACCTACGGTTGTGGCTCGGCGATCGCATCGTCGTCACTGGTAACCGAATGGGTCAAGGGCAAGACGCTCGAGCAGGCGCTGACCATCCGCAACACGCAGATAGCGCAGGAGCTGGCGCTGCCGCCGGTCAAGATCCACTGCTCGATCCTCGCCGAGGACGCGATCAAGGCCGCCGTGGCCGACTACAAAAAGAAGCACGGCGACGAAGCCGTGACGCGGAGCGAGCACGCGCCCGCTGCGGCGGAGTAACGGCCGCGATGTCGATCACGCTCACCGAAAGCGCGGCGCGCCACGTCGCCGGCTACCTCAGCAAGCGCGGCAAGGGCCTCGGCCTGCGCCTCGGCGTGCGCACGACGGGATGCTCGGGGCTCGCGTACAAGCTCGAGTACGCCGACGCGGCAGCGCCGGAAGACCATCTTTTCGAGAGCCACGGCATCAAGGTGATCGTCGACCCGAAGAGCCTGCCGTATCTCGATGGCACTGAGCTCGATTTCGCACGCGAGGGGCTGAACGAGGGTTTCAAGTTCCGCAATCCGAACGTGAAGGATGAGTGCGGCTGCGGCGAAAGTTTCAACGTCTGACCAGGCTTCGAGCCTTTCGCGTGCGCGGACCATCGCGCATGCCTCATGTACGATGCGCGCCGGCATGATCGATTTCTCGCAAGACTATTTCTCCCTGTTCGGATTGCCCGCGCGCTACGACATCGATGTGCGCGCGCTCGACGTCGCGTATCGCCGCCTGCAGGGCAGCGTCCATCCGGATCGCCACGCCGGAGCGGGTGAGGCGCAGCGTCGAATGGCGCTGCAGGCCTCGGCACGCGTCAACGAGGCGTATCGCACGCTCAAGAATTCGGTCGATCGCGCCGAATACCTGCTGAAAATGCAGGGCGTGGACGCGCTGGCCGAAACCGATACCGCGCTCCCGCAGGATTTCCTCGAGTATCAGCTCGAGCGCCGTGAAGCCATCGACAACGCTCGCCTCGCTCACGACGCGCGTCGCCTCGATGCGCTGCTCGCCGACGTGCGCGGCGAAGGCGACGAGCTCACGCGCGTGCTCGCCGACGAGCTTCGCGATTCGCGCGCACTCGAGGCCGCGCGACGCACCGTTCGCAAGCTCAAGTTCCTCTCCAAGGTCGCGGCCGACATCGACGCCGCGGCCGCAGACGTCGAGCCCTGATGGCTCTGCTGCAGATCTCGGAGCCCGGCGAGTCGACGCCACCCCACGAGCACCGGCTGGCGATCGGCATCGATCTGGGCACCACTCACTCGCTGGTGGCGAGCGTGCAAAGCGGCGTGGCGACGGTCCTGCCCGACGACGCTGGGCGCGGGCTGCTGCCGTCGATCGTGCGCTACGCGCCGGATGGCGTCGAGGTCGGTTATCGCGCCGCCGATGCGCAGGTGCACGACGCGCCGAACACCATCGTGTCGGTGAAGCGGCTCATGGGACGAGGTCTGGAGGATCTCACCGACGCGCGGCGCTTTCCCTACCGTTTCATCGAGGCGCCCGGCATGGTCCAGGTCGAGACCCGCGCCGGCGTGCGCACGCCGGTCGAGGTGTCCGCCGAGATCCTGCGCGCGCTTCGCGTGCGCGCGGAACAGAGCCTGGGTGGCGAGATCACCGGCGCGGTGATCACGGTGCCGGCGTATTTCGACGATGCGCAGCGCCAGGCGACCAAGGACGCGGCGCGTCTCGCTGGACTCGACGTGCTGCGACTGCTCAACGAACCCACCGCCGCGGCGATCGCCTACGGGCTGGACAATGCCTCCGAAGGCACCTTCGCCGTGTACGACCTCGGCGGAGGTACTTTCGACCTGTCGATCCTGCGCCTGTCGCGCGGCGTGTTCGAGGTCGTGGCGACCGCGGGTGACACGGCACTGGGTGGCGACGACTTCGATCACCGCGTGTATTGCTGGGTACTCGAGCAGACCGGCGTCGGTCCTTTGGCTGCGGGGGACACGCGCACGCTCATGCTGGCGGCTCGCGCGGCCAAGGAACAGCTTTCGACGCACGACAGGTCGCGCATCGAGGCGGCGCTTTCGTCCGGCGCGAAGATCGACGTCATGCTGCCTCGCGACACGTTCGCCGCAATCACCGAGACGCTGGTCGCGAAGACGCTCTCCGCGGTCAGGAAAGCGCTGCGCGACGCCAAGCTCGTGCCCGCCGACATTGACGGAGTGGTGATGGTCGGCGGCGCCACGCGCATGCCGCAAATCCAGAACGCGGTCGCCGACTTCTTCGCCAAGGCGCCGCTCAACAACGTCGATCCCGACCAGGTCGTCGCGCTCGGTGCGGCGATCCAGGCCAACGTGCTCGCCGGCAACCGCGCCGCGGGCGAGGACTGGCTGCTTCTCGACGTGATCCCGCTCTCGCTCGGGTTGGAAACCATGGGTGGGCTCACCGAGAAGATCATTCCGCGCAACGCGACCATTCCGGTGGCGCGCTCGCAGGAATTCACCACCTTCAAGGATGGCCAGTCGGCGATGGCGATCCATGTCGTGCAAGGCGAACGCGAGAAGGTATCCGATTGCCGCTCGCTGGCGCGCTTCGAGCTGCGCGGCATCCCGCCGATGGTAGCCGGCGCCGCGCGCATCGGCGTGACGTTCCAGGTCGACGCCGACGGACTGCTCTCGGTGTCGGCGCGCGAAGTCACCACCGGGATCGAGGCATCGATCGAGGTCAAGCCGTCGTATGGACTCTCGGACGCCGACATTACCCGCATGCTGCAGGAGTCGACCGCACACGCCGCCGACGATATGCAGGCGCGCGCGCTTGCCGAGGCGCGGGTCGAGGCGGAGCGCACGATCGCCGCCACCGAAAGCGCGCTGGCGCAGGATGCCTCGCTGCTCGATGACGCCGAGCGCGCGCAGATTGGGCATGCGGTGGAGCAGGCTCGTGGTCTGCTCGCCGGTGACGATCGCCACGCGCTGCGCGCCGCGCTCGACGCGCTCAACGCCGCCACCGAGGAATTCGCCGCGCGGCGCATGAACCGGAGCGTTGCCGGGGCGCTCAAGGGCCGCCGCGTAGACGCGCTCGGCTGAGAATGGCCGAAATCGTTGTTCTGCCCCATGCCGACCTGTGTCCCGAAGGCAAGACCTTCGAGGCGGATGCCGGCGCGTCGATCTGCGACAATCTCCTCGAGCATGGCGTCGAGATCGAGCATGCCTGCGAGAAGTCGTGCGCCTGCACCACCTGCCATGTCATCGTCCGAGAGGGCTTCACTTCGCTCGAACCTTCTTCGGAGGACGAGGATGACCTGCTCGACCGCGCGTGGGGCCTGACCCCGCGCTCGCGCCTGTCGTGCCAGGCAAAGCCCGGCGCGGCGAAGCTTGTGATCGAAATTCCAAAATACACGATCAACTACGCCAAGGAAGCCGTCAAATGAGGGCGCCGTGCGCGCGGAATGCGTGAGCGTCTTGTGATGAGGCGTGCAAAATGAAGTGGACCGACAGCCGCGACATCGCGATTGCGCTTGCCCAGGCATATCCGGGCGTTGATCCCGAGAGAGTGCTGTTCGTCGATCTGCGCAAATGGGTGCTGGCGCTGCCCGGGTTCGCCGACGATCCAGCGCACTGCGGCGAGAAGATACTCGAGGCGATCCAGGCGGCATGGATCGACGAGGGCGATTTCGATGATGACTGAGGACCGCACTGAGGGCCTCGCTGATGACCTGACAGATGATCTAACTGAGGAGGCAACGCCATGCTGATAGTGGTTCCGGTGACCGCGTTGTATGCGGGACTGTACGCGCTGTTCCTGCTGGTGCTCGCCGCGGGTGTGTCGCGGCAGCGCAGGAGCCTCAAGGTCGGTCTCGGGCACGGCGGGCATCCACCGCTGGAGCGTGCCATTCGCGCACACGGCAACTCGGTCGAATGGGGATGGCCCATGCTGATCCTGCTTCTGGCGGCGGAGCTCGATCACACCAGCCGCACTATCCTGCACGTCTGCGGCACTCTTTTCATCCTTGCGCGCGTTATCTATGCGGTGGGTCTGTCGCGCGCGGCCGGCGCCTCGCGTGGCCGACTCATCGGTTCGGCGCTGAGTTGGACGGTAATCGCGGTGCTCGCGATCCTGAACATCGTCGACTTCGTTCGTACCGTACTCGTCTGGGTGATGACCAATCGCCCCTGAACGTCCCGCCGGACTCGTGGACTGTAACTAGCGGAACAGGTTGAGTATCGCGTCCAGGCCGCAGTGATCGATAGCGTAGTCGGCCCGTTCGCGCACGACGTGTTTGGCGCGATAGGCGACGCTGACGCCCGCCGCGGCGAGCATCGGCAAGTCGTTGGCGCCATCGCCCACGGCGACGGTGAGCGCCCCGGGCGCGAGCGCTGCCGCGAGCCGCGTGAATTCGTCGGCCTTGACGTTGGCGTCGACGATGCTCCCTTCGATACGGCCGGTGAGCCGGTCGCCGGCGACGTCTAGCACGTTGGCGAGCGTGTAGTCGAGCGGCAGTCGTACCTGCAGGCGTCCGGTGAAAAAGGTGAAGCCCCCCGACACAAGAAGGGTTGTGGCACCCGCGCGCTTGAATCCTTCGAGCATGCGCTGTGCGCCCTGCGACAGGCGCAGGCGCTCGTCGTACACGCGTTGCAGTGCGGCTATATCGAGTCCTTCGAGCAGCGCAACCCGGCGCGTGAGGCTTTCGCGGAAGTCGATTTCACCGCGCATCGCCGCGGCCGTGATGGCGGCCACCTGCGGCTTGATGCCGATCATGTCGGCGATCTCGTCGATGCACTCGATGGTGATCAGCGTCGAGTCCATGTCCATGGCGACGAGCCCTACACGGTCGAGTCGCTGATCCTTGGGGACAAAACCGAAATCGAGGCCGGCCTCGACGCAGAAGTCGGCAACGCCCTCGCAACGGGTCGGGTCGGCGAGCCGGAACGCCTGCGTTTCGGCCGCGGCGAGTGCCTCGATCGTGCTTGCACCGGTAAGCCGCGCCAGCGACTTGAGCAGCGCCGTGTCGATGTCGGGTGCCTGAACCACCAGGTCGATGCGCGCCACCTGCGGCGCGACGACGGGGTCGCTGGGTTGGACGGGAGCGGAGGACATTGGCATGGCGCCGGGTGTGCTCTGCGCATCTCGGCAGGCGTATTATAAGGTCCCCAAACCGACCCATCTCCAGGAGCCAACATGGCACTTCGCATCGGCGACGAGGCACCCGACTTCACGGCGCAAACAACGGAAGGCACCGTAAGCTTTCACGACTGGATTGGCGACAAGTGGGCGGTCCTGTTCTCGCACCCCAAGGACTTCACTCCGGTCTGCACGACCGAGCTGGGCTATCTCGCCAAGATCAAGCCCGAGTTCGACAAGCGCAACGCCAAGATCCTCGGACTGTCGATCGACCCGGTCGAAGATCACAAGCGCTGGGCAAAGGACATCGAGGAGACGCAGGGCGTTGCGCCCAATTATCCGATCATCGGTGACGCCGACCTGGCGGTCGCCAAGCTCTACGACATGATCCATCCCAATGCCAGCGGCACGCAGCCGCGCACACCGGCGGACAACGCGACGATCCGCTCGGTGTTCGTTGTCGGCCCCGATAAGAAGATCAAGCTCAACCTCACCTATCCGATGACCACCGGCCGCAATTTCGACGAAGTGCTGCGCGTGCTCGATTCGCTGCAGCTGACGGCAAAGCACAAGGTCGCCACACCTGCGCAGTGGAAGCCGGGCGAGGACGTCATCATCGCCGGCTCGGTCAGCAACGACGAGGCCAAGCAGAAGTATCCGGGAGGCTGGAAGGCTCCGAAGCCGTACCTGAGGATCGTGCCGCAACCCCGATAGCACCGGAGCTGCGGACGTCCGAACCGGCGCCTTCGATGCGGCGCGCCGGGTTCCACGGCGCTTGCTAGCGGCGACTCTTCGGCTTGCGCTCCGCGGGCCGCTTCACGGCCGCATCATGCGAGGCGTCGACATCGGCGAGTACGAAGTCGATCTTGGTGGCGTCGAGGTCGACGCGCGCCACCTTGACCCTGATCCGGTCCGCCAGGCGGTAGCTCTTGCCGCTGCGCTCACCGTTCATCGCGTGGTGCACGGCGTCGAAGTGGAAATAGTCGTTGCCGAGCTCGGTGACGTGGACCAGTCCGTCGACGTTGAGGCCGTCGAGCGTCACGAAGAGCCCGAAGTGCGTGACGCCGCTGATCGTGCCGTCGAAGGTCTCGCCGACGCGATCCTGCATGAAGTAGCACTTGAGCCAGTTCTCGACGTCGCGCGTCGCATCGTCGGCGCGCCGCTCGGTCAGCGAGCTGTGCACGCCGAGCTCCGCCCACGCCGACCCCGACGGCTGGTAGTGCGTTCCCGCCAGGCATGCCTTGATCGCGCGATGCACGAGGAGGTCGGGATAGCGCCGAATCGGCGAGGTGAAGTGCGTGTAGGCGTCGTAGCCGAGGCCGAAGTGCCCGGCGTTGTCGGGGCTGTACACGGCTTGCTGCAGCGAGCGCAGCAGCACCGTCTGCAGCAGATTGAAATCGGGCCGCGACTTGATCTGCGCGAGCAGCTTCGCATAGTCCCCGGGCGTCGGGTTCTCGCCGCCGCCGAGCGACAGCGCCGAAGCCGCCAGGAATTCCTTGAGCGCCTTGAGTTTTTCCGGCGTCGGTCCTTCGTGCACGCGATAGAGCGCAGGATGCTTCTTCTCGAGCAGGTACTCCGCGGTGCACACGTTCGCCGCGAGCATGCATTCCTCGATCAGCTTGTGCGCCTCGTTGCGCACGACGGGCACGATCGCCTCGATCTTGCCGCGCGTGTCGAACTCGAGCGCGAGCTCGATCGTCTCGAAGTCGATCGCGCCGCGCCGCGCCCGCGCCGCCGCCAGCACCTTGTAGAGCGCGTGCACGTTCTCGAGGTGCGGCCGCAGCGCCTGCGCATCGGCGCTCTTCGCGGCGTTGGGCTGTGAAAGCCATTCCCATACCTGGTTGTAGGTGAGACGCGCGCGCGAATGCATCACCGCCGGATAAAAACGGTAGCCCTTGATGTCGCCGGCCGCGGTGACGTCCATGTCACACACCATGCACAGCCGGTCGACCGCCGGCTTGAGCGAGCACAGCTCGTTGGAAAGCTCTTCCGGAAGCATCGGGATGACACGCCGCGGAAAATACACCGACGTTCCACGCTCGCGTGCATCGCTATCGATGGCGTCGCCATCGCGCACGTAGTAGCTGACATCGGCGATAGCCACCAACAGGCGGAAATCGCGGCCCTTGCGCTCGCAATATACCGCGTCGTCGAAATCGCGCGCCGTCTCGCCGTCGATAGTGACCAGCGGGAGTGCCCGCAGGTCGACGCGACCCTTCAGGTCTCCTGGCTGCACGGTATCGGGAAGTCGAGCCGCCTGGCGCTTGGCGGCGGCGCTGAATTCGTGAGGGAGATCGTGCTTGCGCAGCGCGATCTCTATCTCCATGCCCGGATCGGTGTAGTTGCCGAGCACGTCGACGACCTCGGCCAGCGCTTCGCGATGCGCCGAAGGCTGTTCGATGAGCCGCGCAACGATCACCTGCCCGGGTTTCGCCTTGCCGCGCATGTCGGCCGGAATGAGGATGTCCTGGCTGATGCGCTTGTTCTCGGCGACCAGATACCAGATGCCATGGTCCGCATAGACGCGACCCACGATCTCGCGATTGGCGCGCGCCAGCACGTCGACGATCGCGCCTTCGGGGCGGCCGCGCTTGTCGATGCCGATCTGTCGAGCGGTGGCGCGATCACCGTGCAGCGCCTTATGCATCTCCTTGGGCGACAGGAACAGATCCGGGCTGCCATTGTCGGGAACGAGGAAGCCGAAGCCGTCCGCATGGCCTTGCACGATGCCGGTCACGAGGTCGAGTTTGGCGACGACGCAGAGCTGACCTTTGCGATTGGTCATAAGCTGGCCGTCGCGCTCCATCGCCGCGAGACGGCCCTGGAATGCCTCGAGCTCGGCGTCGCCGTTGATCTTGAGCGCGCGCACCAGCTCGTCGGGATGCGCGGGGACGCCCAGCCGAGTGAGATGCTCGAGAATCGCCTCGCGCGCAGGTATGTCGACGACGTTGCCGCGTCGCCGCGCGCGGCGGGGCGCCGCGGTCACCGCGAGGTTTTCAGAGGGAACTTTCTTTGACAATGCGTACTGCCTTTCGTAAAATCATGAGCTTGCCTGCAACACCCGCTGCCCAGATGGCGGAATTGGTAGACGCACTAGGTTCAGGTCCTAGCGGTGGCAACACTGTGGAGGTTCGAGTCCTCTTCTGGGCACCAAGACTGTCGCATGCTCAACATCGCAGCCGGCGAGTTGACGCCGTACCAGCCGAGTCGCGTGTCTTGGCGACGTCTCGTTGGCCATGCGAAGCGAGAATATCGTGATCGGCGTGGGATCGGCATTCCGATGTGCGGGAACCTGGTTACGCCGGTCGTCGATGCGTTTGATCCGTCCCGGCATTATAGTGACGAGTCCAGGGTGCTCACGAATTATTCAAGATGAAAACGATTCCTCGGACGCCTTTACAGGCGCGATTTGAGCGCCACTTCGCTGCCGGCGGTCCCCCCTGGCATCAACCCGCAGGGGCTCCCGGCCACAGGCGCGGAGCTCGATGAATACCGTTCGCCGAAATGAGTTGTGTCCATGCGCGAGCGGCAGGCGATACAAGGATTGTCATGGCGGCTCCGATCCGCATGCCTGGAAAACCGTGGAGGACCTCATGTATGCGGCCCTGGCCGCGCAACAGAACGGCCTGACCACGACCGCGGCTTCTCTCTACACCCGCGTTCTGGAAAGGGAACCCACGAATTTTGACGCCACGCACATGCTGGGGGTCGTTCAATACCAGCGCGGCCGGTTTGACGAGGCCCTGACGTTGCTCCAACGCGCGAAGCAGCTGGGGCCTGACATCTCCGCTGCCGCCCAGAACTTTCGGCTTCTGGAGTCCGTTTTCGCGAACGAGATAGAGCTGTGCCGCGATGCACTCGCGCGCACCTCGGGGCTCATCGAGAACATTCCAGACATGTCCAGCGTGCTGGCAGATGCTCCAAGCTCGCATATTGTACTCTCGAGCGAGTTCTCTGAGCAGGACAGGGCGTCGCTGGAGCCTATCATCGAGCGTGTCCCCCGCGGCCGACTCACGCTATGGAGGCCGCGAGACGCCAAGTTCAATCCGCTGGGGGCTCGCGTTCTCGATCCACAGAGCGGATTGAACCCGGTTGGCGGACTGATGATTTTCTGCGGCATGCTGCATTCCTCATTCAGCTGGATTCCCGCGGCACGCCCGGAGCGAGTCATCCTTATCGTCACGCGGGATCTTCCCGGAATGTTGCTCGACGCGATTCGCGGCCTTTCGGGTGAAGGTCGGAAAGCAATTGCCCTGATCTACGCGACCTCGGAGCTGGCAACGCGTTTTCGCCTTCGGGGTGACGTGCTGCCTCCGCTGGATGATCACGTCGAGAAAGTGTCGAGCCTTCTTTGAACGCGCCACTCGAGGCGGAACCGAACCACGGTACCCGTGTAGTCGCGTTTTTCAGGTTCACGGTTGCCGCGATGAACGAAAGCGCCGGCAGCCCGAAAAACGATCTCGATTGGGCGCGGGTTCGTAACGCATCGCCGAACTTCGTCGATCACTACCAGCCGCATATTCCGCGCGAGCTGGGTTACTACGATACCGGCGATCTCGTCGTCCGCGAGGCGCAGGAACACCTGGCACGCCAGCACGGCATTTCCGCCTTCTGCTACCTTTGCAGATGGGACGAGCGCACAAGCCAGCTTGTTCCCAAGCGGCAAATTGTTGCCCCCGACGGGTCCGAGTTTCCGTTTTGCGTCTGCTGGGAAAACGGGAGTGTCGATCCGGTGGCGGAGGATGCTGGCGACGCACCGCAGCGACGCATCTTTTCGGTGCGAACATCTGCTGCCTTCCTGCAAGAGCTCATCCCCCTCATGCGTGAGGAGCGTTACTTCCGCATCGACGGACGCCCGCTTGTGATCGTCGCGCGACCCGAGGCGATCGCCGAGACGGTTTCTGTGTTGCGCATGTGGCGCGACGAATGCGAGCGCGCTGATGTTGGCAATCCGTACCTCGTATGCTTTGGCACAGCCTGGGGCAGCAACGCGTTGGGCTTCGACGCTGCCGTGGAATTTCCACCCGCGGGGTTTTTCCCGGAGAGCTATCTTTCTCGCGTATCGCTGACCAATCGCGCGTTCAAGGGCGAGGTCAGGGGTTACCGCAGCTCGCTGGCGCAGTCGCTGGCGGCGTTACGTCCCGCACACAAATTGTTCCAGACGGTCATGCCGGCGTGGGATGAGACCGCGTGCAATCAGGATTCCGCGATGACATTCGTGGGGTCTACCCCGGAGCTGTTCGCGCAGTGGACCGAGCGTGCCATCCAGCGGACCTGGTTGCGTTTTGCCGGCGAGGAGCGCGTCGTTTTCATCCGCTCCTGGAACGAATGGAACCTGGGGTGTCACCTCGAGCCGGACCTGCGTTATGGGCGCCAGTATCTCGAGGCGTTCCGCAGCGCGATGCAGACGGCGCGCGCCGTACCACCGGAGCGCCCGACCTGGAGCGCGCTGAGGCGGAGCAACGGCACATCCGCAGGCGCCGCATCGCGCATCGTTCGATCTTCGTTCGATCCATCCGGCGCGGGCTCTCGCGTGTCCGTGGTGATGCCTGCTTATAATCACGAGCGGTACGTCATTCCGGCACTTGATTCCGTCGTAACGCAAAGTCACGACAATCTCGAGGTGATCGTCGTCGACGACGGATCGACCGATTCAACAGGTGCCTTGCTTGACGAATATGCCGTGCGCTGCAAAAGCCGCCGCATCACCGTAGTTCACCAGCAGAACGCCGGCGCGCACGAGGCTTTGAACCATGGCCTCTCACTCGCAGCCGGCGAGTACCTCGCTCTGATCAATTCCGATGACCTGTACGCGGCGCATCGGCTAGAGCTGATGCTCGCCGAGATGAAGGCGGACGAGGCGGCGTTTGCGTTTTCGAACACGTGTTTTATCGATGAGGATGGCGGAGAAATCGGCGATGAGGATTATTACGTGGCCGAGCTTCGGGCGGCGATCGCTTCCGGCACCGGCGCACCGGACCCGCTTTACGGATTCATAGTGACAAACATCGCCATTTCCACTGGAAATTTCGTGTTCAGGCAGAATCTACTGCACGAGATCGGGGGATTCTGCGCGATGCGCATATGTCACGACTGGGATTTCGTCATGGCTGCGAGTTACCGGACACCGCTTCTGTTCATTGATGAACCCTTGTATCTTTATCGACTGCATCGAGCCAACACCTTTTCCAGCCGGAGGCTTTTAGGCTGCCTGGAGATCGAGCAGCTGCAGTCCCGATTCTTCGCGGATATCGGCAGCCACCCGCTGCTCAAAGAGGCGCGGAGCGCGCGCCGCTTCTTTGCGCACGCGCGCGCGCGCGGGCTCGGCGGATTTTTGCCCTACAACATTTCCACCCGCTCCAGGGCGAAGGGATAGAGCCAATGGCAAAGACCAAATTCCACTTCATCGACGACTATCGCCGGCTTGTCAGGGAGCTCATGGCCCAGTTTCCCATCGACGAGGCGATGTCTCGCGCAGTGGGGGGGAACTACGAGGCGTTCGGCGAGATCGAAAAGCAGGCATTGATCGGATACGGCCTGGAAACTCACCACACGCTGGTCGACGTCGGATGTGGATCAGGACGCCTCGCGCAGGCGCTGATCCCTTATCTCAAGACGGGACGCGTGCTCGCGACCGACGTCGTGCCCGAGTTCCTCGACTATGCCAAGGAGGGCTGCCCTGCGACATGGCAATTCGCCGAGGTCGATGACGTCCGCATTCCCTTCCCAGACGACTGCGCCGACTTCGCCTGCTTCTTCTCGGTGTTCACGCACCTGCTGCACGAGGAGTCGTATTGCTACCTGCTCGAGGCGCAACGCGTCGTGAAGCCCGGCGGCGTCGTCGTGTTTTCCTTCCTCGAATTCGAGGACAACTGGCAAACCTTCGAGAACACCTACAAAAACATTCGTGATGGACGCGACAACGACCACCTCAACACGTTCATCGGGCGCGATGTGATCAAGGCGTGGGCCGCGCACACCGACTTGACCGTCATCGAGGTTCGCGGCGCGCACGACCCATTCGTCGAACTGTCGCGTCCCATCGACTTCGACGACGGTCACCGTGCGCAGAAGCGCTCGGCAATGGGTCAGTCGGTTTGCGCCATGCGCAACAGCAAGCCGGCGAGCGCCGCTTCTCCTTCATCCGCCTGGGGCAAGACCGGATCGTATCGCGTCTCCTATGGATCGGAATGACGACACTGCTAGTGCGCGATGCAAGGACCAACTCTACCCGTCGCCTTTGACGAGACGTTTTATCTCGACGAGTATCCGGACGTCCTCGAGGCCGTGGAACGCGGGCTCTTCGCCTCCGGCCTGGAGCACTATCTGACGCACGGGCAGGGCGAAGGCCGCACCGGACGCCCTGCGGAAACACCAACCGAGTGCCGGTTCCCCGGGCGCATGCCGCCGAAAGCGCTCCGCACCCGGGTGCATGGCGCGGGGGACCCGGCGAGCTTCCAGATCGTCGGCAAACGGATCTCCGACGATCTCCATGCGGCGATTCGAGACCGTGTAGCCCTCGTCGATTCAAGCAAGCTCCTCGATTTCGGCTGCGGCTGCGCCCGGGTAATGGCGTACTTTCGACAGGTGTCCCCCGGTGCGTTCTACGGTACCGATATTGACCGTGAGGCGATCGACTGGTGTCGTGGCAATCTGGGCCATGTCGCCGACTTCGCGGTGAATGCGGCATTCCCGAAACTGGCTTTTGGCGCCGATAGTTTCGACCTCATCTATTCGATCTCGGTTTTCACCCATCTGCCGGAGGCGATGCAGTCTTCCTGGCTAGAGGAGCTGCGGCGAGTCGCGAAGCCGGGCAGCTACCTCTTCCTGACCACGCTCGGCGAGCAGGAATTGCCACAAGTCTCCATCGAAGACCGCACCGAACTCGAGCGCCACGGATTTCTGTATCTCCTGCGCGGCGGCACCGAGGGCCTGCCGGAGTTCTATCAGAGCTCGTTCCAGACCTCCGCCTACATCGAGGCAACCTGGCGGCAATGGTTCGACATCGAGACGGTCGTGACCAAGGGCATTTGCGATTTCCAGGACCTGGTCATTTGCCGCAAGCCTGGGTAGATCGAGATCCGCGCGAAAAGTGGTCGCCCGGGTGTTTCGGCTAGAATTTGACCATTCAGCATCGGTCCAGCAAGGAGAACACACTGTCTTCGGCGTCTCCGCAGCCCGCGCGCACGTGCGTTCTCGTATTGGGGATGCATCGCAGCGGCACTTCATCGCTGACCCGGGTCCTGAATTTGCTCGGCCTGCCCCTCGGCGAACCTTTGATCCCGCCCCACCCGGACAACAACGAAACGGGATTCTGGGAACTGGCGTCAGCAGTCGCGATCAACCGGAGAATTTTCGAACTGATAGGCCTCGAGTGGGATTCGCCGAACGATCTTCCGTCGTCGTGGCTGGAGCGGATTCCGCAAGCCATGTTCGACGAGGCGACGGCGACCATCGAAGAGAATTTCGCGGGTGTTCCTGCCTTCGCGCTCAAGGATCCGCGCATCTGCAGGCTATGGCCTTTCTGGCTGCGCATATGCTCGGCTGCCGGAGTTCGGGTCGTCGCCGCCCATCTGGTGCGGGCGCCTGCGGAAGTTACGGCGTCGTTGACGGCGCGCGACCGCATCTCGCCAGAGCGATGCGCGGCGTTGTGGATCAGCCATACGCTGGAAGCGGAAGCGATTCCCGTCGAAAGGATCGTGCTCCGCTATGACCGGTTGCTCGATGATTCCAGCGCGACGTCGCGCCGCCTGCTTGAATGGCTGTCGGCTATGGGAGTCTCTGCCAAGCCGGCGGATGAGGCAATTTCACGCTTCCTGCAACCGGCGCAACGGCATCACCGCGACCTGCCACCGATGACCGGGGCGATCGGATCGCTTGCCGAGCAGTTGTTCCACACGCTTTCGCAGGCTTCCGAAGGCAGCGTGCAGGGAGATCGTTCAGGCTCGGCGCGCGACGAGCTGGTGCGCGAGCGGCTCGAGTCGTGGTTGCGCTCGAGAATGCGCTTCGCGGCAAGGCATCGGAGCCATGTCGCGACCGACGCGCCGACGACGTGGGGATTCCTGCGCAGGGTGCTATTCAATAGCGGGCTTTACATCCCGCCAATCCGCCACATCGCCCATCATCAACTCGAAGCGCTGGCAGTCAACGAATATCAGGCAACCGATGTCGATCCGTGGTTCACGCTCGCGCCTGACGACCTTGCCGTGCCCTGGGCGTGGCCGAAAGGCTGGTACTCGGTGACGCTGAACGGGGTTTGCGGACTGGACCAGTTGTCGCCGAAACTCTACATCGACTACGGCGCTGGATTTTCCGAAGCGACATCCATACAGTTGTCCGTCGATGTAGCTTTTGGCGGAAAAGCCTACTTCCGTGCGCCGGAGTCCATTGCGCAAATAAGATTGGATCCTGCGGACCGGTTGTTGCGGTTTCGCTTCGACTCAATCGAGATCCGCCGGGTACCTGCCTTTGCGGTAGCTGCGCGAATCGTCGCGGCGCTGGCGTCGCGAAGACGCTCTGCCGCTGGCCTGGGATCTCTCGAGGCGCGCCATCTGCGCGAGCGATGGCGCCTGGATGGCCTCGCGGGAATGCTGGTCGCGCTCGAGCGCGATATCGACGCGAGCGGACGCGACTACGGATGGAAACCGATCCCCGGACCGCCGCGATAAGCGCTGCGCGTGGGCTCCAGATGCGGTGATCCGGCCCAGGTGGGCTACGTTTGTAGTGGACCGATGCCGCTCGAAAGTGCCTGCGCTACGCCGCCACTAGACTCGTGCTCAAGCCAGGCGCGCCTTGAGTCCTTTGGGCCGTAGCGTGTCGTAAACCTCGAACGGCTGGTGGATCCACGGGTTGTCCGGCAGGTACGACACATAGTAGTCGGGCTTGAACACCGAGCACTGCTTGTACCAGACCACCGCGGTGCGGATGTCGCTGATGTGCGGAAAGCGCAGTGGCAGCTCACGGTGCACCGCCTCCAGGGTATGCCCCGAATCGACCGTGTCGTCGACCAGTAGGATGCGCAGTCCGCCGCGCGATGCAGATCACCTGGTTGAACGGCCAGCCGGACTCGTGAACCTTGAGCGCGAGGCGCTCTATCAGCGTGTTGTACTCGTCCCAGCTGACGTGCAGGCTCGCCTTGGGGCAGGCAACAACTATTGCGCGGAAGCTGTAGTGGACATTCTCACGAACGCGTCGCAGTTCGCACAACGCACAATACCGGGTTCATAGGCAAATATGACAACGTAATTTACTAGGGGCAGGAGCCACACGCCCCGTGCTCAATATCTTTATTGCACGGAGGCTCGTCAACGGACTACCATGTCCGGCGATGAATCGTGCGACTCCCGACGTCCGCCAGTAATTCTTGATGAGGATTCAGCTATGAATAATGCTCTGCGCAGTGCAATCGGATCAGTGATCATGCTGATGCTGGCGGCATTTTCGGGTCCCATTGGGGCTGCACCGCAAAAATTGTTCTACGCCGTCTTTCCAACATTCATCACCTCGTCGCCTGTATCTGTCACCTTCTATAACGCGTCACCGCCTAACGGAAATTCGACGATCAACTCTCTTTCGATCGGGGTCGGCGCCGGCAACGTGAGCATCTCAGCGGCAAATTGTGCGGCTAACTCGCTTGGAACCGGAACGTTGACGGGCGGCGTCTGCGTCATCACGAATTTTCCGGGAATCCCGACCGCCGGAAATCGTGCCTTTACGCTACCAATAACCATCACCCCAAGCAACGCCCCCTGCGCCAATACGACGTGGGTGGTGGCCGCCAATACCGGCAATGCGTTTCCGCAGGGCACCCCTTTCGATCCAGTGGGCGCGCAGATGCAATTGTCGTCGCATTGCGACGGCATTCTGGCTTGCGGGGGCAGTTTTACCTCAGGCGCCAACACTACGGATCCGGGCACCGTCTTTGGCATTCGTGGCCTGTTTAACAATTACGGCATCTACTACGGCTCTTCCGGCTGCACGAATGTCGCCTACGCCAACACCTTCCTGGACAGCAATCCATCTCAGTCCAACCATTTTGCGTGGGACACCGGTTCCCAGCCGAACGGGGCATTTTCGTACACCATCAACTGGGACCCGGCCCCGCTGTCGGCGCCATCTTTGTCACAAAATCCAGGCCAGTGGCCCAATAAGCAGCTCAAAGTCTCGTGGGCCAGCAATCCGACACCCAGTCAGTACGAGCTCGCGCTGGCCTGCCTTGGGCCCGTTACCACGACGCAGCCCTACGGCTTGCCAGCGCCCTACGGAAAGTTTTACAGCCTTACGGACGCGACGCACATCGTTATCGACGTCGCGAGCAATGTAGCCGGCGAGTCCTATGCGTTGCCGGTAACCGACAGTGCGGCGAATTTCCCCATCGTCATTGGGGGCGAGCGCATGCAGGTAACGGCGGTGAGCGCTGTGTCGAGCGGCAGTCGATACACACTGACGGTAGTGCGCGCCCAAGGGGGAACGACTCAGTACAACCCGGTATACCTCGACCACGTGATGTACACGCTGATGCCGATTTACCCGGATACGAACGCTTATCCGAACTATCGTGGCAAGCAGGCTCACATGTGCGTCGCGGATCAGGAGTGGATTCCGTCTGGACTGGACCCCGTTACCGGCAACCTCAAGATTCGGTACTTCAGCACCATCGTCGACATCGGCGACGGCTGGGTCTCGTTCGACTGACCGGAGCTATCTTGCAGTAAGTGCAAAGCGGCCCCTCGGGGCCGCTTTGCATGGAACGCCGGACTCAGCTAGACGGCGAGGCTCGGCAGCGCCGGCACGGCGCGCACCTTGAACTGCTCGAGCAGCGCGTGGCATTCTTGCTCGAGCGAGGGCGCCGGTGTTATTCCGGCGGTGCGGTCGATCTCGATCTGCACGAGCATCGTAAGCGCGGATTCGAAGCGGTCCTTGCGCGTGCGCGCTGCGGCGAGGCTCGCCGTGGCCGCGCCGCGAGCGCCTTCGATATCGCCGCGTCCGAGCAGCGCGAGCGAGCGCACGCGCTCGAGCAGTGGCACCAGCTTGGCCACCGTTTTCGAAGATGTGCGTGACATCATGCCCGTCGCCAAAGCCAGCGCCTGGTCGAGCGTTCCGGCGTACAAGTGGCACTCGGCGATGCGCGCATCGAGCGACGGAATCTCGTCGGCGGCGCCGATCTTGAGGAAATTCGCCTTCGCGTCCTCGAAGCGGTGGAGCGCTTCCTCGACGCGACCGACGCGAAGCGACACTCTCGCCAGCAGCGAAAGACACGCACCCAGAAAATAGCGGTAGCGGGCGGCCTGCCAGAAGGGGAGCGTCTCGCGGAGCAGCGCTTCGGCTTCGATCCATTCGCCCCGATCGACCAGGATCTCGGCGATGTTGAGCCGCGCAATGGTGGAATTGACGTTGTTTCCGATCTTGAGATTTTCGTCGCGGCCGCGCTCGTAATAGGCCAACGCCTCGTCCCAGCGGCCTTCCCACTGGCACGCAAGCCCGAGATTGGTGAGCAGGGCGGGCTGGCGCGCCAGGTTGCCGGAGCGCTGGAACGCTTCCAGCGCGAGCTGCCAGTTTTCTTCGGCGCCTGCCGTTCCCTGGACGCCGCACGCCCACCCGAGCACGACGTGCGCAGCGCCTTGGGCTTCCGCGTCGTCGACCTGCCTGGCCTCCGTCAGCGCCTGCTCCGCCCAGCGAACGGCTTCGCGCGACTTGCCCTCGAGCTGGAGCACCGTCGCTTGCCAGGCGCTGGTGCGTGCGATCTGGCGCAGCGCGTTCGCATCGTCGCGACCGTCGAGTGCCTTGCGCGCGCGCGATGCCCAGCGCAGCGCGCCAGGATACCTGCCGAGCTTTTCTTCGACGCGCGAGTGCTTGAGCAGCAGCCTCGAATCCATCAGCCGGTCGCTGTCGATATTCATGCGCCGGGCCGCCGTATATGTCTCGGACGCCTTGTCGAATTCGCTGGCCTGCAACCAGCAATCGCCCAGCGCTTCGCTCATCGTGGCTAGCTCCTGCTCGCGGACGTCGGCTAGCCGGCGTCCCGCGTCGAGCGCTCGCGAATACATGTCCGCGGCCTCGACGTACGCGTACGCGCCCTGGGCGCGTCGCGCTGCCACCGATGAGTATTGCCACGCCGGACGATATTCACCCGCCACGAAATAATGCAAAGACAGGATGTCGGCGGCATCCTCAGGGCGCTCGAGCTCCTTTTCGAAGCGCGTCGCCACCATGCCATGCAGCCGGCGGCGCAGCTTGTACGGCAGTCCTTCGTACGCCGTGTCGCGCAGCAGCGACCGGCGAAAGCGCAGATAGCCGTCCGGCTCCTCGTCGAAGAATTCACCGAGCCTCTCCCATACCGCCGGTCCCGGAGGCGAGGCGTCGGCTTCTTCCTCCACCCAGGAAAGCATGCGCGGATGGAACGCCAGCCCGAACACGGCGGCGCGCCGCACCAGGTGGCGGTCTTCGGGTGCCAATGCGTCGATGCGCGCCATCGCCGCGGCTTCGGCCGAATCCGGAAGGCCGCCGACACCGCCGGACTCGATTGCCACGCGCAGCAAGTCGCGCAGAAACTGCGGATTGCCTCCGGAGCGCTGCGCCACCACGCGAAGGACGTGGCCCGGCAAAGGATGCTCGACCGTGGCGAGCTGCGTCATCCGCAATGCATCATTCGCGGCGAGCGGCTCGAGCTTGATGCGCAGCACCGTTGGTGTCGCGGGCGCGGCGAAGCGCGAGCCGGCGTCGCGCTGCGCCACGCCGATCAGCCATGGGCGCCGCCCCAGCTGTGCGCACACGTACGCGAGCAGTTCCGCCGACGCGCCATCCATGTGGTGCGCGTTCTCTATCTCGATCAGCGTCGGGCCCGCGATCATCGCACCCATGAACTGGTCCACGACTTCGTGCAGCTTGGGGCGGCGATTCTTCTCGGCGAGCATCTCGACTTCGGGTGTCGGCGCGATCTCGAGGCCGAACGCGATCCCGATCAGCGGCAGCCACGCGATGAGATCGGGAGTCTTCTCCGCGACGGTCTCCCGAAGGAGCTGGGCGACGACCGCGTCCGGGTCATCACGTCCGAATTCCATGAGCTCCCGAAGCAGCTCGCTCCATACCGCATAGGGCTTGGATGCAGTGTAGGCTTCACACACCGCGTGCTGTTTGCGCATGTCGTGCGCTTCCTCCTCGAGCGCCTGCATCAGGCGCGTCTTGCCTGCGCCGGCCTCGCCGGTGATTTCGATCAGGCGCCCGGCGGCGCCGCGCGCGGCGACGAACGCCTCGCGGATGATCGCCATCTCCGCATCCCGTCCGATCAGAGGCAGGAGATCCTGGCTGGCCTGGCGCGTACGCGATCCCTTGGCGCGGCCGATAGCCCACGCTTGCACCGGCTGCGCTTTCCCCTTGAGGCTGATCGACGGCAGCTCGGTGGTCTCGAACATGGTGTCGGAACGGTCCAGCGTCGACCCCGTGCCGTAGATCTGACCCGGCGCAGCCTGCGCCATCAGGCGCGCCGCCAGATTCACCGCGTCGCCCATCACCGTGTAAGTGCGCCGGTACACCGCGCCGATGTCGCCGGCGAATACCGATCCGCGATGCACCCCGATTCGGATGGGCATCGGCAAGTCCGCGTCGGCGATGCTGCGCAGTGCGAGCAGCATGCGCTCCTCGTCGTCACCCATCACTTTGGGTGCGCCTGCGGCCAGGATCAGCTTGCCGCCGTCGGCGTCGACGTCGGAACCCAGGAAGGCGACCTCGTGAGCGTCGGCCGCGGCCGCGACGGCGCCGACCAGATGATGCAGCGCGGCCGCGGCGATCTCGGGGCCTTTGCTCTCGATCATTGCATCGGTGCGCTCGAATCGAATGAACGCGACCGTCACCGCGCGGTGCTCGGAGGCGCCGCCGCCATGATGCAAATGTGCGCGGATGGCCGGCGAAAGACATTGTGCGACGGTTTCGTAGGGCATGGGCGGACGTGGCCGAAGCGGCAGCTTGTCGACGGCGCCGGGCGGCTCGCGTCGAAGCAGCACGCCCGGACCTTTGCTCGATCCCAGGCAGCGCGCAGGCAGCAGCGCGGCCATTTCGCTGCTCAGCAGGATTTCGCCGGCGGTCGCCGCCTGTTCGATCGCGACCAGGCGGCTCCAGCCGGGTCCGGTGGGCAGCAGCTCGATGTGCGAGGTCCCGACCGCGAAAAAGTGGAACTCTCCCGAATGGATGCCCTGCGCCATCCGCAGCGTGACCTTCGCGCCCGGCACCTCGATGCGTCCGACATCGCGCAGCACTTGTCGCATCAGCAGCGCGGCCCGGCAGGCGCGCTCGACGTGCCCCTCGATTCCAAACCAGAGCAGGAGCGCATCGCCTCCGAATTTGAGCAGGCTACCGCCATTGTCATAGGCGACCTGAAGAATGGATTCGAAGCTGCCGCCGATCGCATCGGCGATTTGCTCCGCACCCTCGCGCCCTTTGCGCGCGAGACGCTCGGAGAGGTTGGTGAATCCGGAAATATCGACGAAGACCGCGCTGCCGCGGCCTATCCAGTAACGGGCCGACGGGTCCTCCGCCAGATGCTGCTGGAGAATGCGCGCGACGTAGCGGTTCGCCTTGGTGTTGTCGCCGGCGCCATCGTGCGCCGGTGCGCCTGCCGTGGTCGAAGGAATCGTTGACTCGATGCTCATGGCGAGATTCAAGCTTAGGTTAGCCGCGCCCTGAGTCCTTCAGGCCGCAGCGTGTCGTAAACCTCGAACGGCTGGTGGATCCACGGGTTGTCCGGCAGGTACGACACATAGTAGTCGGGCTTGAACACCGAGCACTGCTTGTACCAGACCACCGCGGTGCGGATGTCGCTGATGTGCGGAAAGCGCAGCGGCAGCTCGCGGTGCACCGCCTCCAGGGTATGCCCCGAATCGACCATGTCGTCGACCAGTAGGATGCGGTCGCCCAGCCGCGGCGCGGTCATCGTCATGTGCTCGGCGATGATGAGCTGGCCGCGCACCGTGCCGCCTTCCGCGGTGTAAGAGTGCGTCGACAGGATCGCCAGCGGCAGCTCGTAGATGCGCGACAGGACGTCGCCGACGCGCAGTCCGCCGCGCGCGATGCAGATCACCTGGTTGAACGGCCAGCCTGACTCGTGAACCTTGAGCGCGAGGCGCTCGATCAGCGTGTTGTACTCATCCCAGCTGACGTGCAGGCTCATGGTCGGGGCTTCCGTGTCGATCAGTGAAAGGGGTGGTGCACCAGGATCGTCTCGTCGCGCTCGGGACCCGTCGATACCATGGCGATCGGCACGCCGGTCAGCATCTCTATCCGGCGCAGGTACGCGCGTGCGTTCGCCGGCAGCGCGTCGAAGGAGTCCACGCCGAATGTGCTTTCGCTCCATCCCGACATGTCTTCGTAGACCGGCTTGCATTCGGCGACCGCATCGGCACCCGAAGGCAGCAGCGCAATCGTGCTTGCGGGGCCGCGCGCGCCGCTGGTGGCTCTATCGTAGCGTGTGCAGATGCGTATCGTGTCCATGCCGTCGAGCACGTCGAGCTTGGTAATGCACAGGCCGTCGACTCCATTGAGCTGCAGCGAGCGCTTGAGCGCGGGGATGTCAAGCCAGCCGCAGCGACGCGGACGCCCCGTCACCGATCCGAACTCGTTGCCGCGCTTGGCGAGCCCGGCGCCGGTCGCGTCGCTGAGCTCGGTTGGGAACGGCCCCGTGCCCACGCGCGTGGTGTATGCCTTGACGATGCCGAGCACGTAGTCGAGAAGCTGCGGGCCGATGCCGGCGCCGGGAGCGGCTGCGCCGGCGAGGCAGTTCGACGAGGTGACGTACGGATACGTGCCGTGATCGATGTCGAGCAGCGCGCCTTGCGCGCCTTCGAACAGCAGCGAATCGCCGCGTCGGCGCGCTTCCTGCAGCATCGCGGCGACGTCGGCGACCATCGGCTCGAGCTGGCTGCTGAGCGCCAGCGTCGCATCGAGCGTGGCCCTCAGCGACACCGATGCCACGTGGTAGTACTGCGTGAGTATGAAGTTGTGATAGTCGAGCAGCGGCTCGAGCTTGGCCGACAGGCGGTCGGCGTAGAACAGGTCCTGGACGCGCACCGCGCGTCGCGCGATCTTGTCCTCGTACGCGGGACCGATGCCAAGTCCCGTGGTGCCGATCTTGTCGTCGCCCATCGAACTCTCGCGCGCCTGGTCGAGCGCGACGTGCGAAGGCAGCACCAGCGGGCACGCCGGAGAGATCGACAGGCGCGAGCGCACGTCGATGCCGGCGCGCTCGAGCTCGCCGATCTCCTGCATCAGCGCGGAAGGCGACAGCACGACGCCGTTGCCGATGTAGGCGCGCACGTGCGAGCGCAGGATGCCCGAGGGAATGAGCCTGAGCACCGTCTTCTTGTCGCCGATGACCAGCGTGTGGCCCGCGTTGTGTCCGCCCTGGAAGCGCACCACCCCTTGCGCATGCTCGGTCAGCCAGTCGACGACCTTGCCCTTGCCTTCGTCACCCCACTGCGTGCCGATGACCACGACGTTCTTGCCCATGACGGTTCCCCGTGACGCGACTAGGTTGTGCGCGTTGCGAGCGCGGCGAGCTGCCGCAGGTCGAGCGTGAAGCCGGTCGCAGGGCGCGCACGTCCGAAGGCCTTGCCGATGCCGTCGTAGCGCTCGCCGCGCCCGATGCTGTTGGGCT
>JBDTZQ010000215.1:0-3012 GCA_040005035.1 Betaproteobacteria bacterium | reverse complement strand
GCGGCGCCAGGCTGGTCAAGAGCAGCAGCAGCCCCGCCGGCAGCGCGAATCCCGCGCCGGTGATTTGCTCGACGAGCCCACGGCGGCGCATGGCGCGCCGCACCGCTTCGGGCGGCTCGGCGGAAGAAGCGAGCGCGGCCGTGGCGGGCGCGGGGAGGGTGCGCCGGATCATGGCATCGGCCGGGCGCTGAACGGCGGCGGGGCCGTGCCCGCGGCGTCGATCACGCGCGCCCGCGCTCCCGACGCATCGAAGACGTGGCAAGCGGATGCCGGAAAGGTGAGCTCGACTTCGCCATCTCCAACCGTCGCGACCGTCGCCTGGTCTGCCGGGACCCGGCTCGTCATCACCCCTCCGTCCCAGCCGACGACGTCGAAGTGCAGCAGGCGCTCGGACCCCAGGTTCTCGCTTCGCCGCAGGCGCGCCGCGAGCACGACGTCACCGGCGCCGCGCGCGCCCCGCCGCGGTACGACGGATTCGGGCCGCACGCCGACGCTCGCCGCGCTGCCGGCCGGAAGCGCCGCCCGAAGCGGCGCGCCGCGGCCGGCGATCTCGACCACGCCGTCTTCGCCGATGGTCGCCGGAAGCACGTTGATCGCCGGGCTGCCGATGAATTGCGCGACCTTGAGATTAGCAGGCCGTGCGTACAGCTCGTCGGGCGTGCCCAGCTGCAGGATCCTGCCCGTGTCCATCATCGCGACGCGGTCGGACATCGTCATCGCTTCGATCTGGTCGTGCGTCACGTAGACGAAGGTCGATCCCAGGCGGGCGTGCAGCTCGGCGAGCTCGCTGCGCATGTGCACGCGCAGCTTGGCGTCGAGATTCGACAGCGGCTCGTCCATGAGGAACACGTCCGGGTGACGCACCATCGCGCGCCCGAGCGCCACGCGCTGGCGCTGGCCGCCGGAGAGCTGCGACGGCTTGCGCCCCAGCAGCGGCTCGATCTGCAGTTGCGCCGCGACGGCACGCACCTCGTCCATGATTTCATTCATTACGCGCGCGCGGCGCGGCGACAGGCGCCCGATCAGTGGCAGGCGCTCCCACAGCGCGAGCCTCTGCATGGTCAGCGGCAGCGCGATGTTGCGCGCCGCGCTCATGTGCGGATACAGCGCGTAGCTTTGAAACACCATGGCGACGCGGCGCTCGTGCGGTCGTAGATGATCGATCGCGCGGCCGGCGATCTCGACGCTACCGGACGACTGCGGCTCCAGCCCGGCGATGATGCGGATCAGCGTCGACTTGCCGCAGCCCGAGGGACCGACGAGGGTGACGAACTCGCCGTCGGCGACGTCGAGGTCGATGCCCGACAGCACTTCGGTCGCTCCGAAGGACTTGGCGATGCGCTTGAGTGCGACGCTGGCCATGGTGTGGTCGACGAGAGGCGAGGATCAGGCCGCGGCGTCGACGAGATTGTCGCCTGCGCTGACCGCGAAGCGATCGGCGAGATCGCGATAAAGCGCGCGGAAAAGCTCGCGCCGGCCCGCCAGCTCGTCGGCAAGCGCGGGATCGGGCGCGATAGTAGCGGTCGTGGCCGGCTTCGCCAGCGCGACGCGTGTATCGATGCCGTCAACCGCCATGCGCGCAAGGCGAGCGGCGCCCAGCGCCGGACCGACGTCGCCGCGCTCGGGGTAGGTCAGTGTGCAGTCGAGCGCGGCCGCGAGGATGCGGCCCCAAAGGGCGGAGCGCGAACCACCGCCGATGACCGCGAGGGTGCGCACGCGGCTCCCGCGCGCCGCGAGCGCGTCCAGCCCGTCGGCGAGGGCGAAGGCCACGCCCTCCAGCGCGGCGCGCCCGATATCGGTGCGCGTCGTGCTCGCGTCGAGACCGAACACCACCCCGCACGCCGCGGCGTCGTTGTGCGGGGTGCGCTCGCCGTTGAGATACGGCAGCATCACCAGGCGCGCCGGATGCGGCGCGCGCGCAGCGGCGACTTCGCGCAGCAGTGCCGCTTCGTCGGCATAGCCTCCGAGCCGTGCCGCGAAAGCGATCGTCGCCGTGCAGGACAGGCTCACCGCCATTCGATGCCATCGCTGCGGCACGCAGTGGCAGAAGGCATGCACGGCGCGCTCAGGATCGGCGCGCAGCGCCGAGTCGGCGACGAAGATCACGCCCGACGTGCCGAGCGATAGCAGAGCGTCCCCATCCTCGACTACGCCGATGCCCGCGGCCCCGGCGGCATTGTCGCTGCCGCCGCCGGCGACGGCTATTCCCGGGCGAAGTCCCAAAGCGGCCGCGGCTTCGCGGGTCAGCGTTGCCGAGATCTCGCAGCCCTCGACGAGCCTGGGCATCTGCGCGGGCGTCAGGCCGGAGGCGGCGAGCAGTCGCTCCGACCATCGCCGCGCGGCGACATCCAGCCATAGCGTGCCCGACGCGTCCGAGGGCTCGCTGACCCAGTCGCCGGTCAGCTTGAAGCGCAGCCAATCCTTGGGCAGCAGCACGCACGCGATGCGGCGAAAAACTTCCGGCTCGTGCTCGGCGACCCAGATGAGCTTGGGAGCGGTGAAGCCCGGCATCGCGAGGTTGGCCGCGATCTGCCGGCTCGCGGGCTCGCGGCGCTCGAAGGTCGCGCCGGCGTCGGCGGCGCGGCCGTCATTCCATAAGATCGCGGGACGGATGACAGCCTGCGCATCGTCGAGCAGCACCGCGCCATGCATTTGCCCGGCAAGCCCGACGCCCCTGACGCCCGCCCGAACCTCAGTCGGCAGCGCCCTGACGGCTTCCTGCGCCGCACGCCACCACGCCTGCGGATCCTGTTCCGACCAGCGCGGCCGCGGCGCGCTGCGCTCGAGCGGCGACGAGGCCTCGCCGACCAGCGCGCCTTGCTCGTCGATGACGACGGCCTTGAGCGACGACGTACCGAGGTCGATGCCGAGGAACATCAGCCGGCGTAGCGTGCCAATGCGCGTGCGGCGCCATCGCGCGCCAGCGCTTCGAGCGCGCGGGTGAATGCGGCGATGAGGGCAGGATGCTCGCCGATCGCGCCGTAGATGTCGTGCATCGCCAGCCACGCGCGC
>JBDTZQ010000214.1:0-3039 GCA_040005035.1 Betaproteobacteria bacterium | reverse complement strand
AGCATCTGTCGGGCGAGCTCTTCAAGACGATGGCCGGCGTCGACATGCAGCACATTCCCTACAAGGGCAGCCCGCCGGCGCTGCAGGACGTCGTCGGCGGGCAGGTATCGATGACCTTCGACAACATCACCACAGCGCTGCCGCTGGCCAAGGCCGGCAAGCTTCGCGCGCTGGCGGTGACCACCGCGAAGCGTTCGGCGGCCGCGCCCGACGTGCCGACGCTCGCGGAATCGGGATTGGCCGGCTTCGAGGTGGGTTCGTGGCAGGGCGTTTTCGCACCCGCCGGCACGCCACCCGAGATCGTGCGACGGCTTAATACCGAAATCGTCAAGATCATCAACATGCCCGACGTGCGCGAGAAGCTGACCGCGCTCGGCGCCGAGCCGGTGGGGGACACCTCCGAGCAGTTCGGCGCGTACGTAAAGACCGAGGTGATCAAGTGGTCCGACGTGGTGAAGAAGTCCGGCGCGAAGGTCGATTGATGATGCACGTCGCGATGCCAGTAACCCGCGGTTTGGCGCGCTGCCTCGGACAGCGCCACGGCCGTTCGGGTTGGCGCCCGGGTTGCGGCACAGGCGCGCGGCTCGTGCTGGCGCTATGCGCGCTGACCAGCGCGCTCGCGCACGCGGCGGATCCCTATCCAACCCGGCCGATCCGCATCGTCGCTCCGAGCACGCCCGGAGACGCACCCGACGTCATCGCGCGCCTCTTGGCCGAGCGGCTTTCATCCGCGCTGGGGACGCAGGTCTTCGTCGAGAACCATCCCGGCGCGGGTGGCGTGGTGGGATCGGACATCGTCGCCAAGGCCGCGCCGGACGGCTATACGCTGATCATCGGCAACGCCGGCTCGCACGGGATCAATGCCGCGGTGTACGCGAAGCTCCCCTACGACATCCAGCGCGATTTCGTCGCGGTATCCCAGGTGGCGGTTTCGCCGAACATCCTCGTCGTCAATCCGGAGATTCCCGCGAAGAACGTGCAGGATTTCATCGCCTACGCCAAGTCGCGTCCCGGGAAGCTCAGCTATGCATCGGGAGGCAACGGCAGCAGCGCGCACATGTCGATGGAGCTGTTCAAGTCGATGACGGGCGTGGACATCGTGCACATCCCGTACAAAGGCTCGTCGCCGGCGCTCACCGACGTCGTGTCGGGCCAGGTCGCGGGCATGTTCGTCAATCTCCCGCCGGCGGTGTCGCTGGTGAAGGCGGGGAAAGTGCGCGCGTTGGCGGTGACGACGCGGGCGCGCTCGCCCTTGCTGCCCGACGTTCCGACGGTGATCGAATCGGGTGTGCCCGGGTTCGAGACGGTGGCGTGGTTCGGGATCCTAGCGCCGTCGGCGACCTCCAAGGAAATCGTGACGCGATTGGCGGTCGAGATCGGCAAGATCGCGCGCACTCCCGAGATACGCGAGCGGCTGCTGGCGCTGGGTGCCGAGCCGGTGGGCAGCACGCCTGAAGAGTTCGCGGCGGTCATCGGCAAGGACATCGCCAAGTGGACGCCGCTGGCGCGCACCGTCGGCATCAAGGTCGATTGAGCGGCGGACGCTCGCGCCGCTAAAGACGCCGATGTCGACCATCGCAGCGGTCGAAGCGTTCTGCGTCAACGTCTCGCCCAAGACACACTGGACGTTCCTGCGCATCCGCACCGACGCCGGTGAAAGCGGCTGGGGCGAGTGCTCGCTCAATAGCTGGGAGCCGATGCTTATCGCCGCGGTCGAAATGCTGCGCGGCGACTTGGTTGGTCGCTCGACGCAGACTGCCCTCGGTGCGCTCGCCATCGTGCTGCATTCGCCCGGCGGCACCGTGATGCATGCGGCGCGGAGCGCGGCCGAGCAGGCCATCACCGACATCGAGGCGCAGCGCGCCGGTCGGCCGCTGCACGCGATGCTTCGCGCCGAGTCTCGCGCTGCGGTACCCGCGTACGCGAACATCAATCGCGGGATCGCCGAGCGCTCGCCGGAGGGCTTTGCGCAGGCGGCGCGTGCCGCGGTCGATGCGGGCTACCGCAATGTCAAGATCGCGCCCTTCGACGGCGTCGTGTCGGTCGACGCCGCGTCGACGCCGATCGACGATCGCATCGCGCGCGGAGTCGATCGCATTCGCGCGGTGCGCGCCGCGATCGGGAACCATCGGAGCTTGATGGTGGACTGTCACTGGCGCTTCGACGCGGGGCGCGCGGAAGCGTTGATGCGAACGCTGCGCGACGTGGGGCTCTACTGGATCGAGTGCCCGATTTCCGAGCACCCAGCGCAATTCTCCGCCATCGGACGCCTGCGCGCGATCGCGCGTGAGAACGGGATGCGTCTCGCCGGCGGCGAAGCCATCGTCGCCGTCGAGCAGGCGGAGTCGATGTGCGCGGCGGAGCTCTACGACGTGCTGATGCCGGACATCAAGTACGCTGGGGGCTATCGCGGCATGATGGCGATGTCGCGCGTGTGCGCGCTGAATGGCGTGGCGTTTTCGCCGCACAACCCGTCGGGACCGATCGCGCACCTGGCGAGCGTGCATTTGAGCGCGGCGGCACCCGCGCTGCTGTGGCTCGAGCACCAGTGGGCGGAAACGCCCCGCTTCGACGCGCTCGTCGGAGGACACCTGCCGGCGCTGGTCGACGGCGCGTTCGCGGTGCCCGAGGAGCCGGGACTGGGCGCGACCCTCGACCTTGCGCTGGCCGCAACGCTGCCGTATCGGCCGGTCCCCAAGGAAGCGCTGCTCGACGAGCGGCTCGGCTAGCTGCGCGCTTTGGTGCAGCCGCACCAAGAACGCACTACGCAGCGACACCGCTCATCGTGACCCACGAGATGCGCTTCGCCCGCGAGGTCGGCGACCGCATGGTCTTCATGCGCCAGGGCCGCGTCCATGAAATGGGTCCGCCCCAACAAGTCTTCTCGAACCTTCGCACGCCGGAGCTGCAGCAGTTTCTGGGAATGGAGCGGTAGCGCACGAGGGATACCGGCGAGCGCGCCGATTCTGGTAAAATGATCGGCTGGCCAAGTAGCTCAGTTGGTAGAGCAGCGGACTGAAAATCCGTGTGTCGGTGGTT
>JBDTZQ010000109.1:0-10270 GCA_040005035.1 Betaproteobacteria bacterium | reverse complement strand
GCATCCGTGGATCACGTTCAAGGATGCGTGCAACGTGCGCTCGCCGCAGTCGCACATGGGCACGGTCCATAGCTCGAACCTGTGCACCGAGATCACGCTCAACACCAGTGAATCCGAGATTGCCGTGTGCAACCTGGGCTCGATCAACCTGCTCAACCACATGAAGGCGGTTGGCAAGGGCGAAAACGCGACGTGCGAGCTCGACCACGAGAAGCTCAAGTGCACGATCACCACGGCGATGCGCATGCTCGACAACGTGATCGACATCAACTACTACGCGGTGGCGAAGGCGCGCAATTCGAACCTGAAGCATCGCCCGGTGGGGCTGGGCATCATGGGCTTCCAGGATTGCCTGCACCTGCGCCATACGCCGTACGCGTCGGACGAGGCGATGAGCTTCGCCGACACGTCGATGGAAGCGGTGTGCTACTACGCCTACTGGGCGTCGACCGAGCTCGCCCAAGAGCGCGGCCGCTACGCCACGTACAAAGGCAGCCTGTGGGACCGCGGCATCATGCCGCAGGACTCGCTCAAGCTGCTGCGCGACGAGCGCGGCGGCTACGTCGAGGTCGACGAGACGGTGACCATGGATTGGGGCACCTTGCGCGCGCGCATCAAGGAGCACGGCATGCGCAACTCCAACTGCATCGCCATCGCGCCGACCGCGACGATCTCCAACATCGTCGGCGTCGCGGCATCGATCGAGCCCGAGTACCAGAACATCTACGTGAAGTCGAACCTCTCGGGCGAGTTCACGGTGGTCAACGAGCACCTCGTGGACGAGCTCAAGAAGCAGAACCTCTGGGACGAGGTGATGGTCGCCGACCTCAAGTACTTCGACGGCTCGCTCGCCAAGATCGATCGCATTCCGGCGCCGCTGCGTCACCTCTACGCCACCGCCTTCGAGGTAGACGCCAAGTGGATCATCGAAGCCGGTGCGCGGCGTCAAAAGTGGATCGACCAGGCGCAGTCGCTCAACATCTACATGTCGGGGGCCTCGGGCAAGAAGCTCGACGACACTTACAAGCTGGCGTGGGTGCGCGGACTCAAGACCACGTATTACCTGCGCACGATGGGTGCGACGTCGGCCGAGAAGTCGACGGGCCAGGGCGGCGAGCTCAACGCGGTATTGGTGGGCGGCGGCAGCGCAGCCGCGGCCAGCGCCAAGCCGGCGAAAGGCGCGGCATCGGCGCGCAACACCGTGCAGGAGCCCGAAGCCAAGTTCTGTTCCATAGACAATCCCGATTGCGAGGCGTGCCAGTAGCAGCGAAGTAGGAACGATTGGGAGGATGTCGATGGGTTCATCCCAACCCAGTCAACGGAGATCAACATGAGTTTGCTCAGTTTCATCAAGGATGCAGGGGAAAAGCTGTTCAGCAAGGGCAATGCGCAGGCCGCGATGGCCCAGGCGCAAGCCAATCCGGCCGACGTCGCCAA
Organism: Betaproteobacteria bacterium; assembly: GCA_040005035.1. Classification (GTDB taxonomy): domain Bacteria; phylum Pseudomonadota; class Gammaproteobacteria; order Burkholderiales; family Casimicrobiaceae; genus PALSA-1003. The sequence goes on along the minus strand of JBDTZQ010000109.1, from coordinate 8,833 downwards.
GTCCAAGGCGGCTAACGACGCGGCCGGTGACGCCATTCTCGGGTACATCAACGCGCAGAACCTGAAGGCCACCGGGCTCACCGTCACGTTCGACGGCGCCTCCTCGACCGCGACGGTCTACGGCATCGCCGCCGACCAGGCCACCAAGGAGAAGATCGTCCTCTCGGCGGGCAACGTGCACGGCGTGGAGAAGGTGAACGACCAGATGAGCGTCGACCAGAGTGCGCCCGAGGCCAAGTACTACACCGTGGTGAGCGGCGACACGCTGTCCAAGATCGCCAAGCAGCAATACGGGGACGCCAACAAGTATCCGGCGATCTTCGAAGCCAACAAGCCGATGTTGAAAAGCCCGGATCTGATTTACCCGGGCCAGATGCTGCGCATCCCGCCGCTCTGAGCCAATGAGCCAGAGCGCCAAGGGATCGACGCAGTGAAGTTGAAGGCGAACACGACGCCCGCGAGCCCGGACAGGAACCGTTGCGTTGTACGCGGAGCGTGCATGAACGCCACAGCAGCCGTGGCGGTAGCGATGTAACGCAGTCCGCACAGTTCTTTCAACGCAACGCGGGAGGCAGTGAATGGCTCAGTACGAGTATGTCCCCTGTCATGTGGTGGATGCGCGGTACCTGGGTGACTACAAGGTGTGGCTGGAGTTCAACGACGGACGCAAGGGGGTGGTGGACCTCGCCGACGAGCTCTACGGCGAGGAGTTCGAATCGCTGAGGGATCGCGATCGCTTCGCCGAGTTCCAGCTCGATTACGGCCTGGCGACGATCGCGTGGGCCAACGGCGTGGATTTCGCGCCGGACTACCTGTACGCGAGGCTGGCGGCGGTGCATTGACGTTCGTTCATTCCGAGGAGCGCAGCGACGAGGAATCTGCTTTTCGAAGGCTTCAACAGCAGATTCCTCCCGCCTTCAGCGGGTCGGAATGACCGTATGGAAATGTTGCACGAGGGCGATTTCGCCCCCATATGTAAAGAAAATCCCCGCCCGGCATCTCGATTGCCGGTGCGAGGAAGGCGACGTCGCTAAGCACGACTGCTGCCAGGACAGAAATGGTTGTTGTTCGCTGTAGAAGTACCGACAACGAGGGACAGTATGCTGACTTTCGAAGACGATTTCGTGACACCGTCGGCGCAGCCCATGCTGCAGCCGCAGACGCCCGACACGATCCGCGCACAGACCACCGGCGGCATTCTGTCACGCGAGCCGGTGCACGACCTCGACGCCGAGTCGCAGGCGATGCAGAACGGCTTCCGCCGCGTGCGCGCCGAGGACAAGCGCGTGATCAACGCGCAGTCCGACGTCAACCAGCTCGTCCCCTTCAAGTACAAGTGGGCTTGGGACAAGTACCTCTCCGCGTGCGCCAATCACTGGATGCCGCAGGAGATCAACATGCAGCGCGACATCGAGCTGTGGAAGAACCCCAACGGTCTGACCGACGACGAGCGGCTGATCGTCAAGCGCAACCTCGGGTTCTTCGTCACCGCCGATTCTCTTGCCGCCAACAACATCGTCCTCGGGACCTATCGCCACATCACCGCGCCGGAGTGCAGGCAGTATCTGCTGCGCCAGGCTTTCGAGGAGGCGATCCACACGCACGCGTACCAGTACATCGTCGAGAGCCTTGGGCTGGACGAAGCCGAGATCTTCAACGCGTATCACGAGATCAAGTCGATCCGCGACAAGGACGAGTTCCTGATGCCGTTCATCGAGGTGCTCACCGATCCCGCTTTCAAGACCGGGACCATGGAGAATGATCAGCAGCTGCTGAAGGGCCTGATCGTGTTCTCCTGCATCATGGAAGGCCTGTTCTTCTACGTCGGCTTCGTGCAGATCCTGGCGCTGGGCCGGCAGAACAAGATGATGGGCGCCTCCGAGCAGTACCAGTACATCCTGCGCGACGAGAGCATGCACTGCAACTTCGGCATCGACCTGGTCAACACGGTGAAGATGGAGAACCCGCACCTGTGGACGCCGGAATTCCGCGAGGAGATCCGCACGCTGATGAAAAAAGGCGTCGACCTCGAGTACGCCTACGCCGAGGACACCATGCCGCGCGGCGTGCTGGGATTGAACGCGACCATGTTCAAGGAATACCTGCGCTTCATCGCCAATCGCCGCTGCCAGCAGATCGGCGTCGACCCGCTGTTCGAGAAGGCCGACAACCCGTTCTCGTGGATGGCGGAGATGATCGATCTGAAGAAGGAGAAGAACTTCTTCGAGACGCGGGTGATCGAATACCAGACAGGTGGGGCGCTTTCATGGGACTAGGCGACAGCATCGTGGAGCAGTGGCGCTCCGAAACGGAAAGGCTCGGCCGACGACGCCGAGCCTTTCTGATTTTACGCAGCAGAAGTGCAGAGTCGAAGGCCGATCCGCGAACGAGGAGTAATGATCGGGTGAGGGCAGGCAGCAGTACTTACGTGGCAACCACGCAGTTAGCTACGAAGGGGGATACATGGATTCGATTTGGTGGGCACTGGCGATATTTCTAGCGGGCGGAAGCCTTGGTATCTTGGTGATGGCGTTGATGAGCATGTCGGGCGGTCTGCCCGAGCAGGTCGTGCGTGTCGACGACGGCGGCGTGCATCCGGACATGATAGGACAGGCCACTGAGTTTTGACCGAAGGCGCCGGTCGGAGCCCGGCGCGCGCTAAGCGCTCACGGGCCTGTCTTGCCGCGTGGCGCCTGATCGGCTGCGACGCGCACGCTCGCACCTGCGCTTGCGTCGCTGCAGCGCTCTGCAAGAGACGTCACCTGGCGTCTCATCTCATTCGCATCCTTGACGCGTCCTTCCCTCTGCGCGACCGATGCTGCTCCGCAGAGTGCCTGCACGTCCTGCGCATTCACCGCCAGGGCCTTGTCGAACGCCGCCCGCGCTTCGGGAACACGGGCCGCCTGCGCGTACAGCAGCCCCGCGTTGATGAGGCTCACGGCATCGTGGTCGTTTAGCACCGCGGCGCGCTCGAACGCCTTGAGTGCCTCCATGGGCGCCTGAACCGCGAGATTGATCTGCCCGAGGTTCTGCCATTGCAGGAAATCTTCGGGCGCGAGCTGCGTCGCCTTGGTCGCGGCGTCCTGCGCCTCGCCGTACTGCCGCAACTTGAGGTAGCCCTGGCTGAGTTCTTTCCAGGCGTCCGCATTGGAGGGCTGCTTTCGCGACCATTCCACGGCATAGATGACGAAGAGGTTCCAGTTGCCTTCCTTCTTGAGCGCCGGCAGCTTGCGGATGTAATCCTCGCCTGAAGGAGTTTGCGCTGCCGCCGGCACCGTAGCCGCCACGGGTACCGCCGGCGCCGAAGGCTTCCCTCCACCGAACACGTGGAAACGGGGCGCGGAGACTGAGGTGAAGTCTTGTCCCGACGTGTCGCCGCCCCACGGAACCACAACCACGCCGGTGACCACGACCACGATCACGCCGAGGGCGGCGAAGACGCCGGCGGCCATCATCGCACGCAGGCGATTGCGCTTGATGAAGCCACGGCGGGTATGGCTCGAATCGGGCGACGGCGCCTCGGTGTCCACCTCCCCCATCCTCGGCTCGAATCCGGGATCGGGCGCGGCGTTGAGGGCTTCGACGACTCCGGCATATCGGGCTGCCCTCTTCTCGCGCTTTCTGACGCGCAGCGCCGTGGCGCGGCTGCGCAAGTAAATGCTCTTGGCCTGTGCATTGTCCCCGCCGGCTTGGGCGACGGCACGCATCCAGAGCGTGCGATCGACGTGGCCTGCGGCGTGCTCCTCGATCGCCTGGGTCATGAACGGATCGGCGTCCGTCGCGACCGATGCGCGCACCGGCTCCTCGCGAGGCGGAGCAAACGACACCGCTACGGGGGTCGCTCCTCCCGACGCGGTCGACGCGCGGGCTGGGGCGGCGCGACGCATCGAGGTCGACGCGTCGGCGTTGTCCGTGCCGGATGGCGCCCTACCACCGATGGGCACAGCTGTCTTGTCCGCAGTCGGCTGCATCTCGACGAGTCTCAGCGCCGCGGATTGAATACCCGCTGCATATTCTTTCATGCACGACGCGATGCAAGCTTTGTGCCCACATGCCGATCGCGAACATGCCGTGGCCTACAGCCGCATGATGCTGCGACCGCGGCCCCGCCCCTCGGACTTACTGACCTACTTCACCGCGACCCAATCGTTCAGCTCGCAATTCTCGTAAGCTTTCACGACCGCGGTATCAGACCGGATCACGGCCTTGATCGCTTGCGGCTTGCCGAGCACGCCAACGACGAGGGTGTAATGCGCGTTGGTCACACCGAGGTATTCGATGCTGATCACCGCGGAGCCCTTGGCACCTTCCTTGGCCTGTCGCGACCAGGGGCGCTGCACGATGTTCGCGTCCTGGAAACGCCCTGTGGGATGGTAGCAATGCAGCACGCCCTTCGCAAACTCTGCAAAGCGCGGATCCTTCTGCACCTGCGCGCTCTTCAGCGTCGTCTTCCTGGGAGTCTTCGGCGGCAACTGCGGCGGCAAGACGACCGTGGTAAGTGCGAAGCTAAGCAGAGCAGTCTCGACCATCATCTCGGGTCCCCTTTCGGCAAGTAATGTACGTCGGGCTGCGGCACAGTCTGGACGCCGGGGATGCCGCGGTCAACGTGAATACTCAGTTGTCGCAATATCCCCGCTCCCTACAGATTGACCGTTCGGCCTGTCGCCGACGATGCGCGGACCGCGTCGAGCACTTCCTGGCAGCGCAGACCGTCGGTGAAGTTCGGCGCGGGCGACGTGCCCCGCTCCACTCCGTCGGTGAAATCGCGAACCAGCAGCCGGAACGCCATCAGGCGGTGATCCCGCGCATCGGTGAAAGGCGTATATCGTCCGGGTGTCGGCAGTGCCTGCAGCGGCGAGCCATCCCGACTGGCCACCACCACGCCGTCCTCCATCGGATTGGGGCCGGACTGCTCCGCGATCAGCGTCCCGCGATCGCCCATCACCACGATCTTCGCGCCGCGCGAGGGCGTAGTAGCGAAGGATGCGATCATCGTCGCCATCCCACCGTTGCGGAAGGTGAGCATCATCGTGAACGTGTCATCGGTGTCGGCTTTTGCCATCTTTCCGGTGACGGCGTCCTTCACGTCCGGGCGCAGCCCCGACAACGTGCCGCTTACGGTTGCCACCTCACCGAACCAGTAGCGCAGAGCGTCGATGTAGTGCGACCCCAGGGCGCCAAGCAGCCCGCCGCCCTCAGCCTCGTAGGCCATCCAGGACAGCGCACGCGGCTGCGGCGTTACATAACGATCGAGGAAGAGCTCGATCGTACACAGCCGGAATGTGCCCACATAGTCTTCGTCGAGCAGCTCCCTGATGTACGCGCGTTGCGGCGTGTGGCGAAACTCGTGAGCGACCATGGCAGTACAGCCCGAGCGATCCGCCGCGGCAGCCATCGATCTCGCCTGCTTCACGTCCATGGCGAACGGCTTTTCGCACATCACGTGCCTGCCCGCCTCGAGCGCGGCGACGGCAAGCGCGTGGTGCGCGACGGGTGGCGTGATGATCGCCACCGCGTCGAGATCGTCGCACTGTAGGAGCGCGAACGGATCGGTGTAGACGTCGGCAATGCCGAGCTCGGTCGCGGCCTTGTGCGCCTTCTCCCGCGACCGGCTGCAGATCGCCGCAACGTCCCACCCTTCGGAGCGGAAGCCCGGCGCGTGGACTGCCGCGCCGAAGCCGACGCCGATGATGCCTACTTTGCGACGTTTGCTGGTTGTGGATGCAGTCATGATTGCCTACGGTTGTCCGGCCCCGGCGGAGCTCGCAATCTTACCGTAGGCGACCGGACGCGAACGATGAACAGGGCACATTCGATTGACGCGGCATCGCTCGTGGTCCACTGTGCGAGGTTTCGCGCACCTACTCCGATGCTCGCTCGACTCTTCGCAATTGCCCTGCTCGCCTTCGCGCACGTCGCGTTTGCGCAAACGACCCCGGCGCAGAACGCCGCGCTCCATGCGCTGTTCGACCGCGAATACCAGCGAGACTTGCAGGAATTCCCCGAGTGGGCCACCTACCTCGGCATCCCCGGCTACAACGACCGGCTGCACGATGCGTCGCCCGAAGCCGTGATGCGTCGCAAAGCGCGCGTGAAATCGGTTCTGGTCGAGCTTGCGGTTTTCGATCCCGCAACGCTGTCCACGCAGGACCGCATATCGCTGGCGATGGCCATCGACGACCTGCGGCGCATCGACGCACGTGCCGCGCTCTACGGCGAGTTGCCGTTCGGCGGTGACTGGCAGGATGGCTGGTTGAAGGTCACGCCCGCCAGCGGCCCTCACAGCAACTTCCAGTCGCTGGCGCGGGCCATGCCCTTCAATAACGTACGCGACTACGATAACTACCTGAAGCGCCTCGAGGCGTTGCCGCGGCTGGTAGAGCAGACTATCGCGGCGCTCGAGGCTGGGATCAAGTCCGGCTGGATGCCGCCGCGCGTGGCGATGCAGCGCGTGCCCGGCCAGATCGGCGCGTTCACCGGCGCCGATGCGACCGCGTCCCCGTTCTACGCCCCGTTCAAGACGTTTCCCGCATCGCTACCCGCCGACGAGCGCAAGCGGCTGTCGGACGCCGGCGAGGCCGTGATCAAGGATCGCGTGCAGCCCGCGTTCGTCGCCTTCAGACAATTCGTCGAGGCGAAATATCTGCTGGCGTGCCGGGATGAGCTCGCCTCGTCGAAGCTTCCCGGCGGCAAACGCTACTACGAGCTGCTGATCGCCTCCAGCACCACCACCGATCTCACCGCGCAGCAGGTGCACGACATCGGCATCGCCGAGGTCGCGCGCATCCGCGTCGAGATGCAAACGGTCATCGCCTCCACAGGCTTCAAGGGAACGATCCCCGAGTTCGTGCAATCGCTCAAATCGAACCCGCAGTTTTTCCACAAGAGCGCGGAGGAGATGCTGACGCACTACCGCGACATCGCCAAGCGCGCTGACGCCGAGCTACCCAAGCTGTTCGCCGAGCTGCCGCGCACGCCGTACGGCATCCGTCCCATGCAGCCGTACGAGGGCGACAACGCCGAGCACTACACGGCCGGCACGCTCGACGGCAGCCGCGCCGGCTACTTCGAGGCCAATACCAACAACCTGCAGCGCCGCACGACCTACGACATGGAAGCCATCCTGCTGCACGAAGCCGTGCCCGGTCATCATCTGCAGATCGCGCGGGCCCAGGAGCTAAAGGGACTGCCGCAGTTTCGACGCTCCGCGTCGTATGTGGCATACGGTGAGGGATGGGCGCTGTATGCGGAGAGCCTCGGCAACGAGATGGGTATGTACCGTGATGCTTATGCGAAATTCGGCCAACTCTCCGCCGAAATGTGGCGTGCGTGCCGGCTGGTGGTCGACACCGGGTTGCACGCCTTCGGCTGGACGCGCGAGCAGTCGATCCGCTATCTCATCGACAACGCGGGCATCCAGGAAAGCGCCGCCATCGCCGAGACCGACCGATACATCATTTTTCCGGGACAGGCGCTCGGCTACAAGATCGGCGAGCTCAAGATCAAGGCGCTGCGCGCGAAGGCGCAGCTCGCGCTTGGCGACAAGTTCGACATTCGCCGATTCCACAATGCCCTGCTCGACGATGGCGCGCTGCCGCTCACTCTGCTCGAACTGCGCATCGACGAGTGGATCGCGGCCGAAAAGGCACGCGGGTAGACGGTCGCACTACCCTACAGCGCCGAGCGCACCTGCTGCGCAAATTGCATGACCGCGGCGTGATTGGACGCGGCGACATCGACCGCCAGCATCATCATCGTGTCGCCTTTCAACGCGACGAGGAGCGTGGAGTTGCCGCGCAGCACCACAAAGGCGCCCTCGCCCAGCGCCGGCTCGTCCTGGACCGTTCGCGGCGCAGCCGCCGTTTGCGCCTGTTTCACCTGCTTGGCGCGCTCGCTGTCGAGCGTGGCCCGGTTGGCCACGGGGATAAGCTGGACGCTCACGCGCATGCCGGCGGCACCTTCCAGACGGCACGCCGCATCGGTACCCGCCGATGCCGCGGGGGTGGCGACGAACGGCTCGGCGCGAAGCAGCGTGCGTGCCCCGGCGTTGCGCAGGATGCTGCAGGCATCGCGTCCCGCACCGGCGCTTGCATAGCCGGGGCCTTGTGCCGCAGCCTTCGGCGTCAGGTTGATGATGACTTGTTTGCGCCGCGGCTCGAAACCGGCGGGTCGCTGATCCGGAATCTCCATGTAGGCGACGCGCAGGCGCTCGCCGGTGCGCTCGTAGATCATTTCGCCAGCGCGTTCCGTCGACGGCGCAACGGGCGCGTACTTGAACTCCTTCGGCCCCGACTCGGGCAGGAGCTGGAACGTGAAGCGCCCCTTCTCGCCCTTGCGCGTCGTCACCGTCCAATCGGTGCCGCTAAACATCCATTGCGCTCCGACGATCTTTTCGTCGACGACGGGCTCGCCGTTCACCGTGGCACTCGCCACGACCCATTCGCCCTTCAGCTCATCGACCGCAGTGGCGCTGATGCCCTTCGACGCCATCGTTTTTCCCGATTCACCCGTCGGCGGCTTGTCCGAGTACTGCACGCGGCCGTCGGGTCCGACCGAACGGTAGATTTGCGCATCCACCGGGGTGGTTACAGCCGCGAATGCGGCGAGGGCAGAGACGCCGATCCACCCGAATCCCCGGCGCCCGCTGCGCGTCCGACGCAGCGACTCGATGATTCGACCGGACTACTCCTGCCTCGCGGGCATTCTACTACGGCGGTTGCTCGCGCTTAGAGTGTGCACCATCCTCAGGCGGAGTCGTTACCACTCCTTTGGTTGTCGCAGCCTGCTGGCGTTAATGGCGGCAGCGTTGTGCAGTACCGCCAATGCGCAGAAA
>JBDTZQ010000108.1:0-10348 GCA_040005035.1 Betaproteobacteria bacterium | reverse complement strand
GGGGGGCAGCGAGCGCAGCGAGCGTGGGGGGATGTTTATCAGTCGGGAAGGGCCGCCCCGACCGACTGACCCGCCCCCTGGGGGCAGCGAGCGCAGCGAGCGTGGGGGGATGTTTCATCCTAGAAGAGCTGGTTGCGGACTTCGCGCGGCGCCTGCGTCCCGGCGGGAGCCAAGGCGTCCTCGCGCTGGCGCGGCGGGAACTCGGAATAGAAATATTCGGTGACGCCGCCATCGCTCTCCCGCAGGCCGGTCTCGGCGTTGATCCGCGCCACGAGCACGCCTTCAGGCGGCTTGAGCGGGATCTCGGGGACGCCCTTGAGCGACTTCGCCATGTACGACATCCAGATCGGCAGCGCGGCGATGGCACCCGTCTCCTGCGCGCCCAGCGTCCTGGGCTGGTCGAACCCGATCCAGGCGACCGCGACCTCGGCGGCGTTGAAGCCGCAAAACCAGGCATCGACGTTGTCGTTGGTGGTGCCGGTCTTGCCCGCCAGATCCTGCCGTCCGAGCTGCATGGCGCGTGCCGCGGTGCCGGCGCGCACCACGTCGCGCATCATCGTGGTCATGATGAAGGCGTTGCGCGGGTCGATGACGCGGTCGGCGGTCGATCCGGCGAGCGCCGGCTCGGCCTTCGACAGCACGTTGCCGCGGCTGTCGACGACGCGGTCGATCAGGTACGGCGTCACGTGGTAGCCGCCATTGGCGAACACCGCGTAGGCCGCCACCATCTGCATCGGTGTCGCCGCGCCGGCGCCGAGCCCCATCGGCAGGTACGCCGGATGCATCTTCGGGTCGAAGCCGAAGCGCGTGATGTAGTCCTGCGCGTACTGCGGCGTGATCGCCTGCATGATCCGCACGGTCACCAGGTTCTTCGACTTCATCAGCGCCGTTCGCAGGCGCATCGGCCCCTCGAACTTGCCGTCGTAGTTCTTGGGCTCCCAGGCGTCGCCGCCGGTCTGCGCCGCCTCGAAGTACAGCGGCGCGTCGTTGACCACCGTCGCGGGGCTGAATCCCTTTTCCAGCGCGGCAGAATAGACGAAGGGCTTGAAGCTCGAGCCGGGCTGACGCAATGCCTGCGTGACATGGTTGAACTTGTTGCGGTCGAAATCGATGCCGCCGACCAGCGCCAGCAGCGCGCCGTCGCCGGGACGCATCGCAACAAAAGTCGACTCCACCTGCGGCATCTGCGCGATTTGCCACACGCCCTTGTCGTCGCGCATCACCCGAATCACCGCGCCGCGGCGGATTCGGGTGGCCGCCGGCGCCTTGTCGCCGAGCGAGCGCGCCGCGAACTTGAGCCCATCGCCGGTCACCGAGACCATGTCGCCGTCGCTGCGGACCGCCTTGATCTCGGTGGGCGACGCGTCGAGCACGATCGCGGCGTTGAGGGTGTCGCTGTCGCTCAGGTCCTGGAAGGCGCGGTCGAGTGCGTTCTCGAGCTCGCCGGGGTCGCTGGGAAGGCTCACGAACGATTCCGGGCCGCGGTAACCGTGGCGGCGGTCGTAGTCGAAGACGCCGCGGCGCACCGCGGCGTAGGCCGAGTCCTGGTCGGCCTTGCGAATCGTCGTGTAGACGGTCAGGCCGCGGGTGTAGCCCTCGTCGCCGTAGGCCTCGATGATCGCCTGGCGCGCCATTTCCGCGATGAATTCGGCGTGGGCGGTGTTGTCGCGGAGGCCCTGACGCACTACCAGTGGGGTGTCCTGCGCCTGCTTGAACTGGGCGTCGGAGATGAACTTGAGCTCGTGCATTCGGCGCAGAACATACAGTTCGCGCGTGCGCGCCCGCTTGGGGTTGACCACCGGGTTGTACGCCGACGGCGCCTTGGGCAACCCGGCGAGCATGGCGGCTTCGGCCACGTCCACTTGCGAGAGCGGTTTGCCGTAGTAGATCTGGGCCGCCGCAGCGAACCCATACGCGCGCTGGCCGAGGAATATCTGGTTGACGTAGAGCTCGAGGATCTGGTCCTTGGTCAGGTTGGCCTCGATCTTGTACGCAAGCAGGACTTCGCGTAGCTTGCGAGTAAGCGTTCGCTCACGAGTCAGGAAGAAGTTGCGCGCCACCTGCATGGTGATGGTGCCTGCCCCCTGCTGGGTTCCACTGGTGAGGTTGGTCAGCGCGGCCCGGGCTACCGACAGGTAGTCCACGCCGCCGTGCTGATAGAAGCGCTCGTCCTCGGCGGCGAGGATCGCCTGGCGCATCACCGTCGGGACGTCCTGGATCTTGACGATGGCGCGCCGCTCCTCGCCGAATTCCCCGAGCAGGTCCCCCTCCGCCGAGAGGATTCGGAGCGGGATCTTGGGCTGGTAGTCCGTCAACGTCTCGAGCGAAGGTAAAGTGGGATAAAGCAGGGCAAAGACAAAGGCCCCAAGGAGCGCCCCGACCAGCGCCAAGCCAAGCACCACGGAGGCCAGATAGATGAGCCAGCGCTTTAGCATGAGTGAATGAAAGTTACTTCGGGGATGGACAACGAGCGGTGATTATATGCAGTGTACAAGTCAAAATAAACTTGCAAAAAAGCGTTTTACAAGCCTTATACTTGCTGCTAGCATTTAATGTAACTTATATGTAATTGGCCTAAGCCGACCATGCTCAAGGAAAAACTCGATTCCGCGTTTGCGTTTTTGCAAACGAAGGCACCGCCGCTGATCGGAGTCGATATTAGCTCGTCGGCACTTAAGTTGGTCGAGCTCTCCGAAGCTGGCAGGGGCAGTTATCGCCTGGAGCGCTACGCCATTGAACCTCTTCCCAAAGATGTTGTCAGCGACGGCAACATTGCCAACCTCGACCAGGTGAGCGAAGCGCTGCGCCGCGCGCACAAGCGCCTCGGCACGCGCAACCGGAACGTGGCGATGGCGTTGCCCACGGCGATGGTCATCACCAAGAAGATTATCGTCCCTTCCGGGCAGACCGAGGAAGAGCTCGAGCTCCAGGTCGAGACCGAGGCCAACCAGTACATCCCGTTCGCCCTCGACGAGGTCAATCTCGATTTCCAGATCCTCGGGCCCGCGCCGAACAACCCCGAGGAGGTCGAAGTGCTCATCGCGGCCTCTCGTAAGGAGAAGGTCGACGACCGCGTGGCCATCGCCGACGCCGCGGGACTCAAGCCGCGGGTCATGGACGTGGAGTCCTACGCGACCGAGGAAGTGTTTCACATGATCTCCCCGTCGCTGCCGGCCAACGGCCGCGACCAGAACATCGCGCTGGTCGACGTCGGCGCACACGTGATGCACTTCTATGTCCTGCGCAACAACCAGATTCTGTTCTCCCGCGACCAAGCTTTCGGGGGCAACCAGCTGACCCACGACATCCAGCGTGCGTTCAATCTATCCCCGGAAGAAGCCGAATCGGCGAAGAAAAATGCCGGACTGCCGGAGAATTATGACGCCGATGTCCTGCAGCCGTTCATGGAGACGCTGGCACTCGAGGTCACCCGCGCCCTGCAATTCTTTTTCACCTCGACCTCCTACAATCAGGTCGACCAGGTGGTGCTGGCCGGCGGTTGTTCGCTCGTGCCGGGCCTGGACGAGCTGATAGCCAAGCGCGCCGGCGTCAATACCATCGTCGCCAATCCGTTCGCCAACATGGCGGTGTCAGATCGCATCCGTCCGCGCCAGCTCGCCGCCGACGCGCCGCTGTTGCTGATCGCCTGCGGCCTGGCGCTGCGTAGCTTCGAGTAGCCCATGGTCCGCATCAACCTACTGCCGCACCGCGAGCAGAAGCGCCAGGCGCGCCAGCGCCAGTTCGTGTCGATGGCGATCGGCCTGGCGGTTCTGGCCCTCGCTGTCATCGGGCTGGTCCACGTCGTCATCGCCGCCCGCATCGAGAACCAGAACAGCCGCAACGCGCTGCTTCGCACCGAGATCGCCAAGCTCGACGAGCAGATCAAGGAGATCGACAAGCTGCGCGAGCAGACCCAGGCGCTGCTCGCACGCAAGCAGATCGTCGAGACGCTGCAGTCCAACCGGACCGAGGCGGTGCACGCGCTGGACCAGCTGGTCCGCCAGCTTCCCGACGGCCTCTACCTGCGCTCGGTCAAGCAGAACGGTGCAAAGGTGACGCTGGTCGGGTACGCCCAGTCCAACGCACGGGTGTCGACGCTGATGCGCAACATCGAAAGTTCGCCATGGCTGGGCTCGCCGGAGCTGGTGGAGATCAAGTCGGTCGCGCTCGACAAGCAGAAGGTCAACGAATTCACGCTTAATCTGCAGATGAAGCGGCCCACCGATGCCAACGCCAACCTCGCGAATGCGCCACGCCCGCCGGGTACGCCGCCGGTCGCCGCGAAGGGGAACTGATGAATCTCGACGATCTTCGCCGGCTCAATTTCCGCGATGCCGGCAACTGGCCGATGCTGCCGAAGATGCTTGTGCTCGGGCTCCTGTTTCTCGCCATCATCGCCGCCGGAGGCTTCTTCGACTGGAAGGACCAGCTCGAAGCCCTCGACAAGCAGCAGGACGAGGAAACCAAGCTTCGTCAAAGCTACGCCGAGAAAAAGGCGAAGGCGGTCAATCTCGAGCTCTACGTCCAGCAATTGCGCGAAATCGAGCAGTCCTTCGGCGCGCTGTTGAAGCAGCTGCCCAACAAGTCCGAGATGGATGCGTTGCTCACCGACATCAACCAGGCCGGGCTCGGGCGCGGCCTGCAATTCGAATTGTTCCGTCCGGCATCGCAGGAGCGCATTGCGGATTTCTACGCCGAGCTTCCGATCAGCGTCCGGGTCACCGGCACCTACCACGACATGGGGGCGTTCGCCAGCGACGTCGCGCAGCTGCCTCGCATCGTCACGCTCAACGACATCGGCATCGCCAACGACCGGGGAACGCTGACGATGGAAGCTACCGCCAAGACGTTCCGCTACCTGGACGAGGACGAAATCGCCAAGCAGCGCAAGGCGGCCAAGGACGCGAAGGACAAGGGCAAGAAATGATGCGCCGCGCCCTGCTCTGCATTTTCATCGTTGCGGTGGCGCTCGTCGCCGGCTGCGGCGGCGAGAGCCATCAGGATCTGCGCGCGTGGATGAACGAGCAGGGCAAGGGGGTCAAGGGCAAGCTGGACCCGCTGCCGCAAGTCAAACCCTACGAACCGTTTGCCTACAACGCGTTCGATCTGCCCGACCCGTTCAAGCCGCGCAAGATCGAGCCGGTCAAGGGCGGCAGCAAGCTTGCGCCGGATCTCAACCGGCGCAAGGAGCCGCTCGAGGCATACCCGCTCGAGTCGCTTCAGATGGTGGGGACCCTGCAGCGCGGCAAGAGCACGTTTGCGCTGGTGCGCACCACGGAGAAGGACGTCTATCAGATCAAGGTCGGCAACTACATGGGCCAGAACTTCGGCGTCGTCATCGAGATCAACGAGGGCGCGGTCAGGCTCAAGGAACTTGTGCAGGACGGCGCCGGAGACTGGACGGAGCGATCAAGCACGATCCAGCTCGCCGAGGTAGAACAACGACAGGGAGCACGCAGATGAAGCGCGACCGAACGATTCAACCCGAACGGCGCCTCGCTTGGGGAACTGCAGTGCTACTGGGGGCTTTCGTCCTCGTGGCGGGACTGGGCCAGGCCCTCGCGCAGAGCGCTAACACCATCGAGTCGCTGACGGTATCGAAGGGGACCTCGGGGCGTACCATCGTCAAGTTCACCCTCAAGTCTCCGCTGGCCAACCCGCCGGCCGGATTCGCCATCAACAATCCGCCACGCATCGCGCTGGATTTCCTCGACACCGGCAACGGCCTCGGGCGTACCGCGCAGGAGGTGAGCGATCCGGCACTGCGCAGCCTCAATGTCGTGCAGGCCGGAAATCGCACCCGGGTCGTGTTCAACCTCAACAAGCCGCAGACCTTCGACACGCAGATCGAGGGCAACAGCGTGCTGGTAACGCTCTTCGACCAGGCGGTGGCGAGCACCGACGCGACCACGGTGTCGCGCTTCGCCGAGCCGCGCGCCGGCGAGACGACGCACTCGCTTCGCGACGTCGACTTCCGTCGCGGCAAGAACGGTGAGGGCAGGATCATCGTCGACCTTTCCGACAGCTCGACCGGTATCGACATCCGGCAGCAGGGCAAGACGCTCATCGTGGATTTCATCAAGACCACGCTTCCGCGCAACCTCGAGCGCCGGCTGGACGTCGGCGACTTCGCCACGCCGGTAACCACCATCGACACCTTCGCGCAGAACGGCAACGCGCGCATCGTCATCGAGCCCAAGGGACTGTGGGAGCACTCGGCGTACCAAGCGGACAACCGCTTCATCGTCGAGATCAAGCCGATCCAGGAAGATCCGAACAAGCTGACGCAGGGCACGCGCGCTGGTTACAAGGGCGAGAAGCTCTCGCTCAACTTCCAGAATGTTGAGGTGCGCGCGGTGCTGCAGGTGATCGCCGACTTCACGGGCCTCAACATCATCACCAGCGACACGGTCACCGGCAGCCTGACGTTGCGGCTGAAGGACATTCCCTGGGATCAGGCGCTGGACATCATCATGCAGACCAAGGGCCTCGACATGCGCAAGAACGGCAATGTCGTTCTAATTGCGCCGCGCGAGGAGCTCGCGGTCAAGGAAAAGCAGCAACTCGAGGCGCAGCTTCAGATCAGCGAACTGGAGCCGCTCATCACCGAGTCGTTCCAGCTCAACTACATGAAGGCGACGGACTTCCAGAACATCCTGAGCTCCAATCGCCAGCAGCAGTTCGGGCTCGGTGCCGGGCAGACCGCGACTACCGGTGGGCAGGGCTCGATACTGTCCAAGCGGGGCGTCGCGTTCGTCGATCCGCGCACCAACATCCTGTTCGTGTCCGACACCGCTGCGCGCCTGGAAGAGGTTCGCCGCATCATCCGCCAGCTCGATGTGCCAATCCGCCAGGTGACGATCGAAAGCCGGATCGTCATCGCCGACGACAAATTCAGCCGGCAGCTCGGCATCCGCTTCGGCATGCAGACCGGATTCACGCTGCAGAAGCGCTATGCCGGCGGCATCGGCGGTAGTCTCAGTACACAGCCGGTTGTGCATACCGAGGGCACTACACTTACCCGCGATACGCGTACGCAAACGCCTTACGAACTTGCGTCCGGTTTGGCGTCGGCGGGCTACTCCGACTCGCCGCAGCTCAACGTGAATCTGCCGGTTCCCAATGCCGCCGGCCAGATCGCACTGACCCTGATCAATCTCGGCAGCGGTAACCTGATCAATCTCGAGCTCTCTGCGCTCGAAGCCGACAGCCGCGGAAAGGTTGTGTCCAGCCCGCGCGTCGTCACTCAGGACAACGGCAAGGCGTCGATCGAGCAGGGCACCGAGATTCCGTACGTCACACCCGGAACGGCGAACAGTCCGGCAACGGTGCAGTTCAAGAAGGCCGTGCTGCGGCTCGACGTCACGCCGCAGATCACGCCGGACAACCGCGTCACCATGACTGTCGAGATCCGCAAGGACTCGGTCGGGCAGCAGGTCAACCTCGGCAATGGCTTCACCGTGCCGTCGATCGATACCAAGAACGTCACCACGCAGATCACCGTCAACAACGGCGACACCGCGGTGATCGGCGGCATCTACGAGGAAATTGTCAATAATGACGTGACCAAGGTCCCGTTGCTGGGCGATTTGCCGATTCTTGGTTACCTGTTCAAGACGACCGACAAGAGGGTCGAGAGACAGGAGCTGCTCATCTTCCTGACGCCGCGTGTTCTCAAGGATTCGGTTACTGCGGTAAGGTAACCGGGCGGCGGCCCGCGCCTCGTCGCCGCGGGTCCTAGAATGTAGAATGCCCCGATGCACCTGCATCGGGGCAATTTATTTCTGGTGGGCATGCCTGGGAGCGGCAAGTCGACGCTCGGCCGGCTTCTGGCCAAACGTCTCGACAAGCAGTTCTACGACACCGACGCCGAGCTCGAGCGGCGGCTCGGCGTGAGCATCCCGGTGATCTTCGAGCTCGAGGGCGAGCCTGGCTTCCGCGACCGCGAGGCGGGCATCGTGATCGAGTTCGCGGGCTTGGCCAACGTCATCCTGGCGACGGGTGGCGGGGCGGTGCTGCGCCCCCCCAACCGCGACGCGCTAAAGCAAAACGGGTCCGTGCTCTATCTGCACGCGACGCCCGACACGCTCTGGGAGCGCACCCGACGCAGCAAGCATCGCCCGCTGCTGCAGGCCGCTGATCCGCAGGCGCGTCTGAACGAGCTTTACACAATTCGCGATCCGATCTATCGCGAGGTCGCCGACTTCGTCGTCGAATCGGACAGCGATCAGGCCGTGCGCCTCGCGCAGCGGCTGGAGCAGCAGATGCGCGCCGCTGCGCGCGCGTGATTCCGTGCGTACGCTGACCGTCGCGCTGGGCGAGCGAAGCTACCCCGTTCATGTCGGCTCCGGCCTGCTCGAGCGCGCCGATGCGCTGCTGCCGTCGATGCGCTCGCGGCGGGCGATCGTGGTGACCAATCCGACCGTGGCGCAATGGCACCTTGCTCCGTTGCGCGGTGCGTTGTCGCGGGCGGGTGTGCATTGCGACGCCATCGTCATCGCCGAGGGCGAAGCGCACAAGGACTGGACGACGCTCAATTCGATCCACACTCGGCTCATCGAGCTCGGTGCCGAGCGTTCGTCGCTGCTGATCGCATTGGGCGGCGGCGTCGTGGGCGACGTCGCCGGATTCGCCGCGGCGAGCTATCAGCGCGGCATGCCGTTGCTGCAGATCCCGACGACGCTGCTGGCGCAGGTCGACTCGTCGGTCGGAGGCAAGACCGCGATCAACCACCCGTTGGGCAAGAACATGGTCGGTGCCTTTTATCAGCCCTCCGCGGTGATCATCGACACGGCGACGCTGTCGACGCTTCCCGAGCGCGAGCTCGCGGCGGGTGTGGCCGAGGTGATCAAGTACGGCGCCGCATGCGACGCCGGTTTCTTCGCGTGGATCGAGGCTCGACTCGACGACGTCCGATCCCGCGACGGCGCAGCGCTCGAGCACGCGGTATTCGAAAGCTGCAGGATCAAGGCCGCGATCGTCGCCGGAGACGAGCGCGAGTCCGGCGAGCGCGCGTTGCTCAATTTCGGCCACACCTTTGCTCATGCGATCGAGGCGGCCAGCGGTTACGACGGGTCGTGGCTGCACGGCGAGGCCGTGTCGGCCGGGATGGTGCTCGCTTCCGAACTTTCTACGCGGGTTACAGGACTGGCCCGCGTCGAGAGCGCGCGCGTGGAGGCGCTGTTGCGGCGGGCAAATCTTCCAGTGCGCGCTCCCGCATTGGGCGCGGCGCGCTACATGGAGCTGATGGCGCGCGACAAGAAGGTCGAGGCCGGGAAACTGCGCTTCGTCATCCTGAAATCGCTCGGACATGCCGTACTGCGCGGAGATATAGCCCGGGAAGATATCGACGCTGTGCTGCGCAGTCACGCGACCTGAACACCGAAACTGTTCGATGCTCGAAAGAGAAACGGCGCCGCTTGGCGCCGTTTCTCTGTACGAGCGCGGGATTCTACTGGCCGCAGGTAATGGTGAGCACCTTCGACATTTGGGGCGAGCTGGAGTCCACCACCGTAACGAAGGTGGTGCTCGGGGTCGTCGCGTTGACAGGCTTTATGCCCTTGATGGTGAATCCACCAGGGGCAGAAAGCTGCTGGGTCGGCGGGTTGTAGATCGGCACACCCGGGCCATCGGTAACGGCACTGAAATTGTAGGGCGCCGTTCCGCCGGTGACCGCGAACGAGAACGTCGTAGCGGCCGTGCATCCCGTGGGTACCGACAGCGTGCTCGAACTCACGACCAGCGCGGTGGGCGTTGGCGGAGGCGGCGGGGCCGGCGGTGCCGTGGTTCCCGGCGCGTTGACCAGCTGCGCGGTGGTTTGCCGGCCGACTGCGTCGACGATCGTGAATACCAGAGGATTGACACACGTGCCGTTGGTGACCGCGGTGAAAAAGCCGCCCGACTGGGTTACGACGCTGTTGATCAGCGTGACCGCCGAAGGGAATGTCGACGCCACCCTGTACGGCGGTGTTCCGCCGTAGATGTAGTAGTCGATGCGGAAATTCGCGGAGCAGGAAGCGGTGTTCGCACCGGTTATGGTGGCCGTCTCGGGTACCACCGAAAGGATCGCGGAGCCATCGGTCACCTGCACGATCGTGAACGCGCCGGTAACGGTGTTGCCGCTCGTCACATCGGTCGCGCGTAGCTGCGCCGGCTGAGTCGGCGCGTTCACCGCGGCCTGCAGCGTGACGGTCGCTGTCCCGGTGCTGTCGGAAGTGACCGTCAGCGTCGAGACCAGCGGTTGCGCGGGATTGTTGCTCAGGATGAAAAACGCACCACTGACCACGTCGAACCTGACAGCGCGGCCGGCGATGCCTGCGCCGCCGTTACCGGTGACAACCACCTTCGC
>JBDTZQ010000107.1:0-10374 GCA_040005035.1 Betaproteobacteria bacterium | reverse complement strand
AACGACGCCAAAGGCTTTGGCTTCATTACTCCCGATGGCGGCGGCGAAGATCTTTTCGCGCATTTCTCGGCGATCAACATGCCGGGATTCAAGTCCCTGAAGGAAGGACAGAAGGTCTCGTTCGAAGTCACGACGGGCCCCAAGGGCAAGCAGGCATCGAACATTCAGGCGGTCTGATCGTCTAAAAGCGCGATCGACCAAAAAGCCGGGCCCCGTGCCCGGCTTTTTTTCGCCCGGCGACCGGCAGATCGCCTTGCGCGGGGGCACGTCCTCTGCGCATTGCATCGGCGAGTCCAGCCATGCATGATGCCTTCGCCTGTTTGCGAAGCCGCCGACGGCCACCGCCAAGGGGATATCGTGGATTCATACGGGATGAAGCGCCGGCTCACCTGCATCCTCGCGGCGGACGCCGTCGGTTACAGCCAGCACATGGCGGGGGACGAAGAAGGAACCATCCGCATCCTGGCTGCGCACCGGGCGGTGATCGACGGGGTCATCGCGTTCCATAGTGGACGCATCCTCAGCACCGCCGGCGATTCGGTGCTCGCCGAATTCGGCAGCGCCGTGGAAGCGGTGCGCTGCGCGGTCGAGATCCAGGACGCCTTGCGAACGCGCAACGACGCGTTGCCCGAGGACCGAAGGCTGCTGTTCCGCGTCGGCGTCAACCTGGGCGACGTCGTGGTCAAGAACGACGACCTGCTCGGCGACGGGGTCAACGTCGCGGCGCGGCTGGAAAGCATCGCCGAGCCGGGCGGCATCTGCATCTCTTCGTCGGTCTACGACCAGATCACCGGCAAGCTCGACCTGGGCTTTCTCGATATCGGCGAGCAAACCCTCAAGAACATCTCCCGGCCAATCCGCGTTTTCCGCGTGTCGGGCGCGAACGCGCCGGCGCGGGCGGCGATGGCCGAGCGCGCCGCTGCGGCGGCCAAGAAGCCGGCCGGAAAATCGATGCTGCCCGCCGCGATTGCGTTCGGCATCGCGATCGTCGCAGGCGTGGTTGCCTGGCAAGCCGGATGGCTTCGCGTCGGCGCTCCCGACGTCGCGAAGACGGCGCAAGCGCCCAACGTCGCCCCGGCGCCCGCCGGCGTCCCCGCGGCTGAGCCTGCCCGAGCCCAGGTCGCCCAGGTCGAGGGCGACCGCGATCGCCTGCGCGCCGAGGCGGAAGCGCTCAAGCGCCAAGCCGAGGCCGAGCTTTCGCGTGTCCGCTCGGAGGTGGAAGCGGGCCGGGCCGCGCGCTCCAGGGCGGATGCCGAAGCCGCCGCCGCGAAGACCCGCGCACAAGCCGAAACCGACGCCGCACGCATTCGTGCCGAGGCCGAGACGAGCGCGGCGCGCGCCCGCGCCGAAGTCGAGGCCGCACGCAAGAGCGCCGCGAGTGAAACGGCGCGCGCCAGCCCGCCGACGAAGGCCGATGCGTCAAAAGCCGACTCTGCAGCACCTGCCGTGGCGTCCGCCATTCCACCGCCGGGGCGCGCGGCGACGGCCGGCGGCGACATGAGCGCCTTTGACGGCGCCTGGAGCGTGACCGTCAGTTGCCCGCCGGGCGACGGCGCGCAGGGCTATACGCTCGACTTCATCGCGCAGGTGAAGGAAGGCTACCTTCGCGGCCAGCATCTCATCGAAAATTCCCCGGGTTCTCTGCGCCTTCAGGGGCAGATTCGCGCCGACGGGACAGCGAAGCTCGACGCCCACGGCTTCGTCGGCGACCCAAAGTTCGCCATCACCGGCGCAGTCAAGAATGCTCCCTATAGCTACACCGTTGACGCCCGGTTCGACGCCTCGCGCGGGTCCGGTCGTCGGATGCAGCTACGCCCCTGCGAACTGCTGTTCTCCAAAAGATAGCCTGCTTGATTGCACTAGCCTTCGGTGCGCACGCCTGAAGTCAGTCCCGCCGCGGTTGCCGTTGTATGATGAAGAAGACTGCCATGGGCGGCAGCGCCGCAAGGATCGAATCCGCGGAGAGCAGCTGCCACGACGTCTGCCACATGCCGCGCAGCGATTGCAGGCCGGCGGTCAAAGGCCGCACGCTGTCGGACTGCACCAGCGCCAGCGACCAGAAGTGTCGTTCGACATAGCCGAGATGATCGAGCGATTGCTTGCGGGAAACGTGCATGTGGGAACCGAGCTCGCGCCTGGATTGCGCAACGTGTATGCAGATCGGAACCAACTCGAAAGCGCGCTGCTCAACCTCGTCGTCAACGCGCGCGATGCGATGCCCGAGGGCGGATCGCTGACCATCGATACCTCGCAGCTCGAGCGCGTCCCCGCAGCGGACGCGGCAGGCGGCGCACGCCCGCAAAGCCCGCTCGATATCGCCAGGGATTGAGGCGTCGGCGTCGACCTCCGGCCAGAACAACGATGCGGCTAGCGCAATGGTGGCTGCCCTGCGCGCTCGCGATCGCCGGCGCGCCGGCCGTGTGTGCGGCGGACGACAGCGAAATCGTGGTGCACGTCGAGCAGCGTGGCCGCACGATCGTGGTCGACGTCTCGATGCCGGTGGAAGCGACTCCCGTCGAAGCATGGCAGGTGATGACCGACTACGATCACATGGCCAAGTTCGTCTCTAATCTGGACGAGAGCAAGGTCTTGTCGCGCACCGGGGACACGCTCACGGTCTTCCAGAAGGGCACCGCAACGCGCGGACCATTGACGTTCTCCTTCGAGAACGTCCGGGAAATCGTACTGACTCCGTATCGCGAGATCCGCTCGCGCATGATCAGCGGGGACCTGGAGTCATCGCAATTCACCACCCGGGTCGTCGAGGCCGACGGCGCTACGCGAATCACCAATCACGGCGAGTTCGTGCCGAAGATCTGGGTGCCACCCGTCATTGGACCCTCCTTGATCGCCGCGGAGACGCGGCGCCAGTTCGGGCAGCTGCGCGCGGAGATACTGCGTCGCAAGGCGCTTTCGGTCGCGCCGCGGCCGCCCGCTTGACACCCGGTTCGACTCCGGCATTCCTCGTTTGACGCGCAGGCGTGCTTTGATGGCGCCACACCAGCCGCAAGAGTCGGCGACTGTCTGCGCGCCAGCATGCAAAGTGATACGCTGACCACTACGCATACCGGCCGTCCTTTATTCAGGAATCGTCATGTTCGTCAACGGTTTGGGCACCGCCAATCCGCCTCAGCGCTATACCAAGTCCGAATGCTGGGACGCCTTCAGGGCGTCCGACTGGTTCAGGCGATTGGATCGCCGCGCGCATGCGATCGCCGAGACGGTGTTGCTGCGCGACAACGGCATCGATGCCCGCCGCCTGGCCCTTGATTCGCTGTCGGAAGTCTTCGCAATCGACGCCGACACGCTGAATCGCCGCTTCTCGACCCATGCTCCGACCCTCGCGGCCGACGCCGGCCGGCGAGCGCTCTCCGACGCATCGCTCGCGGCGACGGATATCGACGCCGTCATCGTCAGCACGTGCACCGGATACCTTTGCCCCGGGCTGTCGAGCTACGTCGTGCAGCGGCTGAATCTGCGGCGCGATGTGCAGTGCTTCGACCTCGTCGGGCAAGGCTGCGCGGCAGCACTTCCCAACTGGCGCCTCGCGCAGGCATTGCTCAAAGCCGGCGATGCCAAGCATGTTCTGGCCGTCTGTGTCGAAGTCAGCAGTGCAGCGATGTACCTCGACAACGATCCCGGCGTGCTGGTGAGTGCGTGCCTTTTCGGGGACGGTGCCGGCGCGGCGGTGCTTTCCTCGGAGCTGGCCACGGGACGACGCGCCGTCGAGTTCACGACCGCGCGCTCGCTGGTGAATCCGGAACAGCGCGAGGCTTTGCGCTTCGAATCGCGCGACGGGCTCCTGCGCAATGTGCTCACGCGACCGGTGCCGCAACTGGCCGCCGACCACGTGCGCGAAGTGCTCGAGCGAACGCTCGACGACGCGGGCGTGTCGCAATCGGCCGTCAGCGCATGGATCATGCACGCCGGCGGACGCGACGTTCTGAAAGCCCTGCAGGCGCGGCTCGACCTCGATCCCGGAGATCTGGACTACAGCGCGGCGATATTGCGCGAATACGGCAACATGAGCAGCGCTTTCGTCTACTTTGTGCTGCAGGCTGCACTGGCGGATCGGGCGCGCGCGGGCTGGTGGTGGCTGTCGTCGTTCGGCGCCGGCTTCAGCTGTCATGGCGCGCTGCTGCGCGTCGCCTAAGGAGCAGCCGGACCATGTCCGCTGTCCTGCGCATCCCGCGCCGCGTCGAGCAGGAGATGCTCGATGTGCTGCCGCAGACAGACCCGCGCGCGATGCGATCGCGCCTGGACCTGCGCCGCATCAACCGCGTGATGGCGACTCAATCCCTCCTGTGCGGTGCGATCGACAAGGCGCTGCAAGGTGGCGCTCCCCGCAGCCTCGTCGAGCTCGGCGCGGGAGACGGGACGCTGCTGCTGCGGCTGGCGCGACGGCGCGCCGCACGCTGGCCGGGCGTTGCGGTCACGCTGGTGGACCGGCAGGACCTGGTCACCGAGCAAACACGGCGCGGCTTCGCGGCGATCGGATGGTCGACGCGGGTCATCGTCGCCGAGGTGCTCGCGTGGATCGGCAACGAGGCGTCTTCGCCATGCGACCTGTTCGTCGCCAACCTCTTCCTTCACCATTTCCAGGGTCCCGCGCTGGCGTCGCTGCTTGCGCAGATCGCCCAACGAAGCAACGCGTTTGTGGCCTGCGAGCCCAGGCGTGGTGCGGTAGCGTTGGTCGGCAGCCACTTGATTGGTTTGCTCGGCTGCAATGCCGTGTCGCGTAACGACGCCGTATCGAGCGTGCACGCGGGCTTTCGCGACCGAGAGTTGACGTCAGCGTGGCCGCAGGACCGCGGCTGGCGACTCGACGAATACCGCGGCGGATTGTTCAGCCACTGCTTCGTAGCCGCGCGTTTCGCCCACGCCCATGGCTCGAGGAACAGGTGAGCGCTGAGTCCGACACTTGCTGGGATGCGCTGATCATCGGCGGAGGCCCTTCGGGTGCGACGGCCGCAATCCTCCTCGCACGAAGAGGGTGGAGAGTCGCCATCGCGGAGAAAAAGCTGTTTCCGAGGCGCAAGGTCTGTGGTGAGTTCGTCTCGGCGACGACGTGGCCGCTGCTGCGCAAACTTGGCGTCGCCGATTTGCTCTCGGAACGGGCCGGCCCGGAAGTGCGGCGCGTCGGCTTGTACGCAGCGCACGCCGTCCTCGGCGCCGATATGCCCTCTCCGCGCAATGCCTTGGAAGGCTGGGGACGCGCGATCGGGCGCGAACATCTCGATACGCAGCTGCTGGAGCGCGCCGTACAAACCGGCGCGCGGCTGTTGCAGCCATGCGCCATCTCCAGCATCGACCAGGACGGCCCGGGCTACGTGTGCAGCGGGACGATCGACGATGCCGCCGGCAGCGATGGCCCACGCCCGTTGCGCTGCCGCGCCCGGATCGTGATCGCCGCGCACGGCTCCTGGGAAACAGGCGTCATGCCGACTCAGAGCACGCGCCAGCCGTTGCTTCCCGCCGACCTTTTTGCTTTCAAGGCGCACTTTCGAAGCGCGGGACTGCCGATGGGCACGATGCCCCTGCTGGTGTTTCCGCACGGATACGGCGGCATGGTGCAAAGCGGTGGCGGGCGGGTGAGCCTTTCATGCTGCATTCGCCGCGACGCGCTCGAAAAAGCCCGCCGGGTGCATGCCGGTACGTACGGCACTGCTCGCGCCGCCGACGCCGTGCTCGCTCACATCCGGGCGACCTGCCGCGGTGTGCGCGAAGCGCTCTCCGGCGCCACCCTTGAAGGCGCCTGGCTTTCCGCGGGACCGATCCGACCGGGCATGCGGCGTCTCGCCCGCGGCGGCATCTTCGCGGTGGGCAACGCCGCCGGCGAAGCGCACCCCATCGTTGCCGAAGGCATCAGCATGGCGATCCAGTCGTCGTGGCTGCTGTGCGACCACCTCGTGCCGCAGGAGGATGCACTGCTCGCAGGCGCTCCGCACGCCCGGAGCAGCGCGCTGGCGGCCGTCGCACGCGGCTACCGGCGCGGATGGCGCGACGCTTTCGTCACACGCATCCACGCCGCGTCGCTGTTCGCGCAGGTCTGCATGCGCCCCGGGACCGCCGCGCTGGCCGTCGCGCTGCTGCAGACGACGCCGGCGATGCTGACCCTCGGTGCGCGATTGAGCGGCAAAGCACGTTCATTGCGCCCGCGTGGGTTTGGCGCGCGCATCGAATCCTGAAACCGTAGTTTCGCAACGCGGACGTGCAATGAACGCCGACCACTCGCCATTCCCCGGATCCGCCGAATCCCCTGAAACCATCGACGACGTCACGCGCAGCGAGCGCAGCGGCATGCTCGAGTTCCTGCAGCAAACCATTGCTCGCGATTTCGAAGTCGACTCCGCATCGCTCAACGAGGGTTCGCGGCTTAACGACTTTGCGATTGATTCGCTAGGCCTGATCGAGATCATGTTCGCGGTGGAAGAAGCGTTCGACATCACCGTCCCGCCCGATCCACCCGACGCGCGGCACCCGATCACGACGCTGGGCGAGCTCGTCGACTATCTCGACGGTCTCGTGCGCGCACAGCGCGGTGTCGCCGACGCGCGGCCGGCGCTGCCTTGAAAAACGTCGTCGTGACCGGAATAGGCCTGGTGACGCCGCTTGGCGCAGATCCGCACGGCGTCTTCGGGCACCTCCTTGCGGGAAGATCCGCCATTCGCTGTCTGCCTGAGGCATTCAACCCCCGGCTCAAGGCGCGCGTGGTGGCGCCGGTGGAGTACGAGGTCAGGCTGCCAATGTCGGCCGCGCGGGCGCGCATGCTCGATCGCGTGAGCCGGTTCGCGCTCGCCGCCTGCGCGGAGGCGCTCGCCGACGCGTGCATCGTGCTCGGCGACGAGGACCCATCGCAGGTAGGGGTGTCGATCGGCACCGGCATGGGCGGCGCGACCAGCACCGACGAGGCGTATCAAAAAGTGTACGAAGAGCGCTCGGAGCGCGTCGAGCCGTTCAGTGTGATCCTCTCGATGAACAACGCAGCCGCGTCCTGGATCGGCATCGAGCACGGGCTGCGCGGGCCGAACATCACCTATTCGACGGCTTGTTCGTCGTCGGCAGTAGCGATCGGCGAAGCGGCGCGACGCATCGAGCACGGCGATGCCGAGGTGATGATCGCCGGCGGCGCCGAGGCGCCCCTCACCTTCGGTGTGTTGAAAGCGTGGGACGCTTTGAGGACGTTGGCGCAGCAAGACCACGACGACCCCGGCGCGTCGTGTAAGCCCTTCGCCGGTAATCGCACGGGCTTGGTCCTGGGAGAAGGCGCGGCGATCGTGGTGCTCGAGGATGCCGAGCACGCCCGGCGTCGCGGCGCCCGCGTGTATGCCTCGGTGGCCGGCTATGGCCTGGCCACCGACATAGAGCACATCACCCGGCCCAGCGTCGAGGGACAGGCGAGAGCGATGACACTAGCGCTCGCCTGCGCGAAACTCGCCCCTGCGGCGGTCGGTTACATCAACGCGCACGGCACCGCCACGCAGGCCAACGATGCCGTCGAAACCGCGGCCATCCGGAACGTCTTCGGGGATGCCGCCGACCACTGTCCCGTCAGCTCCACCAAGTCCATGCATGGCCACTTGCTCGGCGCAGCCGGCGCGCTCGAGTTCGTCATTGCCGTGATGGCTCTCAACAGCGGCGACATTCCGCCGACGGCGCATCTGCGCGTGCCCGACCCTGCGTGCGATCTCGATTACGTCGCCGAAGGCGCGCGGCACATTCCGCCGCCGGAGGCAGTCATGTCCAATTCCTTCGCCTTCGGCGGCACCAACGCCGTGCTGGTAGCGCGCAGGGCCTGAGCGCGAGTGGGCGAAGATGCACGTAAGGACGTACGTCTATCGCTGCGCGCGAATCGCGTGGTACGGTCCTGTTTCCGAATCATCGTCGCGTGGGTTGCACTCAACGCGGTGGGTGTACGCGACGCAAGGGGCGAGGAAGCGGCGATGGCGCTCTTTTCAGTGACACTTCCGGTAATCGCGATTCTCGACGAGAAACTTTTCGTCGGGCATGCGGTCGGGCACATCGATCGCACCGGCAGCATCGAACTCTTGTCGGTGCTCAAACCAAAGGTCCGCTGCACGGGACGTTTTCGCTACACGTCGCTTCAAACCGGCGTCGCCGACATGCGTTGCGACGATGGCGTCGCCGCGACCCTCGCCTTCGATGCACTAGGGGTGTTCAGCGGCCACGGCCACGGAAGCACGCCCAAAGGGCCCGCCAGCTTCACCTTCGGGCTCGACTACAAGGAAGCGGCGCGGCATCTCACCCTGCCGGATGGAACGAGGCTTGCCGAAACCCTCGAAGGCCTGAGGCTGCAATCCGCGGGATCCAGCGAGGGATCGCGCTAACCCACGGTCATGCGCGATTAAGGTGGCCACCCTTAACGCGTCGATGCGCAAGCGCTTTCCGGGTAGAGGGCAGGCACGTCATCGACAGCCTTGAGATTTTTTGCAGGCGACGACTCAACCCTCGCCGCCAGCGTTTTCGGAACTCGCGCGGCGGCTGTCGCGCTAACCAGCACGCAGTTGGCGCGAGGCCACCCGCCGCCGTTGTTCTTGTCCATCGTGACGCGGAACTCTCGGATCGTGACACCGTGCTTTCGCTCCACTTGCCGCATCGCGCCGGACAAGATCGGGCTGATCATCTCGCACAGCTCTTTCTCCGCCTTGGCGTACCTTGCGAATGCTTCGCTTTCCATGGACATTGATGTGGTCTCCCGAACACTGGGACGGAAATAGTCCTGACCTGGCGAGTCTAGGAGAACCGGAGAATCCCGTCTGCGCGGCAGCGCACATAGCGCCGTGCCGCGACCGGGTTGCACTCAAGAAAGCAGCGTCAGTGTTGCCACGCCACCGGGTAGGGGAGCAGCCGGTCGAACTCGTCCTTCACCACCCGGTAGCATTCGCAGGCGCGGGCTTCGAGCCGCGGACGGTCGAGCACCGTGATCTTCCCGCGGCGGTAGGTGATCAACCCGGCCTGCTGCAGCTTTCCCGCGGCGTCGGTGACGCCTTCACGGCGGACGCCCAGCATGTTGGCGATAAGCTCCTGCGTCATGGAAAGGTCGTTGGACCGCAATCGATCGAGGCTCAGCAACAGCCAGCGGCACAATTGCTGATCGACCGAGTGATGGCGGTTGCAAACGGCGGTCTGCGCCATCTGCGTGAGGAGCGCCTGCGTGTAGCGCAGGAGAAGATGCATGGTCGGCCCGAAGCGCCCGAATTCGTCTTTAAGCAGGTTCGCCCTCAGTCGATAACCGTGGCCCGCGCTCTGGACCACGGCACGACTCGGCGTGGTGTCACCACCCATGAACAGCGAAACTCCCAGGATTCCCTCGTTACCGACGATCGCGATTTCCGCCGAAGCGCCATTCTCCATGACGTACAACAGCGAAACGATCGATGTCGTAGGAAAATAGACATTACGCAACTTGATCCCAGGCTCGTAAAGCACCTCGCCGAGGTTCATCGGCACCAGCTCGAGATGGGGGGTAAGCCGGGCGTAGTCCTCCCCGGGCAGCGCGCTTAGCAGGTGATTCTGGTGGGGGTTCGACGCGAGCGGCGCCGCGGCGACGCCCGCAGAGGGTGGCGCCTTCCGCATTCCCTGGGGTCGCCGCGCTGACATGGCCGCAGTGTAATCCAATTCGGAGCTTCTGTGCGTTATCGTACAGACCCGACGCGGCGGGTAAGTTATAGTTATCGTTCTGTCGCCTCGTTGCCGGTCGCGAAAAGTGCGCGTTGCGTGGCGAAACCTCCAGGAGTGACCATGAGTATCGGCACGATTGTTCTGATTGTCCTTATCCTGATTCTCGTCGGCGCGTTGCCGGTCTGGCCACATGCGGCGAGCTGGGGCTACGGCCCGAGCGGCATCCTCGGCGCCATCGTCCTGATTCTCGTTGTCCTGTTACTGATGGGAAAGCTGTGACGGAGGGTGGTCGGCG
Organism: Betaproteobacteria bacterium; assembly: GCA_040005035.1. Lineage (GTDB taxonomy): Bacteria > Pseudomonadota > Gammaproteobacteria > Burkholderiales > Casimicrobiaceae > PALSA-1003. Next base: position 437 of record JBDTZQ010000107.1, on the reverse strand, counting down.
CGCCGCGACAGGTCGTCATGGGTCGCAAGCGCCCGCGCGATGCGCGAAATGTCGGTCGAGAAGGCAAAGTGCATGACATTCGAAAAGCGCTTGATCATGGTCGCCGCGCTGCTGGCCGCGGCGACTGTCGCCGTGGCATCGACGTCCCGACGCCGGAAACGTCACGTCGCGCGCGCTCAGCGCCATCTTCACCAGACGCATCTGAAAAACTGGGAGAATGAAGGCGGCAATCTCGCGCCCGCCGCAGTCGCAATGTCGGCGCCCCAGACCTGACGGTCGACAAACCTCGGCGCGATTTTGCGGGACGCTGACGCGCCCCTCGAAATCGGGTGGCCAAGGGCGGAATCCTCGGCGCGATTTTGCGGGACGCTGACGCGCCCCTCGAAATCGGGTGGCCAAGGGCGGAATTGAACCACCGACACACGGATTTTCAGTCC
>JBDTZQ010000106.1:0-10408 GCA_040005035.1 Betaproteobacteria bacterium | reverse complement strand
TCGAGATCTCCGCCGGTGCGAGCGCGTTGATCACGAGCTTGGCGGGGTCCTCGGAGAACAGGACGATGTCGACGCGCTCGCCAGCGAGCTCGTTGGTCACCGCGGTCACGCGCGAGCCGCGCATGCCGATGCACGTGCCCTGAGGATCGAGGCGCGGATCGTTCGACTTGACCGCGATCTTGGCGCGGATGCCGGGATCACGCGCCGCGGCGCGGATCTCGATCAAGCCTTCCTCGATCTCCGGCACCTCGAGCTCGAACAGGCGCACGACCAGGTCAGGGGTGATGCGCGAGAGCACGAGCTGGGGGCCGCGCGCCTGCGGCTCGATCTTGACGACGAAAGCGCGGACGCGATCGCCGACCCGCAGGTTTTCCTTCGGGATAAGCTGGTCACGCGGGATCACGCCCTCGATCCGGCCCGACTCGACGATGGTGGCACCGCGCTCGATCCGCTTCACCGTCCCGGTAAGCAGCTTGTCGTCGCGCTCCAGAAAATCGTTGAGGATCTGCTCGCGCTCGGCGTCGCGGATCTTCTGCAGGATGACCTGCTTGGCGGCCTGCGCTCCGATGCGACCGAATTCGACCGGCTCGAGCTCTTCCTCGACGACGTCGCCAAGCGCGAGCGGTGGATCGCGTTCCAGCGCATCGGTGATGGCGATCTGGTGCGCCGGCTCCTCGTGATCCTCGTCGGGCACGACCGTCCATCGCCGGAACGAATCGTAGTCGCCGGTCTCGCGGTCGATCTCGACGCGCGCGTCGATGTCCTGGTTGAAGCGCTTCTTGGTCGCCGAGGCGAGCGCCGATTCCAGCGCGGTGAACACGATGTCCTTCGGCACGTTCTTCTCGCGCGCGAGCGCATCGACGAGCAACAGCAATTCGCGATTCATTTGGTCTTTCTCCACTCAATCGTCGGCACCAGCCGTGCCTTCTCGATGTTTGCGAGCGCAATGCTGCGCGGCCCCGCCTCGGTATCCACGCGCACCGATTCGCCCTCGACGCCGCGCAGCACACCCTTGATGCGACGCGCGTTGTCGACGGCGTCGTGCAGCGTGAGCTTCACCTGCTTGCCGGCGAAGCGCGAGAAATCGGCGGCTTTCTTGAGCGGGCGGTCCAGCCCCGGCGACGAAACCTCGAGTCGCTCGTAGGGCACGTTCTCGACGGCGAACAGGTGCGTCAGGTGGTGGGACACCCGTGCACAGTCCTCGACATCGATGCCCTGCGGCTTGTCGATCAGCACCCGCACCAGTCCACCCCGGGCCGCGGTCTCGAAATCGACCAGCTCGTAACCCATCGCAGGCAGCGTACGCTCCAGAATTTCCCCGAGATTCAAAGTCTTATGTGCCGCTCTAGGATTCGGACGAGGCCGCGGTCCATCGACCGCTGCCCGCCCAAATCGCCAAAAAATCGAAAAAAAAATGGGCTGTCGAGCCCATTTCCATTTCCTACCACCCGCAATCATAGCAAGAAATGGCTGCGAATTGAAGGGGACGGCGCCCCGCCCGCAGTGCGGGGCCGAAGAACGGCGAACCGGCATCGCTAGGCTATATTGGCTGCATCCTCCGATTTCACTGCCTTTTCGATCAGGACCGACGTATGCGGCGAATATGCGCCCTCGTGGTGACAACCATGGTGCTCGGGCTCGCAGGTTGCGGCCCGCGCGACGCGGACAAGACCGCCGCGCCCGAAACCCAAGCGCAGATGCCGATCGACCGGGGCGCTTCGCCAGGGCCCACCCCCGCAACGGTCCCGCCGACTGCGCCTGTCGCGGCTGCGGTCGCTGAGGCCGCGACGCCGCCGCCATCGCTCGGCGACGACGGTGGGCTCTACACTTGCGTCGTCGTCACCAACGGCGCCGCTGCACGTTCGCCGATCGAGCTTTCCCCGGCGGTTGACACGTTGTGCCGGAAGGCGCCGGAAATGGGTCCGTGCCAGTACGAGCGCGAGGCCTGTCGACGCAAGGGTGGGCGGGTGTACACGACAACGGGCGCAATCGAGATTACCCGTCAGCTCGAGGACGACTACGACCGCAAGGTGATGCGCATACGCATGAAGTCGAACTGAATCTCGCCTCGAATCCGGTCGCGGCGGCCAGGCTTTGGCGAACCTTGCATGCGATGCTATGCTCGCGTCATCATTCCACGCATTAGCCGAGGCGTGGTTCCCTCCTTTTCGCCGGCACCTACCATGCACACATCCAACACTGCGGGTCTTGTCGCATCGCTTTTCGCATTCATGCTGCTGGGGCCGGGATCGATCGCGCCCGCCGGCGCCTACGACTGGCGTCAATTCGGAGGAAACGCGCAGCACAACGGGAACAACGCGGGTGAAACGACCATCACCAAGAGCAACGTCTCCACGCTCATACAGAAGTATCAGGTCGTGCTGCCGGGCAGCGCCGATGGCGCTCCGGTATTCGTTCAGGCGGTCGCGACGACCGGAGGGGTGAAGGACCTGCTCTTCGTGACGACGCGAGACGCCCGCATCGTCGCGCTCGACGCCCAGACCGGAGCGGTCGTCTGGAGCCGTCAATACAACCCGGCGGGCTGCCAGATCAACAACAGCGGCCCGCCCTGCTACACGACTTCGTCTCCAGCGATCGATCCGAATCGCGTGTACGTCTACACCTACGGTCTCGACGGCTACGTGCACAAGCTGGCGATTTACGACGGCGGGGAAGTCCTCACCGGAGGGTGGCCGCAGCTGACTACGCTCAAGGGCTTCAACGAAAAGGGATCGTCGGCGCTGTCCACGGCGCCCTCGGGCGGGACGAGGTACCTGTACGTCGTGCATAGCGGCTACCCCGGCGACAACGGCGACTACCAAGGTCACGTCACTGCCATCGATCTCAGCACAGGCGCGCAGCAAGTGTTCAACGCCGCGTGCAGCGATCAGGCCGTGCATCTGCAGCTGCTCGGTGGCGGTGGCCCGACCTGCGCTCAGCGCCAGAACGGCATTTGGTCGCGTCCGGGCGTGGTCTACGATGCGGGGACCGACCGCATCCTGCTGACGACCGGCAACGCCTTCACCGGCGGAGCCGGGAGGTTCGACGGCACTCGCAACTGGAGCGAGACAGTCATCGCGCTGAATCCCAACGGCAGCGGGGGCGGCGGTGGAATGCCGCTCGACAGCTACACGCCAAGCACTCACGGCGCCCTGGATGACGCCGATGCCGACATCGGAAGCACCGCGCCGGCGATTCTTCCGGTTCCCGCGCTTTCCAATGTCCAGCACCTCGCGGTTCAGGGTGGCAAAGATCGATTGCTGCGCCTGCTCAATCTGCAGAATCTCAGCGGCCAGGGCGGACCCGGCAATGTGGGCGGCGAAATCGGCGTCATCGATATTCCGCAAGGCGGCATGCTTCTCAGCCAGCCCGCGGTGTGGATCAACCCGTCCGACGGCAGCACTTGGATTTTCGTCGTGAACAGCAGCGGCGCAGCCGCGCTTCGCGTGGATTTCGACGGCAGCGGCAACCCATCGCTGTCCACGCAGTGGCAAAACGGACAGAACGGAACCTCGCCGATCGTCGCCAACGGTATGGTGTTCCTGATAGCCGGCAGCAACGTGCGCGCGCTCGATGCCCTCACCGGCGCCCAGCTATGGAGTCTCCCTGGCGGCGGCGGTATCCATTGGCAAAGCGCCATCGTCGCCAACGGCGTCGTATACGCGACCGATCAGGCGGCTCGTCTGTCGGCTTTTGGACTGCCGGCGCCACCGTCGTCGCTGGTCAACACCGGCTTCGAAACGCCTTCGCTGGGCAGCGGTTACCAATACGGACCCGTGAGTGCCGGGGTCGGCTGGACATTCAGCTCCGGCGCGGGTATCCAGGGCAATGCCAGCGCGTGGGGCGCCGCGGCGGCGCCGCAAGGCACCCAGACCGCATTTCTGCAGAGCACGGGCTCGATGGCGCAAACGCTCGCACTCACTGCCGGCACCTACACGCTGTCGTTCAGCGCCGCGCAGCGACCGTGCTGCGTCGCACCCTACGCGCACCCGATCGTCGTCAAGCTCGATGGAACCGCGATCGGGCCCGCAATCACCCCGACCGCCAGCAGCTTCTCGCCTTTCGCCCTCACCTTCAGCGTCGCCCCCACGGGCGCTCACACGCTTTCGTTCGCGAGCAGCGACGGCAGCGACCGCACCACGTTCATCGACACCATAAGTCTTAACAGCGGCTCAGGATCGTCGCTGGTCAACGGCGGCTTCGAAGCGCCCGCGCTCGGCAGCGGCTACCAGTACGGTCCGACCGGTACGGGCATCGGCTGGGTGTTCACTCCGGCCGGCGGCATCCAAGGTAACGGCAGCGCCTGGGGTGCGGCGAGCGCTTCCGAAGGGACGCAGACCGCGTTCCTACAAAGCACCGCGACGATCAGCCAGACGCTCCTGCTCAATGCGGGTAACTACACGCTGTCGTTCAATGCCGCACAGCGCGCCTGCTGCGTCACGCCTTTTGCGCATCCGATCACGATCCTGCTCGACGGCGTCGCGGTGGGCAATCCGATCACGCCTGCGAGCACGACGTTCTCCCCGTTTGCCGTCAGCCTTACGATCGCCACGACGGGTGCTCACGTGATCGCTTTCACCAGCAGCGACGGCAACGACCGCAGCGTCTTCATCGATGCTGTCACGCTGACTGCGCAATAAGCGCGAGCTCCGGCTCGCGGCTTCCACGCAGATCCGCCCGCACGGCCTCGCCGGGCAGCCCCGCTGCCCGACCGCTCGTCGGGCGTGTGCCCGCTTCTTGCTCTAAAGCTCCTGGATACGCAATTTATCGCTTGGCGCCCCAGCCGATATGCCATTAGCATGCCGTGCTGCGTCATCTCGCGACGATCTGCGGCGCAACCCAACCCGTTCTCAGGAAAGCATCGACCGACATGCAGCCTACAACGCTTAGCCGCCTCGCCTCAATCCTCGCCGTCGCCACGGTCCTCCTGTCGCCCTTGCCGGTGTCCGGCCATGAGGGCCCCCCGCAGACGGCCGCCTCGTCCCCCGTGCTCGCCGCGACCGGAACGGTTTCGGATCTGTTCGTCGACAATCGGCTGACCGGCAGCACGCTGCGCTACATCGGGCTGCGGCTCGACGACGGCCGCACGTTCGCGCTGGCCGGCGTGGGACTCGATGCACTCGATTCGGGCGCACGCGTCGATGTGACCGGCTCGCTCGCCGGCAAGACGTTCAACGTTGCGTGGCTCACGCGCAGCGCGTCGCAGAGCACGGGCCAGGTCCGCGCCGCCACCGCGACGCCGCTGACCGTCGTCGGCGCGCTGGCGATCTACCACATGGACTTCTTCGCGGAAGGTCGCGGCGAATACGGCCTCGCCGTGCGCGACGACCTCGGCAACATAACCAACCTCGTCGTGCCGGCGATCCCGGATTCGATCGCGCCCAACATGCGCGTGTCGGTCGAGGGCACGCTTGCCGCCGACGGCAAGTCGCTCGAGGCCCGGACCATCACCATACTCGCGCCACCGCCCGCGCAGCAGGCGGGAAGCGCTGAGACACCGATCACCAACACGGTCCTGGTGATACCGATTCGCTACAGCAATTCGCCGGGCGACTCATCGACCGGCGCGCAGATCAAGACCGAATTCGAGACAAGGGTGGCGCCGTACTTCAACGAAGCGTCGTACGGTCAGCAACTCCTCAACCCCACGGTCGCGTGCACGACGACCGTTCTTCCCGGTTGCACGGGGCGGAAGAACGCCAACGGGTGGCTGATGTCGCCGAACATCATCCCGGGAACCGATCCGAATGCTACTCCGCCAATTACCGTCGGAAACTGCTCGTACAGTTCGATGTCCAGCGAGGCGATGAACATCGCCTCGGCGGCCGGTTATGACACGTCGATAAGCAGCACGAAGTTCGTCTATGTGCTGCTGGGCGGCAACAGCGGATGCGGCTGGGCCGGCCTCGCCTACGTCGGCTACGGGCTGGCCTACAGCGCCAACGTCAACGCACTCTGGGTCTACGGTCACGAGCTGGGGCACAACTTCGGCCTCTGGCATGCCGGCAGCACCAACTGCGGCGCCCAGATTGTCGGCCCGGGCTGCGGCGTGTCCGAATACGGCGACCCGTTCGACCTGATGGGAAATATCCGCCAGGGCCACTTCAACGCGATGCAAAAGCAGCGGCTGAACTGGATTCCCGGCACGTCGGTGAAGACGCACAGCGCCGGAACGCAGACCTACCAGCTCTCGCCCATCGAGACCGGCGGACAGACGACGTACGCGATCAAGGTGCCCACCACCAACGCCAACCGCACGTACTGGATCGAGTACCGCCAGCCGACGGGATTCGACGCGTTCCTTTCGACGCTGCCGAATCTGGGTGCGCAGGTGCGCGTTGCCACGCCGTTCGAAAGCGTCGGCGGCACCGACGACACGCAGGTCCTCGACATGACGCCGGGAAGCGGCGGCGGATTCGACGACTCCGCGCTGCTCACGACGGCGCCGCCGTATTCCGACGCACAGACCGGCGTGACCATCACGGTGAACAGCGCCACCGCGGGCGCGAACGGCTTGCTTTCGGTCACCGTCGCGATCAGGGCCATCAGCTCGACGGCGCTGGGAAGCTCGGGCAATCCATCGAGCTATGGCAACAGCGTCACGATCACCGCGACGGTTGCCGGCAGCGCGCCCACCGGCACCGTCGCATTCACCGATGGCGGAGTGAGCATCAGCGGGTGCAGCGCGGTCAGCCTGCCCGCCGGTGCGGCCGACTCGAAGCAGGTGACCTGCACTCCGCCGACCTTGGGCGTCGGCACCCACAGCATCGTCGCGACGTACAGCGGGGACGGAGTCAACAACGCATCCATCAGCACGCCGCTGGCTCAGGTCGTCAACGGCGCTCCTGTCTCCCTAGCCAATCCAAGCTTCGAAGCGCCAGCCCTCGGAGCTGGATATCAATATCGCCCGGCCGGCGCGGGGTGGACGTTCACCGGCAACGCCGGAATTCAAGGCAACGGCAGCGCGTGGGGTGGCGCCGCGGCGCCACAAGGAACGCAAACCGCATTCATCCAGAAGACAGGCACGATTGCCCAGGTGCTGACGCTCAACTCCGGCCGGTACGTGCTCACGTTCAAGGCGGCGCAGCGCGCCTGCTGCGCGGCACCGTTCGAGCACCCCATCACGGTGACGCTGGACGGCGCGCAGATCGGCCCGACCATCACCCCGCCGAGCACCGGGTTCTTCAGTTTCGCGATCAGCTTTTCAGTCGCTTCGTCGGGAAGCCATACGCTGGCCTTTGCCGGCATCGACAGCAACGGCAATTCGACGTTTGTCGATGACGTCGCGTTGGTCGCGACCAACCTGGCGGTGAGCACGATAGGACTCGGGACCTCGGCGAATCCCGCGGCCAGCGGCGCGAGCGTCGTACTCACCGCGACAGTAAACGGCAGTGCGCCGACGGGGTCCGTTGCATTCACCGACGGCGGGGTGGCTATCGGCAGCTGCGCATCGGTCGCACTTCCCGCCGGTGCGGCCAATTCGAAAGCAGCAACCTGCACCACCAGCAGCCTTGTTTCCGGCACGCACGACATCATCGCCGCGTACGGAGGCGACCCGGCCAATGCCGCATCGACAAGTGCCACGCTGTCGCAGGTGGTGAGCCCGGGCTCCACGCTGATCAACGCCGGGTTCGAGGCGCCCGCGATGGGCAGCAGCTATCAATACACGCCCAGCGGTGGCGGCGTCGGCTGGACGTTCACCGCGGGTGCGGGAATCCAGGGCAACGGCAGCGCATGGGGCGCATCACCTGCCCTCCAAGGCACGCAAACAGCCTTCATCCAGGCAGCGGGTACCCTCTCGCAGGCCGTTTCGTTGAATGCAGGCAACTACTCGGTATCGTTCAAGGCAGCCCAGCGCCCATGCTGCGCCACACCGTACACCCATCCGATAAGGGTGAGCATCGACGGTGTTCAGATCGGTGCGAACGTGACGCCGGCGAGCACCGCCTTCTCGACGCTTGCCATCAACTTCACCATCGCCGCGTCGGGCATCCACACGCTGGCATTCGCCGGCACCGACGGCACCGACCGTACGACATTCATCGATGACGTCAGCATCGGCGCGACTCCGCCATCGTCGATCGTCAACGGCGGATTCGAGTCTCCGGCAATGGGCAGTTCGTTCCAATATGCACCCGCCGGCGCCGGATGGGCTTTCGCTTTGGGAGCCGGCATCCAGGGCAACGGCAGCGCGTGGGGCGCCACGGCGGCACCCGAGGGCACGCAAACCGCCTTTATCCAGAGCATCGGCACCGTGACTCAAACGCTGACGCTCAACGCGGGTAACTACACATTGGCGTTCAAGGCCGCGCAGCGTGCCTGCTGCTCGGCTCCGTACGACCATCCGGTCAAGGTACTGGTCGATGGCGTTCAGGTGGGCGCAACGATGACCCCGTCCAGCACGAGCTTCAGCAATTTCAGCGTCGCCTTTACGATCGGCAGCACGGGCGCGCACTCGATCAGCATCGTAGGAATCGACGCCAACGACAAGGCGACCTTCATCGACGCCGTGACGTTGAACTAGGGCCTGTTCACCGGCCCCGGGAACCGATGCGCCCCCAGGGGCGCATCGCAACATCGCGGGCGGACCGCGATAGCGTATATTCGCGCCCTGCGATGCTCGCCACGCAACACGTTGCCACCGCCGATGCCTCGGTAAGGCTCTGGCTTTGCCATCTCGATCAGGGCGCATCCGCGCCGCCAACGATCGAGTCCTGGCTCGCGCCCCTGGAGCTGGAGAGGGCGTCGCGTTTCGGAACCGCCCTGTTGCGCCGGCGCTGGATCGTCGGCCGCGCGGCGCTGCGGCAAGTGCTGGGAGACACGCTGGGCGTCCCGCCGGCCGCGGTTAGGATGCGTCGGGGGCGGCGTGGCCGCCCCGAGCTCGACATGCCGCCCCATCACCTCGATTTCAACGTATCGCACACCGATGATGTCGCGCTGATCGCGCTCGGTCTCGGGCTCGATCGCGACGAGCGCGTCGGGGTCGACATCGAGTACCGCCACCGCAAAGTCAACGCCGACATGCTCGCGCGCAAGTTTCTCACTGCCCGCGAACGGGCGGCGCACGCGCACCTCGACAGCGACGGCCGTCGCGTCGCGTTTCTGCGCCTGTGGACGTGCAAGGAGGCGATGAGCAAGGCGACCGGCGATGCGCTGTCGGCGCCTTTCGCCGACATCGACATTACAGCGGCGCCGCGCCTTCTGGCCGGTCCTGCGCCGTATCTGCCGGATCGGTGGCGGCTGCTGGTGCCGATCGTCCCGACGGATCTCCTGGCCGCAGTCGCGGCCTGGAAAATGCCCTAACCCGGCGGAGGCCTGGCAACCTTCCACTTGTTCTGGAACCACAGCCAGTCGGCGGGCGAGGCACGAATGTCGCGCTCGAGGTGCTGCGCGTAGCGCTCGACGATGATCTCGTTGGCGTCGTTCTCGTACGGCGGCTCGGCGAGGGTCGACAGCCGCACCGAATAGTAGCCGCGGCGCAGGCGCCGCATCGACACGTAGAGCACGGTCGCATCGAGGAACTGCGCGATCTTCCCCGCGCCTCGAAAGAACGCCGTTTCCTGTCCGAGAAAACGCGTCCAGTGCCGTGGGTCGCTCTTGTGCTTGGGCGTCTGGTCGGCGATCAGCGCGTAGACGCGCGGCTGTTCCGCGTGGCTCATCAGGTCATAGATGAACTCCTCGCGCGGGATGAAGCGGCCGCCGAAGCGCGCCCGCGATTCGCGCAGGAACTCCTCGACCGCCTCGATGCGCTGGCGCTGATACACGACGTCGATGCTGAGGTCGAAGCGCACGCCCGCGGCGAGCGACAGCCACTCCCAGTTGCCGTAGTGCGCGGTCAGCAATACCACCGACTGCTTCGCATCCATGCATCGCGTCACGAGCTCGGGGTTTTCGAAGGCCACGCGCCGCCGGAATTCGTCGGCGCTGGCTCCGAACCCCCAGAACGCCTCGACCAGCGTGTCGGCGAGGTTACGATACGCCCGCTGCAGGATGCGCGCGCGCTCGTCTTCGTCCTTGTCGGGAAACGCGTTGCGAAGATCGAGCTCGGCGCGCTCGCGGCGCCAGCGCAGCACGCGATACGCGATGAAATAGAGCATCCATCCCAGTGCGTACATCAACGGCAGCGGAATGCGCGTGAGGGTCTTAAGAAGGAATCGCATCGACGGTCGGCAGTTGCGGGTTGGCAGCGTGGCGACTATGGACCAGGCGTGCCGGCAACGCCGTCCGCGTCCGCGACCGGCGCGTTCAGTCCAGGTAGCGAAGGCCGGCGCGCGCGAGCGCGTCGCGCATGCCGTAGACGTCGAGGCCGAGCTCGCCGGCGGCGAGGCGCTTGCGCACCGCGGCTTCCTTTTCCTCGCGTGCGCTCGCGAGCTCCGCGACTTCGGCGGCGCGGGCCCGCGGGATGACG
>JBDTZQ010000105.1:0-10547 GCA_040005035.1 Betaproteobacteria bacterium | reverse complement strand
TCCTCGGGCTTGTGGTCGAGGTCGACGTCGATGATCTGGAAGTCCATGCCCTTCTCGTGCAGCACGATTCGGCAGCGCTGGCTGAAAGGGTCGGTGGTGCCGGAATAAAGCGTCATCATTTTTTTTCTCCTCCACGGGTCGCGGGATGCGCCCGTCGAAATGCGCGGGGCAGGAGCGGCGCTCCTGCCCCGCGTGGCTGGCGTGCTGTCAGTGAACGTCTTTCCAGTAGGCGCGCTTGAGCGCGTAGGCGAACACGAGGAGAACGCCCAGGTAGATCAACACGACGATGCCGATGTTGATGCGCTCGTTGCGCGCGGGCTCGGACATGTAGTCGAGGTAGTTGACGAGGTCGGCCACGAAGCGGCGATACTCCACCGACGACATCGCGCCTGGCGTCTCGACGGCAAGCGTCTTCACCATGTACTTGCCCCCGGAAACGCGCTCGGCGAGCGCGAGGCCCTTGGCGGCGATGACGGCGGCCTCGGCCTTCTCGAGGTCCTCGAATTCGGTCTCGACGAGCCGCTGAGTGCCTTGCAGGTTCCACAGCACGTGAGGCATCGCCACGCCATGGAAGACGAGGTTGTTCCAGCCGGTCGGCGCCTTGTCGTCCTCGTAGAAGGCGAGGAGGTAGCTGTAGAGCCAGTCCTTGCCGCGAACACGCGCCTCCACCGACATATCGGGCGGCGCGACGCCGAACCACGCCGCGCCGTCGGCCTTGCTCATCGGCGAGATCATCGGCGACCCGATCTTGTCGGTCGCGAACATCAGGTTGTCCTTGATCTGTTGCTCGCTCAGGCCCAGTGAGGTGAGCCGGTTGTAGCGCATGTACTGCGCGCTGTGGCAGCTCAGGCAGTAGTTCACGAAATGGCCCGCGCCGCGCTGCATCGACTCGACGTCGAGACGGTGCGCCGGCGCAGGCTCCAGCTGCGCGCCGGACTCGCTGCCCGCGGCCGCTCCCGCGAGGACCAGCAACAGAACTCCGGTGATGCGTGCGAGCGCGTTCATCATCCGGTCACCCTGTCCGGAACCGGCTTGGTCTTGTCGCGCGCGGTGTACCATGGCATAAGCAGGAAAAACAGGAAATAGACGACGGTGAGCACGCGTGCCACCACGGTGGCCTTGTCGGCGGTGCCGAGCAGCGGGATTTTTTCGCTGAATTGCCCCCACACGGTCACCGGCACGACGCCCAGGTAACCGAGGATCAGGAAGCTCAGCACGAACGCCGCCAGCCATCCCTTGTAGAGCGTGCCGCGATAGCGGATCGACTTCACGCGGCCGCGATCGAGCCACGGCATGAAGAACAGGATCACCACCGCCGCGCCCATCACCAGCACGCCCCAGAATTGCGAGTTCATGAACGACGGCACCGCGCGCAGCATCGCGTAGAACGGCGTGAAGTACCACACCGGCGCGATGTGCTCGGGGGTCTGCAGCGGATTGGCCGGGATGAAGTTGTTGGCCTCGAGGAAGTAGCCCCCGCCATCGGGCCAGAAGAACAGCACGATCGAGAACAGCGCGAGGAAAACGACGACGCCGACCAGGTCCTTCACCGTGTAATAGGGATGGAATGGAATCCCGTCGACCGGATGCCCCGTCACCGGGTCCTTGCGGTCCTTAATCTCGACACCATCGGGATTGTTCGAGCCAACCTCGTGCAGCGCCATCAGGTGCACCACGACCAACAAAAGCAGCACCAGCGGCACGGCGATCACGTGGAACGCGAAAAAGCGATTCAGCGTCACGTCCGACACCGTGTAGTCGCCGCGGATCCACGCGCCGAGGTCGTCGCCGATGATCGGCACCGTCGAGAACAGGTTGACGATGACCTGCGCGCCCCAGTACGACATCTGGCCCCACGGCAGCAGGTAGCCGAAGAACGCCTCGGCCATCAGCGCCAGATAAATGAAGCAGCCGACGATCCACAGGAGCTCGCGCGGCTTGCGGTAGCTGCCATAGAGCAGCGCCCGGAACATGTGCAGGTAGACCACGATGAAGAACGCCGACGCGCCGGTGGAGTGCGCGTAGCGGATGAACCACCCGCCGGCGACGTCGCGCATGATGTACTCGACCGACTCGAACGCCTTGGTCGCGTCGGGCTTGTAGTTCATGGTCAGGAAAATGCCGGTCACGATCTGCATCACCAGCACGACCAGCGCCAGCGAGCCGAAGAAGTACCAGAAGTTGAAGTTCTTCGGCGCGTAGTACTCCGAGACCTGCGACTTCCACAGCGCAGTCAGCGGGAAGCGGGCGTCGATCCAGTCGAGCATTCTTTGCATGGGTGCGCGCTCCGCCTTAGGCCGGCTTGCTTTCCACGCCAACGACGATCCTCGTGTTGCTCAGGAACTTGTACGGTGGAATGGTGAGGTTGGTCGGCGCGGGAACGCCCTTGTAAACGCGGGCTGCAAGGTCGAACTTGGACTGGTGGCACGGACAGAAGAAGCCGCCCAGCCACTCCGGCCCGAGGTCCGCCGGCGCGATGTCGGGACGATACGTCGGCGAGCATCCCAGGTGCGTGCAAATGCCCACCGCGACGAATATCTCGGGCTTGATCGAGCGGTTTGTGTTCTTGCAGTCCGCCGGCTGTATGGAATCCTTGGAACTGGGATCAGCGAGCTGGCTGTCGAGCTTGGGCAGATTACCGAGCATGGACGGCGTGCGGTTGATCACCCACACCACCTTGCCGCGCCACTCGACCTTGATCTGCTGGCCGGGCTCGAGCTTGCTGATATCGACCTCGACCGGCGCGCCCGCGGCCTTGGCGCGTTCGCTGGGCGCCATGCTCCAGCCGAGCGGAAGCACCGCAGCGACGACGCCCACGCTTCCCACCGCTGCTGTCGCGCCGATCAGGAATCGGCGTTTCTTTCGGTCCACTGCGCCATCGTCGCTGCGATTCATAGTGCCGTCTGATGCCATCGAACCGGTTTCCTTGTTGATGCAAACTGAAGCAAGCTGAACCCAACTGAGGCGGAGCGAACTGAGGCGGAATGCGACGGAGCGTGCGGACGTTACAGCGAACGGCTGCTGGCGCGCTCGCCCGAAGGTGCTCCCCTAAGTCCCGACAGGCGATCCCAAACCGGCAAAGTATAAAGATTTGCAGCGTTTTCCGAAAGCCTAGCGAGCAAAATCGCCCTGAAAGACACACCGAAACAATGTGTTAGCGCTGACGGCGCCGGTGTCGCGACGCCTTGAAAAGTACGGGGATGCTGCGATGCGGCACGCGGAGACTATAATTTCACCACCTTCGTAATCCGGGTCGTGAATGCTTCGCCGTTTCTGGCTGTTGTTTGCCCAAGTCGCCACGATCTGCCTGGCGGTGCTTTTCGTCGTCGTCACGCTGCGGCCGGATCTGCTCACGCGTTTCCCCGGGCGCAACAACATCGTGCTCATCGAGGAGGCGCCGACCGCCGTCGCCGCGCCCAAGATCGAGAGCCTCGCCGACGCCGCGAAGAAAGCGATGCCGTCGGTCGTCAACATCTACACCAGCAAGGAGGTCAAGCAGCGCAATCCGCTGGCCGACGATCCGATCATGCGACGATTCTTTCCGGGACTGCCGGAGAGCGGACCGCGGCGAGCAACGAGCCTCGGCTCGGGGGTGATCGTCAGCAGCGAAGGCTACGTGCTCACCAACAATCACGTGATCGAGGACGCCGACGACATCCAGCTCGTGCTCGCCGACGGGCGCCGCATGCGCGCCACCGTGCGCGGCAGCGATCCGGAATCCGACCTCGCGGTGCTCAAGACCGACGGCAAGAACCTTCCGGCGGTGACGTTCGGCAAGCTCGAGAACGTGCAGGTCGGCGACGCGGTGCTCGCGATCGGCAGCCCGTTCGACTTCGGCGGCTCGGTGACGCACGGCATCGTCAGCGCGCTCGGCCGCAACCACCTCGGCATCAATCGCTTCGAGGATTTCATCCAGACCGACGCCGCGGTGAATCCGGGAAATTCCGGTGGCGCGTTGGTCGACAGCGGCGGCAACCTCATCGGCATCAACAGCGTCATCTATTCGCAGAGTGGCGGATCGCAGGGCATCGGCTTCGCGATCCCCATCACCATTGCGCGCAACGTGCTGGAGCAAATCATCCGCGACGGCGAGGTCACCCGCGGATGGCTCGGCATCGAGCCGCAGGCGCTCACCCCCGAGCTCGCGTCTGCCTTGTCGCTGCCCAATGCCGAGGGTGTGCTGATCCGCTCGGTGCTGCGGCGCGGCCCTGCCGAAACCGCCGGCATGCAGGCGCGTGACGTGGTACTTGAGCTTGACGGCAAGCCGACGCACGACCTCACGACGTTGCTCGCGCAGATCGCCGCGTTGACGCCGGGGAGCCAGGCGAAGCTCAAGGTGCTGCGCGAGAAAAAGCCGGTCGAGCTGGAAGTGACCGTCGGCAAGCGACCCAAGGTGCGCGCTTCCTAGCGCGCTTCGGCGGCGCGCCGCGTGCACCGGCGTAACGCGGTTACGGCGTCTTCTCGACCTGCTCCGGCTCGCGCTTGGTCACGGTGATAAAGCGCGCCACCAGCAATCCGAGCTCGTAGAGCAACCACAGCGGCACCGCCAGCATCACCTGCGACAGGATGTCGGGCGGCGTGAAGATCGCGCCGAGCACGAACGCGCCGACGATGACGTATCCGCGGATCGAGCGCAGCGTCTGCAGGCTCACAACGCCAAGTCGCACGAGCACGATCACGACCACCGGCACCTCGAAGGTGAGCCCGAAGGCGATGAACATGGTGAGCACGAACGACAGGTACTTGTCGATGTCGGTCATCATCTGCACGCCGGCGGGCGTGTAGCCGGCGAAGAATCCGAACGCCACCGGAAACACCGCGAAGTAGGCGAAGCTCATGCCGAGCGCGAAAAAGAACACGCTGGAGATCATCACCGGCGCGGCGAGACGCTGCTCGTGCTTGTAGAGTCCGGGCGCGACGAACGCCCACATCTGGTAGAGCACGTAAGGCAGCGCGATCAGGAATGCCGCCATCAGCGTCACCTTGAGCGGAACGAAGAACGTTCCCGTCACGTCGGTGGCGATCATCGTGCTGCCGCTGGGCAGCGAGCGCAGCAGCGGCGCCGCCAGGAACGCATAGATGTCCTTGGCGAACGGGAACAGGCACAACAGCACGACGAGCACCGCCACGATCGCGCGCAGCAGGCGGCTGCGCAGCTCGACCAGGTGCGAGATGAATGTTTCCTGGGTCTCTTCGGGACCTGAGGTCGGGTCGGCCACGGTGGTCCGTCAGATGCGGTCGAGGCCGGGCAGCGACGACTGTCGCGGCGCGTCCGCGGCGGGCGGCTCGACCGCTGGCTCGACGGACGGTTTACTCGTGCCCCCAGGCAGGCCTGCCGCGGCCACCGGCGAAGCATTCGCTGCCGCATTCCCGGGCGGCGTCGCAGCGGCATCAGCGACGGGCGTCGCTGCTTCGGCCGCGGTAGCATTTAGCTCGTGCTCGACGGCGCGCACCTCGCTTCCGACATCGCTCGCCGCCTGCGATACCGAGCGCTCGATGTCCTGCGCGGCGCTTTGCACCTCCGACTTGAGCTTGCGCAGCTCGTCCAACTCGATCTCGCGATTGATGTCGGCCTTGACGTCGTTCACGTAGCGCTGGAGCCGCCCGAACATGTGGCCGAGCGTGCGTGCCACCTTGGGCAGGCGCTCGGGCCCGATGACCACCAGCGCCACTACGGCAATGAGCGCGATTTCGCTGAATGCGATGTCAAACATCGGGATCGGGCGCCCGGCGACGCGCGTCGTCGGTATCCGGTCGCGGCATGCACCGGCCGCTCACGCTGGACTGCCCAAGCGCGGCGCGCGCTCCAACGGCAGGTTCCCCGGCGCCGAACTCAACTACAGCGTCTTTTCTTTTTTCACTTCGCCTTCGATCGTCTGGCCGGCGATCTGCTGCGACGTGGACGACGCGGGAGGCGCGCCCGGCGCGGGCGGTTCAGCGCCTTCGCCGGTCTTCATGCCGTCCTTGAAGCCCTTGACGGCGCCTCCGAGGTCCTGCCCGATGTTGCGCAATTTCTTGGTGCCGAAGATCAGCACGACGACGAGCAACACGATGAGCCAATGCCAGATGCTCAGTCCACCCATGATGGAATCTCCTTCGGAGCCTTGGGCTCTATTAGTTCCGCGGCAGCATTCTACCAAGCGGCTCCGCGCCGCCCAGCACATGAACGTGCAAATGCATCACATCCTGGCACCCGACGCGGCCGGAATTGATGATGGTGCGAAAGCCGTCGCGGGCGCCCTGCTCCGTCGCCAGGCGCCCGGAGATCGCCAGCATGCGGCCGAGAACGCCCGCATCCTCCGCCGTGGCATGCGCCAGCGAGGTGATGTGCTTCTTCGGCACCAGCATGAAATGCACCGGTGCCTGGGGATGGATGTCGTGAAAGGCAAGCATTTCGTCGTCCTCGTAGATTTTCTTCGAGGGAATCTCGGCACGCACGATCTTGCAGAATATGCAGTCATCCATGATGGTGAGGGACGCAGTGCGCCACGCGGTGCGGCGCGTCAGCCGTCAGCGTCGGGGCCCCGGGGACCCCGCCCGCGAGGCCTTTTCGTCGACTCCCGAAATGCCCTCGCGCTGCTCGAGCTCCGACAGAACATCGCGCGGCCCCATCCCGTGCCGCGCCAACAGGATCAGGCAGTGAAACCAGAGGTCGGCCAGTTCCGACTTGATGCGCATCTTATCACCATCCTTCGCGGCCATGACCGCCTCGGTCGCCTCCTCGCCGATCTTCTTGATGATGGCGTCGTCGCCCTTCGCGAACAGTGTCGCGACGTACGATTTCACGGGATCGGCGTTGCGATGCGACTCGATCTTCGCAGCCAGACGCATGAGCGTGTCTTCACTGTTTTCCATAGATCGCCTTCGGGTCCTTGAGCACCGGTTCGACGACGTGCCATGCGCCGTCCTCCAGCCGCTGGAAAAAGCAGCGGCGCCGCCCGGTATGACAGGCGATTCCACCCTCCTGTTCCACGAGCAGCAGGACGCTGTCGTTGTCGCAGTCCATTCGGATCTCGCGCACCCGCTGCACGTGTCCGGATTGCTCGCCCTTCTGCCAGAGCGCGGCGCGCGAGCGCGACCAGTAGTGCGCGAGCGACGTCCGCGCGGTTCGCTCCAGCGCGTCGCGGTTCATCCACGCCAGCGTCAGCACTTCGCCACTCAGGGCATCCTGCGCGACTGCCGGCACCAGACCGTCGGCGTTCCACTGGATCTCGTCGAGCCAGGTCATAGGTGACCTTCGCGCTCCGCGCGCCGGTATTCGCCCTCGGGGCGGCCCGTCGTGCTCATAGGAAACCTTCGCGCTTCGCGCTCCGGTATTCGCCCTCGGGGCGGCCCGTCGTGCTCATAGAAAACCTTCGCGCGTCTCGATGCCGGCCGCGGCCATCGCCGCCTTCGCCTGGCCGACGGTGTACTCGCCGTAGTGGAAGATCGACGCCGCCAGCACCGCGTCGGCGCCACCGTCGGTAATTCCCTCGACCAGGTGCGCGAGCGTGCCCACGCCGCCGGACGCGATGACCGGAACTTCGACGGCGTCGGACACGGCGCGGGTGAGCGCGATGTCGAAGCCGGACTTCACGCCGTCGCGGTCCATGCTGGTGAGCAGGATCTCGCCCGCACCCAGCGCCACGACGCGACGCGCCCACTCGACCGCGTCGATCCCGGTCGCGTTGCGCCCGCCATGGGTGTACACCTCCCAGCGCCCCGGACCCGCCTGCCGCGCGTCGATGGCGGCGACGATGCACTGCGCGCCGTAGCGCGCGGCCGCGCGCGCGATGAGCTCGGGATCCTTGACGCCCGCGGTGTTGATGCTGACCTTGTCGGCGCCCGCGTTGAGCAGCGCGCGGATGTCGTCGACGTGCGCGACGCCGCCGCCGACGGTGAGCGGGATGAACACCTGGTCGGCCACCGCCTCGATCATCTCGTAGAGCAGCGAGCGCGTTTCGACGCTGGCCTTGATGTCCAGGAAAGCAAGCTCGTCGGCGCCCTGGTCGTCGTAGCGGCGCGCCACCTCGACGGGGTCGCCGGCGTCGCGAAGGTTCACGAAGTTGACGCCCTTCACCACGCGGCCGTGGGCGACGTCCAGGCAGGGGATGATGCGTTTGGCGAGGGCCATGATGATCGGCAAGGTCGCGGTGAATTATGCGCGCGCGGCCTCTTCCTGGCCGACGCAAATATACGATTACCCTATCGGCCGCCTGCGTCGACTCGCCACGCGCGATCCCCACGCTGCGCGCGGGGCCCCTCGCCGCGGGCTCGCGCCGCTACTTCCCGCCGCCCTTGGCCGCCTTCAGGGCATCCTTGAAATCGAGCGTGCCTTCGTAGAGGGCGCGTCCGGCGATGGCACCGACGACGCCGTCGCTCTCGAAGCTGGCCAGCTCCTTGATGCACGACAGGCTGTTGATCCCGCCGCTGGCGATCACCGGCACCTTGAGCTCGCGCGCGAGCTTGACCGTGGCCTCGATGTTCACGCCGGTCAGCATGCCGTCGCGGCCGATGTCGGTGTAGACGATCGCCTCGACGCCGTAGTCCTCGAATTTCTTGGCGAGATCGACGACGTCGTGCCCCGTGATCTTCGACCACCCGTCGGTGGCGACCTTGCCCTCGCGCGCGTCGAGCCCGACGATGATGTGCCCGGGAAACGCGGAGCACGCGTCGTGCAGGAAACCGGGATTCTTGACCGCGGCAGTGCCGATGACGACGTAGGTGATGCCGTCGTCGAGGTAGCGCTCGATGGTGTCCAAGTCGCGGATGCCGCCGCCGAGCTGCACGGGGATCTCTTCACCGATGACGCTGACCACCTCGCGGATCACCGATTCGTTCTTCGGCTTGCCGGCGAACGCGCCGTTCAGGTCAACGATGTGCAGCCGCTCGGCGCCGAGCTCGAGCCAGTGCTGCGCCATCGCCGCGGGATCCTCGGAGAATACGGTCGCCGTGTGCATGTCGCCCTGCCGCAGGCGGACGCAGTGTCCGTCCTTGATGTCGATCGCGGGGATGATATGCATGGCGGCGGTGAGGGCACGGCCGGACGAACAGCGGAAGTCAGTCGCGCCCGTCCCAGACGACGAAATTGGAGAGCAGCTGGAGACCGGCGCGGTGGCTTTTCTCGGGATGGAACTGCACGGCAAAGATAGTAGCGCTTGCAATCGCGCAAGTAAACGCCGACGGATAGTCGACGCTGCCGACGGTCATTGTGCTGTCATCCGGCACGGGGTAGTAGCTGTGCGCGAAATAGAAACGGGTGGCGTCGGCGATGCCGCGCCAGAGCGCGTGCGGCCTGACTTGGTGCACGCGGCTCCAGCCCATGTGCGGAACCTTGAGCCTAGCGCCCGTAGCGTCGTTCATGCCGGTGCCGGGAAAGTGCTCGACGCGGCCGGGCACGACGCCCAGGCACGGCGTCGGCCCCTCCTCGCTTTGGTCGAACAGCATTTGCAGCCCCAGGCAGATGCCGAGGAAGGGGCGGTCGCGGCAAACTTGAAGGACAACGTCGCGCAGCCCACTGGCGTTGAGGGAGCGCATGCAGTCCGGCATCGCGCTCTGCCCCGGCAGCACGACGCGTGGCGCCTCGCGGATCACCGCCGGGTCTGCCGTGACGACGATGTTTCGCTCCGGCGCGACGTGCCTGAGCGCCTTCGCCACCGAGCGAAGGTTGCCCATGCCGTAGTCGACGACGGCGATGTCCGGCCTCAACGTCGGTACTCCGCGCTGGAACTACAGCGTGCCCTTGGTGGATGGAACGCTGCCCGCGGCGCGGGGATCCGGCGTGGTCGCCGTGCGCAGCGCCTTGGCGAACGCCTTGAACACGGTCTCCGCCTGGTGGTGCGCGTTGGCTCCGCGCAGATTGTCGACGTGCAGCGTGACGAGCGCGTGATTGACGAATCCCTGGAAGAACTCGTGTGTCAGGTCGACGTCGAAGGCGCCGATCATCGGCCGCGTGAACGTCACGTGATACTCGAGCCCTGGCCGGCCCGACAGGTCGAGGACCACCCGCGACAGCGCCTCGTCGAGCGGAACGTAGGCGTGACCGTAGCGCGTGAGGCCCGCGCGGTCGCCCAGTGCCTGATTCACCGCCTGCCCGAACGTGATGCCGATGTCCTCGACGGTATGGTGCCCGTCGATGTGCAGGTCGCCCTTCGCCGCGACCTGGAGATCGAGCATGCCGTGCCGCGCGACCTGGTCGAGCATGTGATCGAGAAATGGCACGCCGGTGGCGACGTCGGCGCGACCACTGCCGTCGAAGTCGACGCTCACCACGATCGATGTTTCGCGGGTGGTGCGCTCGACGCGCGCGGCACGGCCCTTTGCCGGCGCCGCAGGAACGGGCCGGGTCGTGGTGCTCACAGGTCTCCCCCCCGAAGTCGCTGCGCGACCTCCCTCCGAGGGGGGCGAGCGCCTTGGGGCGGCCCGGCGGCGTTTTTATGATCCTCCCGAGCGTCGCTGCGCGCCGCTCCCCCCAGGGGGCGAGCGCCTTGGGGCGGCCCGGCGGCGTTTTTATGATCCCCCCGAGCGTCGCTGCGCGCCGCTCCCCCCAGGGGGCGAGCGCCTTGGGG
>JBDTZQ010000104.1:0-10598 GCA_040005035.1 Betaproteobacteria bacterium | reverse complement strand
CAGCGAAAGGCAAACCATCGGCGGCGCCGCGACAGGTCAACGCGAGCGCCAATGCATGCATCAATGAACATGGGAGGGAATTCCGAACAGAGTGAAAAAATTGCGCGAGGTCGCGCGCGCGATGTCTTCCACGGGCAAACCGCGCAGCCTGGCGATCTCCTCGGCGACATGACGTACGTACGCCGGCTGGTTGAGCTTGCCGCGATAAGGGACCGGAGCGAGATACGGCGAGTCGGTCTCGATAAGCATGCGCTCCAGCGGCACCTGGCGCGCGACCTCCTTCAACTCACGCGCATTCTTGAAGGTCACGATGCCCGAGAACGAAATATGGAACCCCAGGTCGAGCGCCGCGCGCGCCACCTCCCAGGTCTCGGTGAAGCAATGCATGACGCCACCCGCTTCGCCCGCGCCTTCGTCGCGCATGATCGACAGCGTGTCGTCGGCCGCCGAGCGCGTGTGGATCACCAGTGGCTTGGCGCAGGCGCGCGCGGCGCGGATGTGCGTTCGAAAGCGCGCGCGCTGCCACTCCAGGTCACCGGTGAGGCGGTAATAGTCGAGCCCGGTCTCGCCGATCGCGACCACCTTGGGACGCCGCGCCAGCTCGCAGAGCTCGTCGACCGTGGGCTCGGGCGTGTCCTCGTAGTCGGGGTGCACGCCCACGCTGGCGTACACCTGCGCAGTGTCGGAGGCGATGCGCAGCACGCGAGGCAGGTCGATGAGGTTCACACTGATGCAAAGCGCGTGCGTGACGCGCGCCTTGTCCATCGCGCCCAGCAGCGCGGGCAGGTCGCCGGCGAGCTCCGGAAAATCGATATGGCAATGCGAATCGACGAACATGGGCTTTCGAAGACGGGAGGCGCGCTGGGGAGAAGGCGGGGCGCGAGCCGCGCGCGGAAGGCGCATCGCGCCCTCGCGGCGTTACATCGTGTGCGTGGGACGGTTCGACGCGAGGGTCTCGCCGAGGATTCTCTCGATGGTGGCGCGCGCCGCCGCGCCGGTCTCGTCACGGGTGAACTGCACGCCGATGCCCTGCGTGCGATTGCCCTGCACGCCCTCTGGCGTGACCCAGACCACCTTGCCCTGAACGGCGATGCGTTGGGGATCGTCCATCAGCGAGAGCAGCATGAAAACTTCTTCGCCGAGCTGGTACTGCCGGCTCGTGGGAATGAATATGCCGCCGCCGGCGAGGAACGGCATGTACGCGGCATAGAGCGCCGCCTTTTCGCGGATGTTGAGCGACAGAACGCCCGGTCGCGAAACCGTGGCGGGGCCCGAACTGCCGTTGCTGCGATCCGTCGCCATCGAGTGGTGTCAGTGTTCCTGCGTTGCGCTCGGCGATGCTCAGCGTTTTCCGAACAGCATCCGATATTCGAACAGCATCGCTTCCGCGACCAGCCGCGGCTGCAATGGATGCGACAGCAATGCGCGCTGTCGCAGCAGCGCTCGATGATAGCGGAACAGGGGCACCCGCGCCACCCGGCGCGAGAGCTCGGCAAGCGTCTCGCCGCGCTCGGTATGGAATCTCGGCGCACCGCCGGAGACAACCGCGGCAAGGTCGGCGGTCCACGTCAACAACCCGTAGACGACATCGGCCAGCATGCCCTTGCGCTCGTCCTTGGGCGTCGCTTCGACGCGCGCGCCCGCCGCCACCGGCGACATGCGCTCGGGACGCGAAAGCAGGTCGAGCAGCCAGTCGCGCGTTCGCTCTCCCGCCTCCGCGCCAAGCGCGACCGCGCGCAGCGGCGCGCCGCCGGCAAGCGCCAGGGCGCGCTCGGGATGCGCGAGCCTTTGGGCCGCCAGCCATCCCACCGCCTGCGCATGGTCGGGGACCGGAACCGCGAGCCTCCGGCAGCGGCTCGTGATCGTCGCCGGCAGCCGCCCGGGCTGCGAGCTGACCAGTATCAAGGACGTTCGCGGCGGCGGCTCCTCGAGCGTCTTGAGCAGCGCATTCGCGGCGGCCGCGTTCAACGCCTCGGCGGGCGCGATCACCGCGACCTTGGCGCCGCCGCGATGACTCGACAAGAGTGCAAAGGCGATGAGATCGCGGATCGCGTCGACGGAGATCACATCCGCCGGCGTGGCGTTGCCTTCATCGTCGTAGGTGACCGGCACGATGACGCGCAGGTCCGGATGCGTGCCACGCTCCACCCAGTTGCACGCAGCGCAGCGTCCGCAGGCGCGCCGGTCGGCGGCGGGAGTCTCGCAGAGCAGCGCCTGCGCAAGGTGCAGCGCCAGCAGGCGCTTGCCGATGCCCTGAGTGCCGGTGACGAGAAGCGCGTGCGGCCAGCGCTCGGCTTGCGCGAGCATGCCGGTCGCGGCCGTGTCGAGCCACGGCGGAAGCGCCTCCCAGTGCACGGCCGGTATATCGTCGTCGCTTGTATGTTCCCCCCGAGCGTCGCTGCGCGCCGCCCCCCCCAGGGGGCGAGTGCCTTGGGGCGGCCCTGCGGCACTTGCATGTTCCCCCCGAGCGTCGCTGCGCGCCGCTCCCCCAAGGGGGCGAGTGCCTTGGGGCGGCCCTGCGGCACTCATCGCGCGCCTTCGAGTATCGCCTCGACGTCCGCTCGCACCTGATCGAGCGTGCGCGTGCCATCGATGACGCGGCAGCGCCGCGGTGCTGCCGCCGCACGTGCGAGATAGACCGCGCGGACCCGCTCGAAAAACGCCGCCTGTTGTCGTTCGAACTTGTCGAGCACGCGCCCCTTGGCCAGGCGCTCGCGCCCGACGTCCACCGGAATGTCGAAAACGAGCGTCATGTCGGGTTCGAACGCGCCGATCGCGAATCGTTCGACCTCGGCGATCCGCGCGGCGTCGAGCCCGTGCCCGCCGCCCTGATAAGCGTAGGTGGCGTCGGTGAAGCGGTCGCAGACGATCCATTCGCCGGCTTCGAGCCGCGGCCAGATCTCGCGCTCGCAGTGCTCGCGGCGCGCCGCGAGCATCCGCATGAGCTCGGTGAGCGGCGCCATCGGCTCGTGCAGGAGCATTTCGCGCAGGCGCTCGCCGAGTGGCGTGCCGCCCGGCTCGCGCGTCGCCCACACCCGACGACCGGCGCGCGCGAGCACTTCCCTGATCCACGGAAGGTGCGTGCTCTTCCCGGCGCCGTCGATGCCTTCGACGGTGACCAGGCGCCCGCGCGAGCTGCTTTTTTCAGGACTCATCGTCGCGGCACGTCGTCAGCGCGCACGTTTCTGATAGCGCGCCACCGCGCGATTGTGATCGGCGAGCGTGACCGAGAATTCGCTGCTGCCGTCGCCACGCGACACGAAATAAAGGTAAGGCGTGGTCGGAGGGTGCAGAACCGCGTCGATCGAGGCCTGGCTCGGGAGCGAGATCGGCGTCGGCGGC
This sequence comes from Betaproteobacteria bacterium, assembly GCA_040005035.1. Lineage (GTDB taxonomy): Bacteria > Pseudomonadota > Gammaproteobacteria > Burkholderiales > Casimicrobiaceae > PALSA-1003. Next base: position 7,256 of record JBDTZQ010000104.1, on the reverse strand, counting down.
AGGCCATCGCGCGTGTAGGTGTTGAACGCGTGGTCGGCGTCGAGGTCGCTGCGATGCAGGTTGCCGTCGTAGCGCTCGCCCAAGCCGTAGATGACGGTGGGATCGGTCTGCAGACGCATGCCCTGGCGCAGCCGGCTGACGAACACGGCCGCGATCAGCGGCCGGTCGGCGGTGCGTCCGGTTTCCTTCTCGACGATCGACGCCAGGATCAGCGCCTGATAAGGGGACACTAGCGGCAGGCCGGGAGCGCGCGCCGCCCACGCTGCATCCAGCCGCGCGTGCATCAGCCGGTTGGCGCGCGCCAGCAGGGAGACATCGGTGCTTCCGGACGAGAAGAAATACGTATCGGGAAAGAACCATCCCTCCGCTTCGCGCTCGGCGCCGCCGATCCGGGTCATCATCTGCGCGTTGTCGACCTCGGCCAGCGTCGCCTTGATGTCGGGCTTGGCGCGCAACGCCGCGCGCAGATCGGCTACGTTCCAGCCCTCGACGATGGTGAACGCGATCTGCGTGGCGTCACCCTGCGTGAGCTTGGCGAGCAGCTCGTTTAATGTCGTCCCGCGGGTCAACTCGTAGTTGCCCGCCTTGATCGCGCGATCGGCACGCGCTAGGCGTGCCGCGCCGACCAGCGCCCACTCCGAAGGAATCACGCCGGTAGCAGCCAGTTCGCGCGCCACCGAGCGCAGCGACGAACCCGCCTTGACGCTGAAGGCGTAAGGCGAGTCCGGAAGCGACAATGGATACCATCGCGCCCAGCCCCAGGCGCCAGCGGCGAGGACGACGATCAGGACGGTCAGCCCGACGACAACACGGCGCATGGAATTCCAACTCGTGAAAACGCGATCGATTGCGCGCGATTATAATGGCTCGATGCATGCACCGTTGCGCTCAGTTTCCTCGGCTTCATCCCGCCGCTCTGCTGGCTTCACGCTCGTCGAAGTGCTGGTCGTCATCGTCATACTCGGCATACTCGCAGCGCTGGTGGTCCCGCGCGTGCTGGAGCGTCCCGACGAGGCGCGCGTGATCGCAGCGCGTAACGACATCGCCGCGATCCTTCAGTCGCTCAAGCTGTATCGGCTCGACAACGGCCGCTATCCCACCACCGACCAGGGCATCGCCGCGCTCGTGGTGCGGCCGACGCAGCCTCCCGTGCCGCCCAACTGGAAGCCAAACGGCTATCTCGAGCGGCTGCCGAAGGACCCGTGGGGCAATCCCTACCAATATCTCAATCCCGGTTTGCGCGGCGAGATCGACGTGTTCAGCTTCGGCGCCGACGGCCAGGCCGGCGGCAGCGGGTTCGACACCGACGTCGGATCATGGGACCTGTAGCGCTTCTCCGCGCACGCGCAATCACGCCATCGGATCGGCAGCATCCCCGGGCGCGCGGCTTCACGCTGGTCGAGGTCTTGGTGGTGGTGCTCGTGATCGGACTTGCCGCCGGGCTCGTGTACGCGCGCGTCGATGCCGATCCACGCCGCGACGTCGAGCGCGAGGCGCGCCGGCTCGGCGCGGCGATGGAGCATGTGGCGGCACTCGCGCAATGGCGCAACCAGGCGCTCGGTATGTCCGCCGATGGCGCCGGATATCGTTTCTGGCGCCGCGAGACGACCATCGAGGGTGACCGCTGGGTGCCGCTCGCCGACGACGATGTGCTCTCGGCGCACGCGCTGACCGCGGGGGTGAGCGCGCGCATCGCCTCATACGCCGGACAGGGGGTCGCCGCCGACGCCGTTCTGCCGTTCGCGCCCAGCGGTCGCAACGAACCCTATGCAATCGAGCTCGACTCCGCCGAATGGCACGCCCTGCTTCTCGCCGATCCGCTGAACCGCGTCGCGATCACCGCGCCCTCACCCCGCTGATGCGCCGTTGCGCCGGCTTCACGCTGGTCGAGGTACTGATGGCGCTGGCGATTCTCGCGGTGGCGCTCGCGGCTGGGTTTCGCAGCATCGCGCAAAGCGCCGACAGCGCCACCGCGCTCAAGGCCCGAACCCTGGCGCTGTGGGTCGCGCAGAATCGCCTGGCGATGGCGCAGATCGAGACCCCGGCCCCCGCGCCCGGAGGCCGGTCGGGCAACGCCGAACAGGCAGGGGCGGCATTCACCTGGCGCGAAGACATCGGCGGCACGCCCAATCCCGCGTTTCGCAAGATCGAGATCAGCGTCGCCGACGCCGCCGCTCCCGATCACGTGTTGGTGCGGCTGGTGGGCTACCTGGGCCAGCGTTGATGCGAGCGCGCCGGCGCGGCTTCACGCTGCTCGAAGTACTCATCGCGCTGGCGATCGTGGCTACGCTCGCCGTGCTCGGCTACCGCGCGCTCGCCGCGATGAGCGAAAGCGAGACCAGGCTCGCGGCCGAGGCCGAGCGTTGGCGAACGCTCGACCTGTTTTTCGCGCGTCTCGAAGGCGACCTGCGCCAGGCGATCCCACGCGCCGCGCGCCTGGACCAGGTCCGCGAGGCGCCGTGGCTTGCCGGAGCGAGCGATGCCGAGGGCAACGCGGCGCTAGCGTTTTCGCGTGCCGGCCCCGAATTCAACGTCGAGCCCGGAAGCGCCGGGCAGCGTCTGCAGTATCGATTCCGCGAAGGCGCGATCGAGGTCGTGTACTGGCCCGGCTACGACCGCGTGCGCGCGATGGTCCCAACGGTCTATGCGCTGCTGAATGGCGTCTCGCGCTTTCGCCTGGCGTATCTCACCAAAAGCGGCGCGTGGGTCGAGAACTGGCCAGTCAGCGGCGAATCCGAGCTTCCGCAGGCTGCGCGCGTCGAGCTCGTCCTGGCCAACGGCGAGTCGATCCAGCGCTGGCTGGCGCTGCGATGAAGCGCGCGCGCATCGCATGCCGGCGCGGCGTCGTTGCGCGACAAGCGAATGCGCTCGCGCAGCGCGGCGCCGCGATCGTGCTTGCAATGCTGATGGCGGCGCTCGCGGCGACCATTGCAGCCACGCTGCTCTGGCAGCAGCAGCGCTGGATCAACGACACCGAGCATCGCCGCAACCAGGTGCAGGCGCAGGCGCTGGCGATGGCGGGCGTGCAATGGGCGCGCCAGATCGTCTTCGAAACCGCGCCGGCAAACGCACCCACGCACCTCGGGCAGCCGTGGGCGCTGCGCCTGCCGGGCATTCCGCTGGAGAACGGCTCGATCTCGGGATACATCACCGATGCGCAGGCGCGAATCAACGTCAACAACCTCGCCCTGGGCTCGACGCAGGCCGGAACGCGTGCCGCGCTCGATCGGCTGCTGGCCGCGCTGTCGTTGCCCCCGACACTGGCCAACGCGATCACCGACTGGGTCGACAACGACAGCCAGGTCAGCGAGCCCGGCGGCGCGGAAGACGCCTGGTACCTGTCGCAAAGCGTCCCCGGATTGAGCGCCAATGCGCCGGTTCGCAGGACCAGCGAGCTGCTCGCGGTGCGCGGCCTGCGTGCCCAGCCGGTCGTGCTCGAGCGCCTGCGCCCATTCGTGACCGCGCTCGATGCTCCGTCCCCGGTCAACGTCAACACCGCCGACGCGCAGGTGCTCTCTGCGATAACGGGACTCGACAGGACCGCGGCGCTCGCGCTGGTCGCGCAACGAACGCAAAAGCCCTTCAGCAGCGTCGCCGACTTTCGCGCGCGACTGCCAAGGCCCGATGTCGTCGTCGACGAGACCAGCGTCGACGTTCGCAGCAACTGGTTCGAAGTGACCATCGAGGCGCATCAGGGAGACACCATGGCGCGCGCCCGCGCGCTCCTGCATCGTGCCACCAATGCGTCCGATTGGCCGAGCGTTGTCTGGCAAACGGTCGAGTAGAATCGGCGCATGAGCTCGACGGGCCGCCCCGAGTGCCGGGTTGAACAATGAGCCGAAGCGCGCAGCGCGGAGGTCCTTCATGAGCACACTTCGCATCTATCTCGATGCGGCTCCCGACGCGCGCCGTGAAATGGATTGGGCGCTCTTCGACGCCGACAATCGCGTGCTGCGCTCGGGCCGCGGCCGGCGCGACGCATGGCCGTCGGCGGACGCGCTCGAAGGCGTTGTCGCTGCGTGGCGCGGGCGCATCGTCACGCTCGCCCTCCCGCCGCTGCCGGCAGCACGCGCACCCACCGCGGTTCGCTATGCGCTGGAGGACCAGCTTGCCGGAGCGCCTGAAGACAGTCATCTCGCACTGGCCGCGCAGGCGCCTGACGGCGCGATGCGCGTCGCGATCGTCGACGACGCATGGTTTCGCGCGCTGGTCGAGGCGTCGGCGCGACTGGGCCTGCGCTGGCAGCGCGTCGTGCTCGAAAGCGACTTGGCGCGTCCGCCGGCTAACGGCTGGTGCTGGTGCGCCGCGGCGCTCGATGCGCCCGGCTTCGTGCGCACCGCGCAGGGCGCGACCTTCGCGGTCGGGCCTGCCAGGGTGGACGCGCCGCCGGACGAGCTCGTGCTCGCGATCACGGGTCAGCGCGGGTCGCGTCCCGCATGCGTGCGCGTCGATGTCGGCGGCGCGACGCCCGCATTGATGCCACAGGCACGCAAGCTCACCGGTGTGGAGTTCGTGGCTGGCGAAGCGTGGAACTGGGCCGCCGCGGCGGCGCCCGCCTGGACGAGCGCGATCGACCTGCACGCCGCTCCTTCCACCCACATCGAAGGCGCGCGCCGCGCAGGAGCATTGCGGGCGTTGCGCCCGGCGCTGTGGGTTCTGGCACTTGCGTTGTTCATTCACGTCATCGCGAGCACCGGCCAGTGGGCGTGGCTTGCGTGGCAAACCTACAATGCGCGCGCCGACATCACCGCGTTGGCGAAAGCCGCCGCTCCCGACGAGCTCGCCGCCGGGCTCGCGCCGGCAAGCGCGATCGCGCGCCGCGACGCCGTGCTTCGCCACCAGGCTGGCCGGGTCGCCGATGACGATGCGCTGCCGCTGCTGGCGCGCACCGCGCCGGCGCTGGCGACGCTGCCGGCGGGAGCGCTGCGCTCGCTGCGCTACGCCGACGGTCACGTCGTCGTCGATCTGCAAAAACAGGATGCCGCACAGTCCGCGCGCGTACAACGCGAGCTGCAACGCGCCGGGTTGGTGGCGATCATGGCGCCGACTGCGACCGGCGCGCGCATTCGCGTCGGACTCGATTGATGGCGACGCTGGTCCAACCGTCATTGCGCGATCGCGCTCGCCGCTGGTGGCTCGTCCGCACACCGCAGGAGCGGGTCGTGTCCGTGGTGCTTGCCGGCGCAGTCGTCGCCGCGCTGCTGTGGCTGTCGATATGGCAGCCGATGCAGCGCGACGTCGAGCGCCTGACGCGCGCGCTGGCCTTCGATCGCAACGCGCTCGCCGAAGCGCGGCGCAGAGCCGACGACATCGCGACACTCACGCGCTCCAATGCGCCGCGGGATGCGCGTGACGCGCGCGCCGATCTAGACGCGGCGCTGTCCCGCGCTGGCATCAAGCCTTCCTCGATCGATCGCGCCGACGGCGACCGGTATCGCATCGGACTCGACAACATCGGGTTCGGAGCGCTGGTGGCGCTTCTCGACGCACTCCAGCGCGAGGCCCGCTTGCGCGCGGTCGATCTTGCGGTGACCGGCCGCGTCGAGCCGGGACAGGTTCGCGCCGAGCTCACGCTCGCGCCTTGAGGGTGCGCGCCGGGCTCATCTTCCTGGTCGGCGTGCTGCTGCTGGTGACGGCGCTGGTCGCGCGCGCGCCGGCCACGCTGCTCGACGCGCGCCTAGACGCGGCCACCCGCGGACGATTGCGGCTCGTCGACGCCGCCGGCACCCTGTGGGATGGTACGGGCGAGCTTCGGCTGACTCCGGGCGAGAGCGCGCTGCCGGTGGCGTGGCGCGTCGATGCGTGGCCGCTCCTGACCGGCGAGCTGCGCGGCACGATCGCTCTCGCCGGCGCCGCACCCGCCGCATTCATGGTCGATCGGCGCGATGCCGAAGTGCGCGACCTGGGCGTGGAGCTGCCGGCGCAAGCCGTTCTGCGCGCACTGGACGCGCCGATGATCGTTGCCGGTGGCCAGGTCGCGTTACGCACGCCGCGGCTCGCATGGCGTGCGGAGCGCATCGACGGCGAGCTCGGCGTCCGATGGAGCGCCGCGAGCGTGTCGTTGGCGGGGCTGCCGATGGCGCAGTCGCCCGCGCTGGCGTTGGGCGATGTGCGCTTCGACGCAACAGGACAGGCCGATGCGCTGTCGGGTCCGCTGAGCAACGTCGGTGGCGAGGTCGAGCTGAGCGGCAGCGCGTCGACGAGCGTCGGCGGCAAGGCGCGAGTCGACGTCAGCCTGACGCCGCGCGCAGGACTCGACGCCGAACGGGCCAGCGCGCTCAAGTCGATGCTCTCGGCGGTGGCGCAACCGGACGCCGCGGGCGCGTTCCGGATCGTCTGGCCGCGATGAGCCGCAGGAAGAAGGTCGCCGCGCCCGCGACCACTCACGCAGCCGCCGCGACGGTGCGTCGGCCGCAGGTCCGGATCCCGGGACTCGACGCGCTGCGCGGAGCGGCGATATGCGCCATGATCGTGTATCACTTCGCGTTCGATCTCAACTGGTACGGCGCGCTGCGCGCCGACTTCAACCGCGACGCCGGTTGGCTGACGTTTCGGGCGATCATCGTCAGCGCTTTCCTGCTTCTGGTCGGAATAAGCCTGGTGCTCGCACAACGCGACCGGCCGAACCGGCTGCCCAGTGGAGCGTTCTGGAAGCGCCTCGGCATCATCAGCGGTTGCGCGCTGCTGGTCACGCTGGCGAGCTACGTCACGTTCCGCCCGACCTTCATCACTTTCGGCATCCTGCACTGCATCGCCGTCTCGTCGCTGCTGGCGTGGCCGCTGGTGCGTTACCCGCTCGCGGCGGGGATCGTCGGCGTGGTCGTGATCGCGATGGGCGTGCAGGTGCAGATCGCGGCGTTCGATTCGCGCTGGCTCAACTGGGTAGGGCTGATGACGCACAAGCCCGCGACCGAGGACTACGTGCCGCTGTTCCCCTGGTTCGGCGTGGTGTGCCTGGGCATCGGCGCCGGCGGTTGGCTCGTCGCGAAGAAGCTGGCACCGCTACGCGCGCCCTCGCCCGTGTCACCCGGATGGCTGCAGTGGCTGGGCCGGCACAGCCTCCTGGTCTACATGGTTCATCAGCCCATCCTGTTGGGGATCTTGCGCATCGTCGTGCCCGGCTGATCGCGACTGCGGGCTGCACGCCGAATACCGACGTTGTCTCGCGAACGCCGTTCGGCTAAACTTCGCGCTGCATTAGAAGGCGCGTAGCTCAGCTGGTTAGAGCACCACCTTGACATGGTGGGGGTCGTTGG
>JBDTZQ010000103.1:0-10622 GCA_040005035.1 Betaproteobacteria bacterium | reverse complement strand
GTGCAGGACGTCTACCGTCTGCAGGGCGTGAAGATCAACGACAAGCACATCGAGGTGATCGTGCGCCAGATGCTGCGCCGTGTCTCGGTGCAGGATGCGGGCGACACGCGCTTCATCGTCGGCGAGCAGGTCGAGCGTTCGGATCTTCTGGACGAGAACGACAAGGTTTTCGAGCACGGCGGTGTCAAGGGCGGCCCCGACGCCAAGCGACCGGCGACCTACGAGCACATGCTTCTGGGCATCACCAAGGCGTCGCTGTCGACCGATTCGTTCATCTCGGCGGCGTCGTTCCAGGAGACCACTCGCGTGCTCACCGAAGCCGCGATCATGGGCAAGAAGGACGAGTTGCGCGGCCTGAAGGAGAACGTCATCGTCGGCCGGCTGATTCCGGCTGGAACCGGCTTGGCGTACCACAACGCCCGCAAGAAGCAGAAGGCGATGGGGCCGTTGCTCGAGATGCCGCCGGACGGGACGGTCGCGGAAGTGCCGGCCACCGCGATCAGCGCCGACGCCGCATAGGAGGATTTTCCAGGAGGAGTCTGGACGGGCGATTCCCTATGGGGAGTCGCCCGTATTCTTTTGCGTCCCGTTTATCTCCCCGCATCCACATGTTGCACACGCGTGCAGAACGTGTGTAGACTGGTTGCACACGCGTGCAAAGCGCCGGTCGAGAGATGAGTCAGGAGAAGGCCAGAGGTTCGTTCGTCACCGCCGCCGATGTCGCGGAGCGTGCCGGCGTGTCGCGATCGGCGGTCTCACGCACCTTCACGCCGGGTGCCAGCGTATCGAGCGCGGCACGGGCGAAAATTCTCGACGCGGCCGGACGTCTTGGTTATCGCGTCAACCGCCTCGCGCAGAGCCTGACGATTGCGCGCTCCAATATCGTCGGACTCGTTGCTGCCGATCTTCACCAGCCATTCCATTCGGAATGCCTCGCGACGCTGTCGGCTGCTTTGCTTGCCGAAGGCTTCCAATGCATGTTACTTAACGCCGCGAACGCGCAGCGCGACATGAGCGCGCTCATCGAGAACGTGCTCGAATATCGCGTCGCTGCCATTGTCGTGATGAATGGCACGCCGCCGTCGCGCATCGTCAACGAATGTCTGGACAATGGCGTTCCGGTGATCCTCGTCAACAAGCCGATGCCGGGTTTCGCCGTCGACACCGTGGTCACCGATCACGCTGGCGGCGGCCGTGCCGCCGTCGAGCTTCTCCTGGCAGCGGGATGCCGCAGCCTCGCCGTCGTGTCGAGCGGCGCGCGCACGGCAAGCCTCCTGGGGCGCCTCGACGCTTTTCGCGAATGCGCCGCGAAGGCGGGCGTCCCCGTCCGCATTTGGCAGGAAGGCCCCACCGACTATTCGACCGGGCGCGATGCTGCTTTGTCGATGCTGGCGGAGGGCGACATCGACGGCGTTTTCTGTGTAACTGACCTCATCGCATTGGGTTTCCTCGACGCGGCGCGTCTCGAGCGAGGTCGGCGCGTTCCCGACGATCTGTCGGTCGTTGGATTCGACGACATTGCGCAGGCCGCCTGGGGTGCCTATAAACTCACGACCTTCCGACAGCCGGTTCGGCTGCTCACCGATGCCGTCATGCGAATCATCAAGCAACGTGGTGAACTGCCAGGGTCGCCGCATACCGTGGTGACGCTTCCAGCGAGTCCGATCATTCGCGCAACGGTGCGCGGGCTCGCCGCTTCGGAGCGATCGTCATGACCCGAACGCGAGTGGTCGCGCATCGGGGAAGCAGCGCGATGCACGCCGAGAACAGCTGGGCGGCGTTCCAGGCCGCGCTTGCCGAAGGCGCGGACGTGATCGAATGCGACGTGCAGGGCACCCTCGATGGCGTGCTGGTGATCCGGCACGATCTCGCGATCGGCCACCGCTTGGTCGCGCAGTGCAGCGCTGCCGAAATCGAGTCGCTGGAGCCCGAAATGGTGCGGCTGATCGACCTGCTCGAGTGGGCGCCGAGCGTCGGAATGGATTTGCTGATCGAGGTCAAGGATCCTGCCGTTGCCGGACTGGTCGGCGACATGGTCGCCGCGGGATCATGGCGCGAGCGGATCGTCGTCGGTGGGTTTCACGGGCCGGCGCTCGCAGCCGTGAAGTCGCGCGCGGCGTCGGTTGCGACGTCGCTGATGATCGGCACCGTGCTCGCCGCGGAAGATATGATGCGACTCGCGCAGGCGTACCGCGCCGACGGTGTCCACCTGTGCTGGGAGACCCGGTCGCCGCATCCGCATCGGCTCCTCGATGCGGCGGCCATCGCGCTGCTGCGCAAGGCTCGTCTCGCCATCACGCTGTGGCACGAGGAACGAGAAGACGAATTGCGGGCGCTGGTGGCGCTTCGCCCCGATGCGATCTGCACCAACACACCAGCTACACTGCGCCGTATCGTGGACGAGTGCGCAACCGCGCCGGTGACGCAAGCAATGGCGGCATACGACCGCATTCAACAGGAGGGATGACAATGAACTGGAAATTCGGATTCTCGGGAATGATTGCCGGTGCGCTGTTCTGCGCCGCCACCACGTCGGCGTTGGCGGAAGACGTCGTGATCAAGGTCTGGTCGCGCGCGGACCGCTCCGGGCCGCTTCGCGCGGGCAATATCGTCGCCGCCGGCGACACGCTCAACAAGATGCTAGCAGCCGCGGGCAGCGACAAGCGCGTCAAGATCGAGCTCAACGAGACGAATGCCAAGGGCTATGACGACGACGCGCTCGACCTGCTGAAAGCTTTCGCAGTGGACAAGGGTCCGGACATTTTCGTTCTGGCGCACGAGTGGACCGGCGCGTTCGCGGAAGCCGGCTACGCCCTGAATCTCGAGGACCACATCACCAAGAATCCGGAGCTCTACGGCGACATCATCGTGCCGTTGTGGCAGTCGGTCAGCTACAAGGGCGCGCGCTACGGCGTGCCGCAGGACTCCGAAGTGCGCATGTATTTCCTCAACAACGACAAGCTGCGCAAGCTCGGCAAGACCGACAAGGAGATCGGAGCCATTTCGGCCAGGGTGGACGCTGGTGAATTCACCGCCTACGACCTGTGCGATCTGGCCGGCCAGGCGGTCGCCAAAGGCGTCACCAAGTTCGGCATCCTGCATCGCCCCAACGCCGGGCCTGATTTCCAGATGATGATGGAAGGCTTCGGTAACGTCCCCTACGACAAGGCCGAAGCCAAGCTGCAGGCCTCCAAGGCCGGGATGAAGGACTTCTTCACCTGGGTCAAGTACTGCGTCGACAAGAAGGCGTTTTCGTCGACCAATACGGCGATGTCATGGGACAACATCGAGCAGGCCGCCTTCGCCAAGGAAGAGGCGCTGGTGTTCTTCCACGGCGTCTGGCGCGTGACCGACCAGTCCAAGGCGTGGAACTTGAAGGGCAAGGAGGATTACCAGAAGAAGATCACGTGGATCAACGCCCCTGCGGGTAAGAAGGGCGGCAAGCCATCCAACCTGTCGCACCCGATCGCCTACGCCGTATCGGCCAAGTCGAAGAACAAGGACCTCGCCGCGTTCCTGGTGGGGTTGGCAAGCCAGCCGTACGTCAACACACGACACGCAGTGACCACCAATCACACCCCCATCAACTACGGCCAGCAGGCGATGCCGGAAGTGATTGAGAAAGGCTGGGCGCTGGTGGCCGCGACGCCGATGCTCAAGTACGCCAGCTTCATGCCCAACAGCCCCAAGATCGGGCAATACAACTCGATCGTCTTCAAGGGCATCCAGGGCGTGGAGACGGGCCGGCTGTCGGCCGATGCGGCGGCGACCTTCGTCATCGACGAGCTCGGCAACGAACTCGGCAAGGACGTGATCATCCGCAATTGAGAGCGGGTCCTCGGGACTCGGGCAGCGGCCTACGCCGCTGCCCGGCCTGCGGGCCCGGGCCAGGAGTTCAGCATGCCCGACCACGCACGAGCACAGGCCCGGCGAGAGTGGGCCAATTTTGGCCTCTTTCTCGGCCCGGCGCTCCTGCTGTTGTTCGTCTTCTTCGTCGCCCCGATCGTCATCGACCTCGTGCTTGCCTTCACCGACATGGGCCGCACGCTGGCGGTGGGCAAGTTCACGTTCGAGAATTTCGAGCGCATGTTCACGCGCGACACCCGGTTGCTCGGCGCCCTGGGCGTCACCTTTGTGTTCGTGCTGTTGACGCTGGGCATCTTCAACGTCACCTTCGCGCTCATGCTGGCGCTGATGACCACCGCCGTGCCGCCGCGCCTGGGGGCATTCTTCCGCGCCGTATGGCTGCTGCCGCGAATGAGCCCTTCTGTCGTCTATGCCCTGCTGTGGCTGTGGGTGGTGGACCCGAACGAGCGCGGCCTGCTCAACCAGATCGTGATCAACGTCTTCGACATGCCGGCCATCGATCTGCGCAACAACCACCCGCTGCTGCTGATCATCCTGGCGAACGGCTTTATCGGCGCTTCGCTGGGGATGCTGATATTCACCTCGGCCATCCGCTCGATTCCCGAGCACCTGTTTCACGCTGCGCGGGTCGACGGCGCGGGCGCGTTCGCCATCGTCCGCCACATCACGCTGCCGGCGCTGCGCTGGCCGATCTCGTACATGACCATCCACCAGTCGCTCTCCCTGCTGGTCAGCTTCGAGTACATCCTGCTGATCACCGGTGGTGGCCCGTTCTACGACACCACGGTGTTCTCGCTCTATGCCTACCGGCGCGCGTTCGAGACCGGCGAGTACGCGTATGGCGCGGCGTTGTCGTTGATCCTGGTGGTCATCGGTGTCGTGGCCGCGCTGGCGCTTTGGCGGCTGATGGACATGAAGCAGCTGCTGCAGCCGCCGCGAATCGAGGTGCACTGATGAGCGCTCACGACCTGGTCGTTGATGGCGGAGCGCCCGTGCGCGCCGATTGGCTGGCGCTGGCACGGCGCTCCTGGCGACGCCGCGTGGGCGGTCAATCGATGCTGCTCGCTTTCCTGATCGTCGTCTCGGCACCGATCGTCCTGCCGTACTTCTGGATGATGGTGATCGCCTTCACCGCCCGCACCGGCGGCGTCGGCAGCGATGTGTTGTGGACCGCGTGCGCGGTGATCGCGCCGGCCGTCCTGATTTACAGCATCGTCCACATGACTGTGGCCGCGCCCCGGCTGCGCCTGATCGCGGGAGCGATCCTGCTCGTGGTCGTGGGCGGCTTGCTCGCCGCACTGATCGGCGGACGGCTGCACCTGGACAATTTCCGCTTCCTGTGGCGCGCCGATTTTGTGGAAGAGGTGCGCTCCAAGGCCACCTCGGGGGCGCAGTTTCCGTCGGTCTGGAATGCGTTCTTCAATTCGCTGCTGCTGGCGGTGGCGCAGACGCTGATCATTCTCACCGTGTCGTCGCTGGCCGGCTACTACATCTCGCGTTTTGCCTTCCGCGGGCGCAGCGCTTTTCTGCAGGGGATGCTGGTGCTGCACGCCTTCCCGGCCATGACGCTGATCATCCCGATCTTCATGATGCTGTACTGGATCGGGCTGCTCGACACGATTGCGGGCGTGATGCTGGTGTTGGCCGCGATCGAGCTGCCCTTCTATGTCTTCGTGATGAAGGGCTTCTTCGATGGCGTGCCGTGGGACATCGAGATGAGTGCGATGACCGACGGTGCGACCCGGCGCCAGGCGTTCTACATGGTGGTGCTGCCGCAGGTGCGTTTCGGCCTGATCGCGGTGGCGGTCTTCGCCTTCATCCGCGCGTGGGAGGAATACATCTTCGTGCGCACCTTCCTCATCGAAAACAAGAACTGGGTCATGAGCCTGTATTTGTTCTGGGTCTCCGACGATGTGATGGGCGTCGACTACGGCATCGTTGCGGCGGTGGCGGTTTTCTACGTCCTGCCCAGTTTTCTTCTCTACATCTTCTGCCAGAAATATCTGACGCAGATGACCATCGGCGGCATCAAGGGGTAATCCATGGCCCGTGTCGAACTCACGAATTTGCGCAAGGACTGGGGTGGCGCCAGTGCCGTCGCCGGCGTCGATCTGGCCATCGAGGACGGCGCCTTCCTCGCGGTGCTGGGGCCTTCGGGCTGCGGCAAATCGACCACGCTCATGATGCTCGCCGGCATCTATCAGCCGAGCAGCGGCGACATTACCTTCGACGGTGCGCGCGTCAACGATGTCGAGGCGCGCGGCCGCAATGTGGGCATCGTCTTCCAGTCCTACGCGCTATACCCGAACATGACGGTGCTGCAGAACGTGATGTTCCCGTTGCGCTTCAAGGACGTCCCGCCGGCCGAGGCCGAAAAGCGGGCGCGCGAAACCGCGGCGCTGGTGCGTATCGACGGGCTGCTGGATCGGCGGCCGGGCCAGCTCTCCGGCGGCCAGCAGCAACGCGTGGCCCTGGCCCGCGCGCTGGTCAAGCGGCCGCACCTGCTGCTGCTCGACGAGCCGCTGTCGAACCTCGACGCCGGACTGCGCCTGACCATGCGCACCGAAATCCGTCGCATCCAGCGCGAGCTTCGCGTGACGACGATCCTCGTCACGCACGACCAGATCGAGGCCACGACGATGGCCGACCGCGTGGTGGTGATGAATGGCGGTCGGGTCGAGCAGGAAGGTACGTCCGAGGACTTGTACGAGCGCCCGGCCACCATGTTTGTCGCCAGCTTTGTGGGTTCACCGCCGATCAACTTTTTCGACGGGCAGGCTGCGGGCGCCGTGCTGAGCATCAACGCCGCGCAACTGAGCCTTACCGAGCCGGTGCAAGGCGCCGTCGTGCTCGGGCTTCGGCCCGAAATCCTGCGCATCGACGCAAACGGCGACAGCGGTCGCGCGAACTCGCGCATCACGGCCGTCGAGCCGATGGGGCGCGAGGTGCTCTATACCGCCGATGGCCCGTTCGGCGTCATTCGATTTCTCGAAGCCGGCGCGGAACCCCGCCACCGCGAAGGTGACAACGTGCCTCTTGGCTTCACCCCGGAGAATGCGCTCATCTTCGACAAGGCAAGCGGCCGGCGCCTCGATGCGCGCATTGCCGCCTAGGGTTCGTTAGCCAGGCAGGCGAGGGCAGGTCATGACCACCGCAACAGGGGGAAGCGTCCTGACGGCGATCGTGGGCAGCTATCCCAAGCCGCGCTATATCTACAGCAGGAATGGCCGGTCGCTGCTCGACAGCTTTGGCTATGCTTTCGAAGGGCGCAGGACGGAACTCGGCCCCGCCGAGTTTGCACGATTGCTCGACCGGGCCGCGCTCGACGCGATCAAGGACCAGAACCGGGCCGGCATCGATATCGTGACCGATGGCGAGCAACGGCGCGGACATTACGTGTTGCACATCGTCAACCGCCTTGGCGGCGTCGACGCCTGGAACCGGAAGACGATTTCCATGCGCGGCGGAACGAGCACGCAGGAAGCGCCACGCGTCATCGGCAAGCTCGCCTACGCCGGGCCCATGGTGGTGGACGAGTTTCTGTTCACCAGCGCGCACGCCAAGGGCATCGCCAAGATCTGTCTGCCGGGGCCGAGCACCGTGGCCGACTGCGTCGCCGATGAATTCTATGGCGGCGACCGCAAGCGACTTGCCTTCGACTACGCCGATGCCATTCACCATGAGGTTGCGGCGCTCGTCGCTGCTGGATGCCGAATGGTTCAGTTCGACGATCCGGTGCTGCTGCGCCATCCCGACGCCGCGCAGGCGTGGGGGCTGGAAGCACTCGAACGCTGTTTCGCGGGACTGGAAAACAGCGCAACTTTTGCCGTTCATATCTGCCGCGGATACCCGAACAAACCGCTGGAGCGAAAAGGCATCAGCTACAAGGCGAACCAGGACTATTACCGCGACGTGCTGGCCTGGCTTTCGGCATCGCTCCTCGATGTCGTTTCCATCGAAGGGGCAGCATGCGATCTGGATGTTTCCATGTTGAGTGCCATCGGCACGAAATCGGTCATGCTCGGCGTGATCGACGTGGGTGAGAATGAGGTTGAGAGTGTCGACTCGCTGGTGGCGCGCGCCAACCATGCGTTGCGCTACCTGCCCAGCAGGCAGCTCATCCTGGCTCCGGACTGCGGCATGCTAGAGCTCACTCGCGCCAGCGCCAGCGCGAAGCTCGTCAATCTTTCGATGGCAGCCCGCCGCGTCAACGAAGCCTGTTCGAGCCACGCCCGGCGTGGATAGCTGGCCGCACAGCGTGTCGCGCAGTCCCGCCGGTCTTCTCGGGCCGCACGCCCGCAACGCTCACCACTCGATGCGCCGGATTCGCGCTCGCGCGCGACCCGCGGTCCAATGAGGTTCGTCACCTACAACATTCAGTACGGACTCGGCAGGGACGGACGCTACGACCTTGCGCGCGTCGCAGGCGAGGTCGCCGCAGCCGACGTCATCGCGCTGCAGGAAGTCGAGCGCCATTGGCAGCGCTCGGGCAACGTCGACGGTCCCGCCGTGCTGGTGTCGCATCTACCCGAGTATTACTGGGTCTACGGCGCCAATCTCGATATGGATGCCAGCTATCGGGACGCCGCGGGTCGGCTGGTCAACCGTCGTCGGCAGTTCGGCACGATGATCCTGTCGCGCTCGCCGATCGTCTCGTCGCGCAACCACCCGCTGCCCAAGTACGCGACGCTGACGCAGCACAGCATCCAGCAGGGCGCCCTGGAGGCGGTGATCGTGACCGACAGCGGGCGGCCTCTGCGCATCTATTCGGTGCATCTGAGCCATCTCAGCCCTGTCACCCGGATGCCACAGGTGGAAGCGCTGCTGGACATCCACGCCCGAGCGCCCGCCGAGGGTGGCGCGTGGTGCGGCGGCCACCCGGATCCTGACGCGGGTTGGACCGAGGGCACGATGCCGCCCATGCCTGAGGAAGCGATGCTGCTCGGCGATTTCAACTTCGACTCGTCCGCGCCCGAGTATGACCTGATCGTGGGTCCGCGATCGGCGCGCCACGGGCGGCTCAACCGAACGGTTGGATTCGTCGACGCGTGGGTCGCCGCGGGTCATCGCGAGGACGACGGCTCGACGATCGGCGGGGGAGATCGGATTGATTTCTGCTTCGTGTCGTCGGCGCTTTCTGGTGGCATCCGTGCCTGTCACGTCGACGCCGCTGCGGTTGGGTCAGATCATCTGCCGCTTTGGGTTGAGATGGACCTGTAGGGTGAGATGAGGTGGGGGAAAGCGTTGACAGAGTGATGCTAGTGCCTTAAAATCGATAGTCTTTTCGCCTACTTTCCCTTCCGGCCCTAAAAACACGCCGGATTCGGGGAAGAACCAGTAAATCTGGGTAAGCAAGGGCGGCGTACCCGGCTGCGGGCCCGCAGTTTTAGCGGAGCTGGTCGGTCGAGGCGCGAAAAGAGTGGCCTTGGCAGCCGATGCTTGGGCCACTTGGTTTTTGGTTAGCCGGTTTTTGGTTAGCCGGTTATTGGGCCGTGGTTCAAAGGGACCGTGGTTCAAAGGCGGAGTGGTTCTCACAGCAGCGACGAATGCACGGCGAAACCGGGTCTCTACCGGTTTCGGGTAGCAGTTTCGAAGAAACGATGCGCGTGTCCGAAAGGGCACGCGGACGAAACGGACAATCAGGATGCCGACGATCAATCAGCTGGTGCGCAAGGGCCGTGTCGCCCCTGTGTCGAAGAGCAAGGTGCCTGCGCTCAAGCGCAGCCCGCAGAAACGTGGTGTGTGCACGCGCGTGTACACGACGACGCCGAAGAAGCCGAACTCCGCGCTGCGCAAGGTGGCGAAGGTGCGGCTCACCAACGGCTTCGAAGTCATCAGCTATATCGGCGGCGAGGGGCACAACCTCCAGGAGCACTCGGTGGTCCTGATCCGCGGCGGACGCGTCAAGGACCTACCGGGCGTTCGTTATCACATGGTGCGCGGCTCGCTGGACACCGCCGGTGTCAAGGACCGCAAGCAAAGCCGTTCCAAGTACGGCGCCAAGAAACCCAAGGCAGCTTGAGCTGAACGGAAGACGAGAACATGCCAAGACGCAGAGAAATTCCCAAGCGCGAGATCCTGCCGGATCCGAAATATGCGAACAGCGACGTCGCCAAGTTCGTCAACGTCCTGATGAGCCAGGGCAAGAAGTCCGTCGCCGAGCGCATCGTCTACGGCGCGTTCGAGTCGATTTCCAAGAAGGGCGGCAAGGATCCCCTCGAGGTCTTCACGCAGGCGCTGTCCAACACCAAGCCGATGGTCGAGGTGAAGAGCCGTCGCGTGGGCGGCGCCAACTTCCAGGTTCCGGTCGAGGTGCGCCCGATCCGTCGTGTGGCGCTTGCGATGCGCTGGCTGCGCGAGGCGGCGCGCAAGCGCGGCGAGAAGTCGATGGGGCAACGCCTTGCGGCGGAGCTGCTCGAGGCCTCCGAAGGCCGCGGCGGCGCCGTGAAAAAGCGCGAGGAAGTGCATCGCATGGCCGAGGCCAACAAGGCCTTCTCGCACTTCCGGTTCTAGACGAGACGAACAACCAGTCAACCAGCGGCGACGGACAGACCTCTGCGATTTCCTCGACGCCAATGCAAACACCGGCAAACAGCGACAGACAGCGAAAACAAACGTGGCAAGAACAACTCCCATCGAGCGGTATCGGAACATCGGCATCAGTGCGCACATTGATGCCGGCAAGACCACGACCACCGAGCGCATCCTTTTCTACACCGGCGTTTCGCACAAGATAGGCGAAGTGCACGACGGCG
>JBDTZQ010000017.1:0-33182 GCA_040005035.1 Betaproteobacteria bacterium | reverse complement strand
GCGAAAGCGCCTTTTTCTCCTGTCGGCACTCCCGGAACGGGAGCGTCGAGTTTGTTAGAATGAGCGGGCATTCGCAGCCGGTTCCAGTATGCCCAACGACTCCCAGATTCAGGCGCTCAAGGTTCCTCCGCATTCGATGGAAGCGGAGCAATCGGTGCTGGGCGGGCTGCTGCTGGAAAACGCGGCTGCGGACCGTGTCGCCGACATCGTCAGCGCGCGAGATTTCTACACCGAGGTGCACCGGGTGCTCTATGAGACGATCCTGGGTCTCATCACGGACAACAAGCCCGCCGACGTAGTCACTCTCGGCGAAGCGCTGGGTTCGATCAGGAAGCTCGACTACATCGGCGGCATGGCGTACCTGGGCTCGCTGGTCGACAACGTGCCGACCGCCGCCAACATCCGCCGCTACGCCGAGATCGTGCGCGAGCGATCGATCCTGCGCGATCTCGCGGCCGTGGGCGGCGAGATCGCCGACAATGCCTTCAATCCGCTAGGCCGCAGCGTGCGCGAGATTCTCGACCAGGCCGAATCGAAGGTCTTCAACATCGCCGAGCACGGCGCGCGCGGGCAGCAGGGTTTCCAGGAGCTGCGGCCACTGCTCACTCAGGTCGTCGAGCGCATCGAGTTTCTTTTCAACCGCGACAATCCGTCCGATGTCACCGGCATCGCCACCGGATTCACCGACCTCGACAGCATGACGTCGGGATTCCAGGAGGGCGACCTGGTGGTGATCGCGGGCCGCCCCAGCATGGGCAAGACAGCGCTCGCGCTCAACATCGGCGAGCACATCGCGCTCGCGCTCAAGATGCCAGTGGCGGTATTCAGCATGGAAATGGGCGCGACGCAGCTCGCGATGCGTCTCATCGGAACGGTTGCGCAGGTCGACCAGCAGAAGCTGCGCACGGGACGCCTCAGTAACGAGGACTGGGAGCGCCTGTCATCCTCGCTGGGCAAGCTCAATGACGCTCCCATGCACATCGACGAGACACCGGCGCTCAACGCGCTCGAGCTTCGCGCGCGCGCACGGCGTCTGTCGCGCCAGTACGGGGGAAAGCTCGGCGCGATCATCGTCGATTACATCCAGCTCATGCAGGCGGTCGGCGAGGGCGAGAACCGCGCGACCGAGATCTCGGAGATCTCGCGATCGCTCAAGGCGCTGGCCAAGGAGCTCAAAGTGCCGGTGATGGCGCTGTCGCAGCTCAATCGCAGCCTCGAGCAACGTCCCAACAAGCGGCCGGTCATGTCCGATTTGCGGGAGTCGGGCGCTATCGAGCAGGACGCCGATGTGATCCTGTTCATCTACCGCGACGAGGTCTACAACCCAGAGACGCCGGACAAGGGTGTCGCCGAGATCATCATCGGCAAGCAGCGCAACGGTCCGATCGGCACCGTGCCGTTGGCGTGGCGCGGCGAGTTCACGCGATTCGAGAACCTTGCCGGCACCGGACGCGGGCATTAAAGCGGTGGGTGGCACTCCGGCCGGCACTTCGCTGGCCTTTCGTTGCAGGTCATTTGGCGGGTTCTTGGTCGCACGCCAGTCGGCGTTTGAGCGCTGCAAATGAGCATCGATGCCATGTTGACGGTGGGCCGCAACGACCCATGCCCCTGCGGAAGTCGCATGCGGTTCAAGGAGTGCCATGGAAGTATCGCGGCCTCCATCGGCGGTCTGGAGGCGTCGACGCTCGACGTCGGGCAGACGCTGACTGCATCCTCGGAATGTCTGGCCTCGTCCGATATTGCCGGTGCGCGCTCGCTCGCTGAGCAAGTGCTGGGCACGATCCCCGGCCATCCGGTGGCGCTTCGCATCCTGGGCCGGTGCGACTACGAGCTCGGGAATCCGAGCGCTGGTCTGACGAATCTGCTCAAGGCCGCGCGATCGATGAAAAGCATGACCGTCGACGCCACCTCACAGTATGCGATCTGGACCGACTTGGGCTTTCTGTTCGCGCAGACGCTCTCCGGCATGGACGTGCAATTTGCAATCGCCAAGCGCCAGGAGTACGCGACCTTTGTTTCGGGCACGCAGCTCGTTGCCGGCTCGCCACGGGTGAGCGTCGTAGTCCTGTTGACGGGGCAAACGGAGCTGGTCCGGCAGACGCTGGAGTCCGTGCGCAACCAGAGCTACCAGAACATCCAGCTTGTGGTCGTGGACGATGGAGTGAGCGCGGAGGTCAGTCGGCAGGTCGACGTCGTACTGCAGTCCTGCAGCTTCCCAAGCGTGCGCGTCACGGCCGAAGGTGCTGACATGGCTGGACGAGCCAACGCCGGGGTTCTCGCGTCGTCGGGGGCGTTCGTCAACGTGCTCGAAGCGGGAGATCGATTCAGCAGGGAACGAATCGCCGCGATGGTCACGGATATCGCAAACCGTGGCACCGAGTGGGGCTTCTCGAATGTCGAGTTCACGAGTCCAGCCAACGATGATGTGAAGCTGGGAGACATCCCTCTCGCCACGGCGACCGCCGAGCTCTTATCCGGAATTCAAGAGGCGGACACGGTTGGGTTCGCGTTGTTGCACCAGAACTTCGTCGCGGCGGCCATAGGGAACCTGTTTTTCGCCCGCCGACTCTACGATGTGCTTGGTGGGTTCGTGGCGCCGGACGAGGTCTGCGCGTGGGACTTCGGCCTTCGGGCGGTCTGGCATGCCGAGCCCATTTTCGTGCCGTCGAGTCACTTCACGCGCCACCTCGCCGGTCCCGATGCGTCGTCGAGTGCTCAGGTCAGGAGAGAGGGTCTGCAGCTTGCGGTGTTCAGGGAGTTCTACGAAAACGCATGCAGCGACGTTGCACCGCCAAACGTATTTGCGCCATCGCTCGCGCATTGGCGCTACCACTTCCTGAAGACGCCGTTCCAGATCGGCCATGTGCTCGCATTCTCGCTGGATCGTCTGGAAGCCCTGGGCGCGGCGATCGTGGCGAAGCACGACGCAGCCGTCGGCGACAATATGCTGTCGGGCCTCAATCTGGTCGGCTTCGCATTCGGTGAATTCGGGCTGGCGGAGAATCTTCGCGCGTTGGCCAACGCCTGCCTTTCCGATGACATACCGTTCGCGATCAAGGATGTCGATCTACGGCTGAAGACGCGGCAGGCGGATCGCAGCCTTGCCGCGCATGTCGTCGACGAGCTGCAATACAAGTGCTCCTTGTTCTGCATGAACCCGGACCTGCTCAAGCCCGTGAGCCGCCTGATGAAGCCTCGCAGCGGTGCGCATCGCTACAACATCGGGTTCTGGTTCTGGGAGCTCGAGCAGATTCCGACGGAATGGCAATACGGGATCGATGCCGTCGACGAGATCTGGGTGGCCACCGAGTTCATCGCCGACGCGATGCGCCGCGCCACGTCGAAACCGGTCACCAAAATACCCACACCCATCGAAGTGCGGATGTCGGGAAGCTA
The DNA here is from genome assembly GCA_040005035.1 of Betaproteobacteria bacterium. GTDB lineage: Bacteria > Pseudomonadota > Gammaproteobacteria > Burkholderiales > Casimicrobiaceae > PALSA-1003. The sequence continues at coordinate 29,786 of JBDTZQ010000017.1, read as the reverse complement.
TTCGAGAGCCGATTTCGGTCTTCCGGACAATCGCTTCCTCTTTCTGTTCAGCTTCGATTTCAACTCGTTCGTCGCGCGCAAGAATCCCGAAGGAGCCATTCGGGCATTCAAGCGCGCGTTTGCCGACGGCAGACACGACGCAGGCTTGGTCGTCAAGGCGATCAATGGCGCCAATCAGCCCGCTAAGCTCCGCCAGATGCGCGAGCTCATCGGCGACGACCCACGGATCGTCATCGTCGACCGTTTCCTGACGCGCGACCAGGTGTTTGGCTTGCAGAGCGTTGTCGACGCGTACGTGTCGCTGCATCGAGCCGAAGGACTTGGGTTGGGACTTGCAGAATCTATGTATCTCGGAAAGCCCGTTGTCGGAACGGCGTATTCGGGCAATCTGGAATTCATGAACGAGGACAACAGCTGCCTGGTGGGATATACGCTGGTTCCGGTCGCCAAGGGCGAGTACCTTTACGATGACGAGCGCTTCCGCTGGGCGGAGCCGGATGAGGAGCACGCGGCGTCGTGGATGCGACGCCTGGTCGACGATCCCCGGCTGCGACAGCGGATCGCTCTCAAGGGGCAGGAAGACATGCGCACGAAGTTCAACAACGCCAACGCGGCAGCCCTGATCAGAAAGAGGCTGCGCGAGATTGGCGTGCTGTAACTCTGCCATGTCATTCGTATCGCACGCCCAGAACTACGAGGACGTCATGCTGTGGCGCGCGTTGAAAGACGTGCGCAACGGGCGCTATATCGATGTCGGCGCGCAGGATCCCGATGTCGACAGCGTGACTCGTGCTTTCTACGACCGGGGATGGTCAGGGATCAATATCGAGCCGGTCGCGAAGTACCACGATTTGCTCGCCAAGTGCAGGCCGCGCGACGTCAATCTTCTTGCCGCGCTCGGTGGCGCCGCGGCGGAGTTGCCTTTCTTCGAGATTCCGGACTCCGGCCTGTCGACGCTCGACCCCGACATCGCGGACCGGCACCGCGCCGCGGGCCGCATCGTCACTACGCGCCAGGTGCGCCAGCGCACGCTGGACGACGTCTGGCGCGAGCACGTGGTGGGCGACGTGCACTTCCTGAAGATCGACGCCGAAGGCTCGGAAACCGACGTCCTGCGGGGCATATCCTTCGCCGAGCATCGGCCCTGGATCGTGCTCGTCGAGGCTGTCGCTCCGCTGAGCCAGACGCCGAAGCATCAGGGTTGGGAGTTCGTGCTGACGGATGCCGGATACACGTTCGCGTACTTCGACGGACTCAATCGGTTCTATGTCTCCCCGGACAAGCCGGAGCTACGCGATCATTTCCGCGTGCCGCCCAACTTCTTCGATGACTTCGTGCGTGCGACCGAGTTCGACGCCGTGTCGCGGCTCTCCCAGCGTGGAAGCGACAGCGACCGGACCATAGAAGTGCTGGCCTCGCAGGTCGCGCGCATCGACGCCGCTATCGCGGGCCTGTCCGCGGCTGTAAGAAAACTGGTCGACAAGCCAAGCGGCGAGCGCGACCTGCTGCTTTCGCAGGTGGCGTACCTGGGGGACCACCGGGCGCTGACCTACCTGCAGTCAAGACAAAAGATCTTCGTCGACACGCGCAGCGTCGACATCGGCTCGCACCTCATGCTCGGAGGCGTGTGGGAGTCTCATTACGCCGACGCGTTTTCGCGACTCCTCAAGCCGGGGGATATTGTCCTCGATGTCGGGGCGAACCACGGCGTCTACTCGCTGCTCGCCGCCGCGCGCGTGATGCCCGGCGGGCACGTCTACGCGTTCGAGCCGAGCCGAAATTTCTACGACCTCATCAAGGCGACGGTCAGCATCAATGGACTCGATGCCGTCGTGTCGGTGGAGAACATCGCGCTGGGCGACGCCGATGCCGACGTCATCCTCAAGTTCAATCCCCATTGGTCGGGTCGTGCGACCATCGGCAAGCTCGAAGGGACAGAGGCGGAATCCATGCGCAGCACCGAGACCGTGCGCTGCGTGACGCTCGACGGCTACATGGGTGATAGGCTCTCCAGCGTCGATGCGATCAAGATGGACATCGAAGGTGCGGAAGGCGTCGCCCTGAAGGGCATGAGCAAGATCGTCGACCGCTCTCCGGCATTGAAGATAATGATGGAATTTTGTCCTTCGATGATGGCGCGCTTCGAGTGCGACGCGAGCTGGGTCGTCGGCTTTCTGAAGGCCAGGGATTTCATGTGCTGGACCATCGGCGACGACAGTAGCCTGGCTCCGGTCCGTTGGGAGAAGCTTCTCGAAGAGCCCGACAGGATCCGCAATGTGATCGCTTCGAGAAGGACCGTGAGCTAGCCGGTAACGCCGCGGCGCTACGGCGCCGGCTCGCTCATCTCCCACGGCAATCGCCGCGTCAGCAGGACGTTGAGCAGGTTGTCCTGGAAGTTGATGTTGCCGGTGAGCTGGTCGTGGTGCTCGCAGAGGAAGAACCAGTACGCGATCGGGATGAAGCTGTCCTCGTTCTGCGGCGCCGACGGGTCGAGCGTCTCGCGCGCGAGCAGCGACGGCTTGGTCACCAGACCGTCTCCAGGCTCGAGCATGAGCTGGTCGTACTGGACGCCGGGCACGCGCTGCCGGATGTCGTCCGGATACAGGCGCGCCATCGGCGTGCCCGCGTCGTTCTCGAGTGCGAGCCGTGCCGGCGTCAGCTCGCAGTCGCCGCCGAACAGCACGTAGCGAATGGGCGTCGCAGGCTCCGGTGTCGAGATCGCCCACAGGAAACGACGTCCGCGTTCCAGTCGGTAGTCGAAATAGCGGCGCAGCCCCGCGAGGTAGGCGTCGGCGTCCGCCGGCCGCGCGGCGCGCAGCCGCGCCTCGACCTTCGGATCGAAGATCGACCAGCGATAGCGTCGCCACGTCGCGCCGTCGAACAAGTCGTCGTCGCGCGCGTTGCCGGCGGTGTCGACCAGCCACGTCACCAGCGGATGGGGAAACAGCTGATATCCGGAAGGCAGCGTGGCCAGCACTTCCTGCGGGATGCGCTTGAACACGATCGGCTCGCCGATCAGGAACGCGTGCAACGACGACGCCGACCCCATGTTCGGCGTACCGAGCAGGATCAGCTTGCGCACGCGCGACGTCCCATAGAGCGTGACCAGCTGCTCGCTGCCGTCGAGAACGTCGACCGGGCCGTAGCGCAGGTAGTACCTGGCGACGAGCCCGCCCATGCTGTGCGCGATGATGTCGACCTTGAGCGACGGATTGCCGTAGTCGCGGCGTATTGCCTCGATCAGTCGATCGAGCCCCCGCGCCGCCTCGACATTGTCCTGTCTCCAGTCGTACGGGTAGACGTAGAACCGCCGCTCGCCCTTGCCCGGCGCGCTTCCGAGCTCGCCGCGCTGGTATCCGCCGTATTGCGCCAGCGTGGCGAGCAGCTGCCCGTAGAAATCGTGCCCCAGCGCGGCGTCGGTGATGGCAAACGCCTCGAGCCCGTCCGTCTTCACCGCGAGCGTGTCAGCGTCGAAGCCGAGCGCGATATCGCGATAGTCGCCGAACAGCAGCATGCGCGTCGCGCCAGGCCACGCTTCAGTGCCAGTGACGCGGTCACGAAGCTTCGATCCGAACACGCCGGGGATGACGATCACCGGCGTGTTGTCGGGCAGCGCGCTGTTGATCCGGTAGAGCCGCGCCAGATCGGGACGCGAAGGCTGCTGCGAGCACGCGCCCAGGAGCGCGCACATCGCAACCAGTGCGCTGGCGACACGGATCAGACGCGGCAGCATGATCGGCGGCCCGAAGGCGAGATGTCGATTGTAGGCGCGATTTCGTCCGCGCTCCACGCTTGCCGCCGATGCGGCCCCTTGCGGCGGCGTTAGAGTATTTCCGCTGCGTGATCCGCCAGGCGCGAGCGCTCGCCGCGCATCAACGTGATGTGGCCCGAATGCGACCAGCCCTTGAAGCGATCGACCACGTAGGTGAGCCCCGAGCTGCCCTCCGTGAGGTAGGGCGTGTCGATCTGCGCGATGTTGCCCAGGCAAACGACCTTGGTTCCCGGACCGGCGCGCGTGATAAGCGTCTTCATCTGCTTGGGCGTGAGGTTCTGCGCCTCGTCTATGATCAGAAACTTGTTGATGAACGTGCGCCCGCGCATGAAATTGAGGCTCTTCACCTTGATGCGCGAGCGGATCAGGTCGCGCGTCGCGGCGCGTCCCCATTCACCGGCCTCGTCGTCGGTCTTGTTGAGCACGTCGAGGTTGTCCTCGAGGGCACCCATCCACGGGTTCATCTTCTCCTCCTCGGTGCCGGGAAGGAAACCGATGTCCTCACCCACGGGAACCGTGACGCGGGTCATGATGATCTCGGTGTAGACCTTGAATTCGAGCGTGAGCATCAGCCCCGCCGCCAGCGTGAGCAGCGTCTTGCCGGTCCCTGCCTGCCCGAGCAGCGTGACAAAGTCGATTTCCGGGCTCATGAGCAGATTAAGCGCGAAGTTCTGCTCGCGGTTGCGCGCGGTGATGCCCCATACGTTGCTCTTCTGGTGCGTGTAGTCCTTGAGCGTCTGCAACAGCGCGGTGCGCCCGCTGACTTCCTTCACCTTGGCGTAGAGCGCGGTCTCGCCGGGGCCCTTCGCTTCCTGATAGACGAACTCGTTGACGAGCAGGCTTGCGCACAGCGGCCCGGTGACGCGGTAGTAGGTATGGCCGCCCTGCTGCCACGATTCCATTGCTTTGCCGTGACGATCCCAGAAGTCGGTGGGCAGCTCGCGCATACCGCTGTAGAGGAGGTCGGTGTCCTCGAGCACCTTGTCGTTCGAGTAGTCCTCGGCGGCGAGTCCCAGCGCGCGCGCCTTGATGCGCATGTTGATGTCCTTGGACACCAGGATGACGTTGCGCTTGGCGTTGGCGGTGGCGTGGCGCAGGTGCATGACCACCGCGAGAATCTGGTTGTCGGCCTTGCCGCCGGCGAGCGAAGGAGGCAGCGTCGTGTCGATGGCCTCGGTCTGAAGGAACAGCCTCCCCGTCGCGGCGCCGCCGCTGTGCGCCTTCAGAGGTATGCCATCGGCGAGCCCGTCGGGGTTGATCGCCGTCGCCGCGGTCACCAGCTCGTCGAGGTAACGCGACGCCTGTCGCGCGTTACGCGCGACTTCGCTGGTTCCCTTCTTGTTGTTGTCGAGCTCCTCGAGCGTGAGGATCGGCAAATAGATGTCGTGTTCTTCGAAGCGAAACAGACTGGTGGGATCGTGCATCAACACGTTGGTGTCGAGCACGAAAAGCTTGGTTACGGGTGTCTTGGCGGGTTTGGTGACGTGCGGGGCGGAACGGAGAGTGCGCTCTACCATGGGCCTCCTTGGGGCTTGGGGTGGGGCGGCTCCATGCTAGCCAGCCTGTGCCCTGAACACAAGCAGTTGTGGTTGGGCAACAGTCCGGACCACAGGTTTTGTGGCGGAAGAGGGACACTCCTTTTGTCTTCCGACTAATTCAAGGCTGCGGCTTCGCAGGCCGGCCATCATTGCGCGAACATGTGGCGATCCGCAGAATGAACTGCCCCATTTGATCCGACCTTTACTGGGTTCTTCCATGCTGGAACCATTGCGCGTCAAAGCTTCCCTGCCAATCGGTACCGTCGCGATTCTATTCACCGACATCGAAGGCAGCACCGTGTTGTGGGAGCAGGACGGCGCGCGGATGTCGCAGGCGCTGGCTGCTCACGACGCGCTGGCCCGCAGGCTGGTCGAGTCTCGCCATGGCACGGTTGTGAAGACGACGGGCGACGGCATGCACGCCGTCTTCGACAATGCGCTCGATGCGCTCGCCGCGACGGTTGACCTGCAGCAGGCGCTCGCCGATCCCGCCGCCACCCATGGTGTTGCGCTGCGCGTGCGTTGCGGCGTGCACGCGGGGGTCGTCGAGCGGCGCGATAACGATTATTTCGGCAGCCCCGTCAACCGTGCTGCGCGGATCATGAGCGTGGCGCACGGCGGTCAGGTATTGCTGTCGGCGGCCGTGGTCGACTGCGTGCGCGACAACCTACCGGTCGCGGTATCACTGCGCGATCTTGGCAAGGTCCGGCTCAAGGATCTTTCGACCGCGGAACACGTCTATCAGGTCGTTCATGCCGATCTTCGGCGAGAGTTTCCCGCGCTGCGCTCGCTCGAGGCAACACCGAACAACCTGCCTCAGCAGGCGACGAGCTTTATTGGGCGCGAGCAACCGTTGTCGGAGTTGAAGCGGCTGCTGGCCACGACCCGCTTGCTGACGCTCAACGGTGCGGGTGGCTGCGGCAAGACGCGCCTGTGCCTGCAGGTTGCCGCCGATTCCCTCGATCGCTTTCCCGACGGTGTCTGGCTGGTGGAACTCGCGCCGCTCTCGGATCCGGGTCTCGTTGCACAGACGGCGGCGACCGTGCTGGGCCTGAAGGAAGAGCAGGCCAAGCCGATCAGCCAGACACTGATCGAGCACCTCAGGGACAAGCATCTCCTGCTGCTCCTCGACAACTGCGAGCACTTGCTCGATACGTGCGCCAGGCTGGCTGACGCGCTCGTACGACAGTGTCCCGGAGTCCACATCCTGGCGAGCAGCCGGGAGGCGCTCGGCATTGCTGGAGAGCAACTGTACAGAGTCCCTTCGCTCTCCCGTCCCGATGTGGCGGGGGCGCATACGGCGGAGGCCGTCGCGCAATTCGAGGCGGTGCAACTGTTCACCGATCGAGCGCTGCTTGCTCGTCCGAAGTTTCAGGTCACCGACGAGAACGCTGCGGCACTTGCTTCCATCTGTAATCGGCTGGACGGAATTCCGCTGGCCATCGAACTGGCCGCGGCAAGAGTGCGGTCGATGGCAGTCGAGGAGATCAACCAGAAGCTTGACCAGCGCTTCAGCCTGTTGACGGGGGGATTGCGCACGGCGCTGCCGCGCCAGCAGACGCTTCGCTCCCTGATCGACTGGAGCTACGATCTCTTGAACCCTTCCGAGCAGGCGCTGCTTTGCCGGCTGGCCGTGTTCTCCGGGGGCTGGGCGCTGGACGCGGCAGAACAAGTGTGCAGCGACAAGGCGGTCGACGCGTCGTCGGTGCTCGATGTGCTCACTTTGCTTGCCGACAAGAGCCTGGTGCAGGCCGAGGAGCGCAACGGCGAAACCCGCTACCGGTTGCTTGAGACCGTGCGCCAGTACGCGCGGGATCGGCTTCTGGATAGCGGCGCCGTGCGTCAGTGGCGGGACCGGCACCTGGCGCATTTTCTAGCCATGGCAGAAGCGGCCGAGCCGCGGCTCACCGGCGCGGATCAGAAGGTCTGGCTCGATCGGCTTGAGACCGAGCACGACAACCTGCGCTCGGCGTTGACGTGGTGTTCAGCGGCGGGGCGTGGTGACGTGGAAGGGCTGGCGCTGGCTGGAGCGCTCTTCCAATTCTGGTTCGTGCGCGGGTATTTCGGCGAGGGCCGCAGCGTGCTCTCCGGGCTGCTCGGCTCCGGACCCGACGGGCAGGCACCTGCGGCGCGCGCGAAGGCCGTTCACGCAGCCGGTGCGATGGCATGGCAGCAAGGCGACTTTCTGGCCGCTCGGGCGCTGCTCGAGGAAAGCTTGGCGGTCCGCCGAACGCTGGGAGACCGGAAGGGCACTGCCGTCTCGCTCAACAGTCTCGGGGCACTTGCATACGACCTGTGCGACTATCCCGGCGCCCGCGCGCAATATGAGGAAAGCCTGGCGATCAGGCGGGAGCTCGGCGACCAATGGGGGATCGCCGTCTCATTGAACAACCTGGGCAACGTGGCCTGCGAACAGGACGACCATCCGGCTGCCCTTGCCAGCTACGAAGCGAGCCTGGCGATGTTCCGTGTACTCGGTGAACGGCGCGGCATCGCCTACGCGCTGAACAATCTGGGACGGCTGGCCTTCAATCGAAACGATTATGCGGCCGCTCGCGCACTGCACGCGGAGAGTCTGGCGATCCGGCAGGAATTGGGCGATCGATGGGGCATCGCCTCGTCATTGAACAATCTGGGCAACGTGGCTTCCGCCCAAGGCGACTTTCCCGCCGCGCGAACGCTCGACCAACAGAGCTTGGCACTCCAACACGCGCTGGGCGATCGGCGCGGCATTGCCTTCACGCTGGAATCACTCGCCTACGTCGCGTCGGCTCTCGCGAGCTTTGGCGCGGCCGCTCGCCTCTGGGGCGGTGCGCAGCGGCTGAGGGAAGAGATCGGCTCGCTGGCACCGCCGGCCGACCGATCGCGCGACGATCGGCGCGTTGCCACCGCTCGCGCGGCAATGGCCGATGACGCGGCCTTCGACCTCGCCTGGAAGGAGGGTCGCGCGATGACATTGGAGCAGGTCATCGATTGCGCGCTGATTAAACATGACGCGTGATGGGCGGATTCCCTCCAGTTCAGTGAAGTCGATTTAGAGGGTCTTGACGAAGTCCAGCACCTCCTGCGCGTGGCCAGGAACCTTCACGCCGCGCCACTCGCGCGCAAGCTTGCCCGCCGGGTCGATGACGAAGGTGCTGCGCTCGATCCCGCGCACCTGCTTTCCGTACATGTTCTTCATTTTCATCACGCCGAACTGCGCGCACAGCTTTTCTTCTGGGTCCGACAAGAGCTCGAACGGGAATTGCATCTTCGCCTTGAAGTTGGCGTGCGACTTGAGCGTGTCGCGGGACACGCCGACGACCACGGCACCTGCTTTGGCGAAGTGCTTGTGCAGGTCGCGAAACTGCTCGCCTTCGACCGTGCAACCGGGCGTGTTGTCCTTCGGATAGAAGTAAATCACGACCGGACGGCCCTTGAACGCCGAGAGCTTGAAGTCGCCTGCAGTCGCGGGCGACGTGAAATCTGCGACTTTCTTTCCGAGCATGGTTCGACTCCGCAATCGTGGATGACGAGGGTGCTATGCCGCCGCGGCGAGGTCGACGTCGCCGAGGAACTCGCGACCTTGCACGAGCAGCGTCCCGCTGCGGCCCGGCACCGCGGCCGCGCCCGCCTCGTCGCGCGGCAGCGCCATCGGCTGCAGTGATTCGTAGAGACGGCGCATCGAGGTCACGTCGTAGCCTTGTTCCTTCCAGCCGGCGACAAGCCGCTCCAGAACGGGCGCGAGCAGCATGCCTTCGAGCTCGGCGTGCAGCGTGAAGACGTGACCGTGCTGCGAAGGCGTTTGCGTCAACGCGAGCAAGCGCTCGGCGACGTTGTCGGCGGTAATGCCGTCGGTCCCGATGAGTTCGTCGAGCGTCGGCAGCGTGGTGGGCAACTGGGCGCATCGCACCAGCTCGGCGTTCCAGACGGGAAGGTGCGGCGAGCTGCCGCGCCCGTCGGAACAATAGTCGAATCCCAGGCGCTGGGTGAGGCGCAACGCGTGTACGTTCATCTGCCAGCCCGCAGCGCCATGCACACGCGGCGGCTCCTTGAACACCTCGGCGTATCGCTCGCAGGCCAGCTGCATCTGCCGCTCGGTCCATGCCGGCGACGCACCGGCCACGTTGTCCTGCCACTTGGTGTGGTCCCAGGCATGCACGCCGGTTTCGAAGCCCTCGTCGCGCACGCGGCGCATGACGTCGCCGGCGCGCACGCCGATGTCCGGACCCGGCAGCAGCGTCCCGTAGAGCAGCGTTCGCATGCCGTAGTGCTGGACGACCGATGTGCGCTGCACCTTGCCGAGGAATCCCGGCCGGAACACGCGCCGGATCGCGCGCCCGGTATGGTCGGGCCCGAGGCTGAACAGGAACGTCGCTCCGGCGCGATGGCGGCGCAGCAGCTCGACGAGGTTGGGCACGCCCTCGCGCGTTCCGCGCAGCGTGTCAACATCGATCTTGAGCGCGAGGAACATCAACGACGCATTGTATGTTCCCCCAGAACGGCGTGGCGCGCCGTTCCCCGCAGGGGGGCAGTGCCTTGGGGCGGCCCGGCGGCACTCATTCGACCAGTCGCCTCGCCTCGGGCACCTGGCCGCGATACGCATCGAAGATGTGCTTGAGCGCCTGTTCCATGTTCACCATCGGATTCCAGTCGAGGTCGGCGCGGGTGTTGTCGATCTTGGGAACGCGGTGCTGGACGTCCTGGTAGCCGCTGCCGTAGTACGCGTCGGCGGTCGTCTCGACCAGCGCCACCTTGCGCGCGCTTTCGCGATACTCCGGGTAGGTCAGCGCGAGGTCTAGCATCATGCGGGCGAGATCCTTCACCGCGAAGTTGTTGCGCGGGTTGCCGATGTTGTAAATCTTGCCGCTCGCGATGCCGTCCGGATTGGCGATGATCTTGAGCAGCGCGTCGATGCCGTCGTCGATATAGGTGAAGGCGCGTTTCTGCGTGCCGCCGTCGACCAGCTTGATCGGCTCGCCGCGAACGATGTGGCCGAGAAACTGGGTGATCACGCGCGAGCTTCCTTCCTTCGCGGTGTTGATCGAATCGAGCCCGGCGCCGATCCAGTTGAAAGGGCGGAACAGCGTGTAGTCGAGCCCCTGCTGCATCCCGTAAGCATGGATAACTCGGTCCATGAGCTGCTTGGCGCACGCGTAGATCCAGCGCGGCTTGTTGATAGGCCCGAGCACGAGCTCCGAGCTTTCCGGATCGAACTCGGCGTCGCGCGACATTCCGTAGACCTCGGACGTCGACGGGAACACCACACGCTTTCCGTAGCGCACGCAGGCGCGAACGATCGGCAGGTTCGCTTCGAAGTCCAGCTCGAAGACCCGCAGCGGATCGCTGACGTACATCGCGGGCGTGGCGATCGCCACCAGCGGCAGCACGGTGTCGCACTTCTTGATGTGGTATTCGATCCATTCGCGGTTGATGGTGATGTCGCCTTCGAAGAAATGAAAGCGCTTCTCGCCCTGCAGGTCGTCGATGCGGTCGGCCTGCATGTCCATGCCGTGGATCTCCCAGTCGGTGGAGCTGACGATTCGCTGGGACAGGTGATGGCCGATGAAGCCGTTGACGCCGAGGATGAGGATCTTTTTCATGAGTCGGAGTCGTTGCGCAATGCATCGCGCGCGATGGGCTCGCGCACGTCGCCCCTGGGAACGAAATGCAGCAGCGCGAGCAGGAAGTAAAGATACAGAGCAAAGCGCGGGCTGTACAACGCCACGGCGGCCGAGAGGACGGGAACGAGCGCGAAGAGCCCCTGCCGGATCTTGAAGCCGCGGATGATCTCGGGTGTCAGGCTTGGCGAAGACAGCGCGGGGTGCGTGCCGAGGTAGTTGATGTTCATGTAGAAAAACCCGACCAGGACCAGGAGGTTGAGGCTGTAGAGCAGGAAGGGCAACCACAGGTGCGTATGCTGGCCGAGCAACGCCGTCGAGAACGGCACCGTGCTGACCGCGAGCAGGAACAGGAGATTGATCCAGAGCAGCGCTCGGTCGGTGCGCTGCACGAAATGGAACTGGTAATGATGGCTGACCCAGAACATGCCGAGCACCAGGAAGCTGATGACGTAGATCGTGATATTGCCTTCGAGCGACAGCAGGCGCTGCCAAAGCGCCGATTCGGTCGCGTAGACCTCGGTGGGCGGCAGCTTGATCTCGAGCACGAGCAGCGTCATCGCCACCGAAAAGATGCCATCCGCCAGCGCCTCGATGCGACTCTTGCCGAATCCCTCCGGGGCGGGGTTGTTCCAGAAACTGAAATGCAGCATCGCGCTCAGCGGCCCAGTGCGATCGGGCCCGCGCCGAAGCGCTGCGCCAGCGCAGTCGCATCCAGTCGCATTCCGTCGATCTCGATGTCTTGCACTGCCAGGGCTCCACCGCCCCCGCAGCGCGCGATCAGGCGATCGCCCTCCACGCGCAGCGACGCGGCATCACCGGGCTGCACGGCGAGGTCGGGGGCGACACGGCTGCGCAGGATGCGCGCGGGGCGACCGCCTACGCTTGTGCTGGCGCCCGGATAAGGCGGCGCCACCGCGCGCACGAGATTGTGGATCGACGTCGCGTCCCGCGACCAGTCGATTACGCCGTCCTCGGGCCGGCGTCCGCCGAAATAGGACGCCATGGCGCGGTCCTGCGCGATGCGGGGCGCGCGGCCGGCGAACAGCGCGCGCAGGGCGCTGTCGAGCGTGAGCTCGGTCGCCACGGTGACCTTGTTGAACACTTCGCGCGCATCGTCGTCGGGCAGGATCGGAACCGCGGTCTGGCCAACGATGTCGCCGTCGTCCGGTTTTTCGGTCATGTGGTGCAGCGTCGCGCCGGTCTGACGCTCTCCGCGCAGGATCGCCCAGTTGACCGGCGCGCGGCCGCGATACCGTGGCAGCAGCGAACCGTGCATGTTGAGCGCGCCACGCCCGACGCTGTGCAGCAGCGGGGCCTTGAGCATCGCGCGGTAGTAGAACGAGAACAGGAAGTCGGCTGCGCATTCGGCGACGCGAGCGACGATGCCGGGCACGTTCGGGTCCGCGGGCGCGATCACGGGCAGCCCGTAGTCGGCGGCGGTGCGGGCGACGCTGTCGAACCAGATCGTCTCGCCGGGGCTGTCGTCGTGAGTGACCACCAGCGCGACCTCGACCTCGTGCGCCAGCAATACCTTGAGGCAGCGCACGCCGACGTCGTGGTAGGCGAAGACGACGGCACGGGTCATCGCAGCGTCGGCTGCTCGGTCCGGTGCTGAGCAACGGCGCCCATCCCCGAAGTCTCCTGCTCGAGCACCGCCTGGATCATGAAGCGCGGCCGTTGCCGCACCTGCTGGTAGATGCGCCCGACGTACTCGCCGACCAGTCCGAGACCGAACAGCACCATGCCGATGAGAAAGAACTGCAGGATGTCGCGATCCCACAGCGTCGACAACCCGTCACGCCATCCCGACAGCACCAGGCGTTGCACCATGACGACCAGGTAAGTGACGATCGACCCGATCGCGACGACCATCCCGAACATCGAGAACATCTGCAGCGGCACCAGCGAGAATCCGGTGATCAAGTCGAAGTTGAGCCGGATGAGCCGGTAGAGCGAGTATTTGGATTCGCCCGCGGCACGCTCGGCGTGCGCCACCTCGACCTCGAAGGGATTCATGGCGAACGTGTACGCCAGCGCCGGGATGAACGTGCTCACTTCGTGGGAATTGGCGATGGCGCGGACGATATCGCGGCTGTAGGCGCGCAGCATGCAGCCCTGGTCGGTGATGCGCACCCGCGTGATGCGCTCGCGCAGGCGGTTCATCGCCTTCGAGGCGATGCGCCGGAACCAGGAGTCCTCGCGCGTGCGCCGCACGCCGCCCACGTAGTCGTGGCCCGCATCCATCGCGCGCAGCAGATGGACGATTTCCTCCGGTGGGTTCTGCAGGTCGGCGTCGAGCGTGACCACCCGATGCGCGCGGCAGTGTTCGAATCCGGCGATGATCGCCAGATGCTGCCCGTAGTTCCCGTTAAGCAGGACGACCCGCGTCACGTCGGCCCGACGCGCGAACTGCTCGCGCAGCATCGCCGCCGACCGGTCGCGGCTGCCGTCGTTGACGAAAATCACTTCGTAGGGCTGTCCGATCGCGTCGAGCGCGGGGTACAGGCGATCGAACAGCGCGCCCAGCCCGGCTTCTTCGTTGTAGACGGGAATGACGACTGATACGCGCGGAAAGGCGGCGCTCACAGGTCTCCCCCCCGAAGTCGCTGCGCGAGCTCCCCCCGAGGGGGGCGCGCGCCTTGGGGCGGCCCGACGGCGCTCATCGGATCCCCGGAACGGCGCTCATTGTATCGCTCCAGCGAGTGTTCGCGTGACTACCTCGCAGACGCGGTCGACGTCGATCGTGCTCATGCGTGTGTGCAGCGGCAGCGTCACCGTTTCGGCGGAAATGCGTTCCGAGTTGGGGCACTGCCCTTCACGGCCGCCGAAGCGCCGGCCAAGCGTGCACAGGTTGAGCGCCTCGTACGAGACGCCGGTGGCGATGCCATCATTGGATAGGGCGTCGCGGAACTGGCTGCGCGTGAGCTTCATGCGTGGCAAAGGCAACAGTATGCAGAACATGTTCCAGCTTTGCTCGTCGTCGTCCGCGCTGCGCGGTCGCGGCGGGAGCACGCAGCCGGTGTCGCCCGTCAGCCCGGCGAAATAGCGGTCGACCAGCCGGCGTCGCGTCGCCAGAAAGCCGGGAAGGCGCTCGAGTTGCGCGCAGCCGATGCGCGCGTTGACGTCGGGAAGGTTGAACTTGCCACCGGGAAAATCGACGTCGCGCGTGCGATCCGCAAGATGCGTGATGCCGTGGAAGCGTAGTTTCTCGACCCGGCGTGCCTCGGCGTCGTCGTTGACCACGAGCGCGCCGCCCTCGATGCACGTGATGTTCTTGTTCGGGTGGAAGCTGAAGGTGACCAGGTCGCCGCTCGCGCCGACGTTGGCGCCGCGCCATCGCGAGCCCATGACCAGCGCCGCGTCCTCGATCACGCGCAGCCCGTGGCGCGCGGCGATCGCGGAGAGCGCGTCCATGTCCACCATCGTTCCCGGGTAGTGCGTGGGGATAACGGCGCGGGTCGCCGGCGTGATCGCCGCCTCGACTTGTTCCAGGCCGATGTTGCGGGTGACCAGGTCGCAGTCGACGAACACCGGTCGTGCGCCGACCTTGACGATCATGTTGAGCACGGTGAAAAAACTCTGTGCCGAGGTGATGACCTCGTCGCCCGGCCCGATGCCGGCCAGCTGCAGCGCGACCTCCATCGCGGCGGTCGCCGAGGTCAGCGCGCGCACCGGCCGGCCGGCGCAGAAGCGCGAGAGCCGCGATTCGAACTCGCGCGCCCACGGTCCGCTGGTGATCTGTCCCGAGCGCAGGACGTCGGCGACGGCGGCGACGGTCGCATCGTCGATGTCGGGCCCGGCGAACTTGATCTCGGGCAGCGGCGCGGCGGGCAGGGGCCGCATCAGGATCGCGCCACCAGCCAAACGCCGACGATGATGAATCCGATGCCCAGCCAGCGCGCCACCGTCACCGACTCGCCGAGCAGGTAGTGCGCCGCGATTGCGTTGGCGACGTAGCCCAGCGACAGCATCGGGTATGCCACCGACACCGGCACCCGCGAGAGTCCGATGATCCACACCAAGAGGCTCAGCGCGTAGCACGCTGCACCGCCGATGAAGTGCGGCTCGACTGCCATTTTTCCCAGCTCGCCGCTCCAGTTGTCGCGCGTAAGCGTGATCACGCCGAGCACGTTGGTGCCGGCCTTGAGCAGGAGCTGCGCCACCGCGTTGAGCATCACGCCGGTGAGCAGGAGCCAGAAAGCGTTGAGTGTCACGGCGCGCGGTCAGTATCGCGAAACGATCACGCGGCGCGTGTCGCGGCCGAGCTCGCGCATCGGCACGCCATCGCGCTGCAAAGCGTCGTACTCGTCGGGTTGCATCATCGCGTACGCGTCCTTCGATTGCTGCCAGCGATCGCGCCACAGCGCGACGGTGGCGATGGCCTTGTTCGGCTCGCTGGCGATGCCCATCGCCAGCTCGTCCGGATGCTCGACCTGGATGACGGATCGCCCCAGATAATACGGCAACGTCTGGTCGTACATGCGCACCGTGTAGAACGCAGCGCCCTCGGCGAAGGCGCCGTTCTGGGAAGCGATGCGTGCAAGCAACGGTTGCGACGATCGCGATTCGGCAAGCGTGTCGTGTCCGGAGAGGACGAGTTGCGCCGCGGTGAGCGACGAAAGCGCGATGAGCATGACGGCAGCGTCGCGGCGGCCGCGCCGCAGCGCCCACAGTCCCGCCGCACTTCCGGCGAAGGCCGCGCACAGCGCCCACTGGATCCACGACGCATAGGCGAGCAGCGGAGCCAGCGGTTGTTGCGCGCCGGCGAAGCGCGCGGCGATCGCGTCGGCGCCGAACAGCAGCGCGATCCACGCTGCACCGCACAGCGCGATCAGCGGAAGCGACAGCCGAATGAGCAGCGTATCGCTGGCGGCGCGTAACTGCCACGCGATCACCAGCGCGAGCGCCGGGAACATGGGCAGGATGTACGAAGGAAGCTTCGATCCCGAGGCGCTGAAAAAGACCAGGATCACCGCCGACCACGCCAGCGCGAAGCGCTGCCATGCGAAGCCGGGGGACGGGTCCGCTTCCGTCCACGACCGCTTTAGCATCCATGCAAACAGCGGCAGCCACGGCAGAATGCCCACCGCGAGGATCGGCAGGAAGAACCACCACGCCGCCTCGCGCCTTGCTTCGTGGGTGAGAAAGCGCGTGAAATGCTCGTGGATGAAAAAGAAGTCGAAGAATTCCGGGTTGCGCAGGCTGACCGCGACGAACCAGGGCGTCGCAATGGCCAGGAACACGCAGGCGCCGGCGACGACATGAAGTCTCTTCAGCAGCGAACCGTCGCGCTGGACGAGCATGTAGACAACCACCGCACCGCCCGGCAGCACGACGCCGATGAGCCCCTTGGACAGCACCGCGAGCGCCAGTGCGGCCCAAGCGCCCATCATCCATCGCAAGCGCGCACGCTCGTCCGCCGCGGTCGTCTGCGCGATGAGCAGGCAGCCCAGGCCGAGCCCCATCCAGAAGCTCAAGGCCGCGTCGAGCGTCAGCACGTGGGCGTTGAGCGCCCACCACACGCTTCCCCCCAGCGCCGCCGCGGCGAACGCGCCGAGCGTCGATCCGCCCAGACGCCACCCCGTATAGCCGATGAACAGTACTCCGAGCCATCCCGCCAGCGCGGGCCAGAGACGCACCGTCCAGTGGTGCAGTCCGAAGGCGTTGATGGCGGCCGCGCTGATCCAGTACTGCAGCGCCGGCTTCTCGAAGTACTTGATGCCGTTCAGCCGCGGCGTGAGCCAATCGCCGGTTTGCGCCATTTCGCGCGCGATCTCGGCGTATCGTCCCTCGTCGGGATGAACCAGGCGGCGAGAGTCGAGATTGCAGAACCAGATGAGTGTGAACGCGATAAGCGCGGCGATGACGACGTTGCGCGACGGCGGGGCCGATGGCGCAGCGTGAGGGCCGCGCGTGGCGGTGTCGTGGTGGATGGAGATGGGATGCATCGCGAGCGCGCGATTTTACCGCGTTTGGCCTCTGCGCCTGCCGCGCGTCCTTCAACTGAGGGCGACCGAGGTTGCTGCCGAGGCTGCGACTTGCCGCTGCGACCTCGATTGGCTACCCTCTGCGACAGATTTCCATGGATCGACGATGCCTGCTCCGCTCACGCTCTACGACAACTACACCCGCAGCCTGCGCACCTTCGAGCCGCTCAAGGCCGGCGAGGCCGGGCTTTACACCTGCGGACCGACGGTCTACCAGTACCAGCATATCGGGGGCTTCCGCACATTCCTGTTCGAGGACGTTCTCAGGCGCGTGCTCGAGTGGAACGGCTACCGCGTCACTCACGTGATGAACATCACCGACGTGGGACACCTCACCAGCGACGCCGACACCGGCGAGGACAAGATGGAAGCCGGGTCGCGTCGCACCGGTAAGACCGCGTGGCAGATCGCCGAGATCTACGCGCAGGATTTTCTCGAGGATGCCGCCGCGCTCAACATCGAGCGCCCGACGGTGCTGTGCCGCGCCACCGATCACATCGCCGAGCAGATCGATTTCGTCGCCGACATCGAGAAGAACGGCTTCGCGTACCGCACCTCGGACGGCATCTACTTCGATACGAGCAAGCAGCCCAACTATGGATACCTGGCACGGCTCGACCGCGCGGGTCTCGAAGCCGGCAAGCGCGTCGACATCGGCGAGAAAAAAAGCCCGACCGACTTCGCGCTGTGGAAATTCTCCACGCCCGGCGAAAAACGCCAGATGGAATGGCCGAGCCCGTGGGGAACGGGCTTTCCCGGCTGGCACATCGAGTGCTCGGCGATGGCGCAGAAATACCTCGGCAACTACTTCGACATCCATTGCGGCGGCGAGGATCACATTCCCGTTCATCACACCAACGAGATCGCGCAGACCGAAGCGCGCGTGGGAACGCGCCTGGCGAACTTTTGGCTGCACGGATACTTCCTGCTCGCCGGCGACGCGAAGATGGCGAAGTCCGCGGGCGAGTTCCTGCGCCTGAAGCTGCTCACCGGCCGCGGACACGACCCACTGGCGTACCGCTACCTGTGCCTCACCGCGCACTACCGCACGCAGATGAACTTCTCGTGGGATGCGCTCGACGCCGCCGGCACCGCACTCGATCGGCTGCGCAGCGCAACGCACGCGCTGGCGGATGGCGGCGCCCCGGACGCGGGGTACATCGAGCGCTTCCGGCAAGAGGTCAACGACGACCTCAATACGCCGCGCGCGTTGGCGCTGGCGTGGGAGGTCCTGCGCGGCGAACTCCCGCCAACGGTGAAAAGAGCGACGCTGCTGGACTTCGACCGCGTGTTCGGGCTCGGGCTCGCCGAATGGAAACCGCGCGCCGAACTCATTCCCGACGACATCCGCGCACTCGCGGCGGCCCGGCTGGCGGCGCGCGACGCCAAGCAATGGGTCGAAGCCGATCGACTGCGCGCGCTGTTGCACCAGTCCGGCTGGGAAATGGAGGATGGGGTCGGGGGCTACGCGCTGAAACGCAGGTGAGCGACCGCGAGACTTTGCCGTGGCAGAACCGCGAGCCAACCGCAGCAGAGCGCCTGGGCGCCGCCGAGCGCGCCGTCCACGGCGGTGCGTCCGCCCCTAGAACAACCGCTGGATAGGTCCGCTGTAGAGCACAGGCCCGGTGGGCAGGCCGGTGGGCGAGCCTCCACGGGGCTCAAGGCTTACCGCCAGCGAAGGAACCTGCGCCAGCGCGGTGTCGGCGGGACCCTGCAGCGCGATCTGAACGACCCCTGAAGGCGAGATCAGCCCGAGCGAGCGCGGGTTGCCACCCTGGGGAAGGGCCCACAACTCGAGCGCGCGGTCGGCCGCGATGTTGAGCGGACTGACCGGCTTGATGCGCAAGGTCCGACCGGTGCGATCGACCGAGGCGATCAGCACGGGCTTGGCGTCCTGCCCGGCGAGCACTGCCACCAGTGTCTGGTCGGGGCGCTCCGCGATCGGCGACAACACCACGACCGCGAGCGCGAGCGCGGTGGCGAATCCCGCCAGCGTGAGACCTCGCCACAACCGCAAGTCGGCCCAGATCGACCCGCTCGGCTGCGCGCCGGCACGGGCGCCCTGGATGCGCGCCAGAATCTGCTGCCAGACCCGTGGTGGCGGCTCGACAGGCGCCACGCTCTGCGCGAAGGGCATCAGGCGTTCTTCCCAGGCGAGCACGGCGTCGGCGAGGCCGCGCTCGCTGCGCACGAGGCGCGCGAATCGGGTCCGCGCCCGGCCGCGCAACGTACCCAGCACGTACTGGGCAGCGAGCGCGTCGGCGCGTTCGGGGTTACCGTAGTTCATCGGCTCGCCATGCGCGGGTCAGCGCCCGGCCCCCGCAGCCTCGAGGCACGCCTTCACCCGCTCCAGGCCGCGGCGCACCCACGACTTGACGGTGCCCAGCGGTTGGCGCAGATGCGTGGCAAGCTCGGAATGCGACAGCCCGCGATAGAACGCCAGCGCCAGTGCCTGCTTCTGGCCGGCGTCGAGCGATTCCACGCAGTTCCTGACCGCGAGCGCTTCCGCGCCCGAGACCAGCAGCTCCAGCGGCGTCGGCGCATCGTCTCGCATCGTCATGCCGTCGTCCTCGTCGTCGATCGTTATCGTGTCGACCTCGCGCCTGCGCAACTGGTCCAGGCAGCGATTTCTCACGATACTGGTCAGCCAGGTGAAGGGCTGGCTCTTGGCGGCGACATAGGAGCCGGCATGGTTCCAGACACTGACGAAGGACTCCTGCAACACCTCTTCTGCGGCCGCTGATTCCCTCAATATACGCAGCGCTACCCCGTACAGATGCGCCGAAGTGAGCCGGTAGAGCTCGGCGAAGGCGCGCTGATCGGCGAGCGCGGTGCGCGCCAGAAGCTCCATCAGGCGGGCATTGCGCTCGAGTTGCTTGGCGGGATCGCGGGCCATGGCGTCAGGTGCGTCCGCGGTCCTTTTGCCAAAGGACATCGCCGCGGCCGCCTTCGCGATTGAGGATACGGGCCACGATGAACAGGAGATCGGACAGCCGATTGACGTACTTGCGCAGTGGCGCGCGCACTTCCGCGTCGGTCCCCAGGCGCACCAGCGCGCGCTCGGCGCGGCGGCACAGCGTGCGGGCGACGTGGGCGAGGCTCGCGGCGCGCGTCCCGCCCGGGAGGATGAATTCCTTGAGCGGCGGTAGGCCGGCATTCATGCCTTCGATCTGCTCCTCCAGGCGCAACACGTGCGCGTCGCGTACCGCGGTGTAGCCCGGGATCGACAGCTCTCCACCGACGTCGAACAGATCGTGCTGAACCTCGACCAGGCACGCGGCGATGGCCTTGGGCAGCGGCTCGGCGAGCAGCACCCCGATCGCCGAATTGAGCTCATCGACCGCGCCGATCACTTCGATGCGGGCGGAATCCTTGGCGATGCGGGTGCCATCGCCAAGCCCTGTGCTGCCGGTGTCGCCGGTGCGGGTGACGATCTTGGACAGGCGGTTGCCCATGCGATAAGCGACTTTGGACGTGGTGCGGAAAGTGCCGAGCATAGAGAATTCAGGATGGGGCGGCAAGAAGGGCAGAGTCACTCGCAATCGCGCGCAGCCTAGTCGTCTCGAAAGCTGGATGGGATCGCCGCGATTGTCTTTCCCGGCGGATTGCGTACCATTTGCTCGGCATCGGACAGAAAGCTTTGCCATGACGAAGCACCAGCCGTACGAGGAGAATCTGCAGCGCAATGCGGCGAACTACACGCCGCTCACGCCGCTGTCGCTGGTCGCGCGCGCTGCCTACACGTATCCCTCGCACGTCGCGGTGGTGCACGGCACCCGCCGCTACACCTGGGCAGAAACCTACGCCCGCTCGTGCCGCCTCGCTTCGGCGCTGCGCCAGGCAGGAGTCGGCGCCGGCGACACGGTCGCGCTGATGGCATCGAACACGCCCGAAATGGTCGAGGCGCACTTCGGCGTGCCGATGAGCGGGGGCGTGCTCAACACGCTCAATACGCGGCTGGACGCGGAGACCATCGCCTTCATGCTGCGCCATGGCGAGGCGAAAGTGCTCATCACCGATACCGAGTTCGCGCCGATCGTCGCACCCGCGCTGGCCTTGCTCGATGTCCGCCCGCTGGTGGTCGACATCGACGACGCGATGGCGCCAGGCGGCGCGTGCGTGGGGACGATCGACTACGAGCGCTTCATCGCCGAAGGCGACCCGACCTTCGAATGGACGCACCCCACCGACGAATGGAACGCGATCTCGCTCAACTACACGTCGGGCACCACCGGCAATCCCAAGGGCGTGGTCTATCACCATCGCGGCGCGTACTTGAACGCGCTGTCGAACATCATCGACTGGGGGATGCCGCGGCACGCGGTCTATCTGTGGACGCTGCCGATGTTCCATTGCAACGGCTGGTGCTTCGCGTGGACCGTCGCCGCGCTGGCAGGCACCAATGTGTG
This sequence comes from Betaproteobacteria bacterium, assembly GCA_040005035.1. GTDB lineage: Bacteria > Pseudomonadota > Gammaproteobacteria > Burkholderiales > Casimicrobiaceae > PALSA-1003. The sequence goes on along the minus strand of JBDTZQ010000017.1, from coordinate 8,477 downwards.
CCTGCGGCGCGTCGAGCCGAAGGCGATCTTCGACGCCATGCGTGAACACAAGGTCAGCCACTACTGCGGTGCGCCGATCGTTCATTCGATGCTCATCAACGCGCCTGCCGAGATGCGGCAGGGCATTGCGCACAAGGTGAGCGCGTTGGTCGCCGCGGCCGCGCCGCCGGCGTCGGTGATCGAGGGCATGGAGCGCATGGGCTTCGATATCACTCATGTCTACGGCCTGACCGAAACCTACGGACCGGCCGCGGTCTGCGCCAAGCACGCGGCGTGGGACGAGCTCGACATCGGCGGACGCACCGAGCGCAATGGGCGTCAGGGCGTGCGCTATACCTGCGAGGAGGGCATGACCGTCATGGATTCCGAGACCATGACCGAGGTCCCCTGGGACAACCAGACCATGGGTGAGATTATGTTCCGCGGCAACATCACGATGAAGGGCTATCTCAAGAATGCCGAAGCCACCGCCGAGGCGTTCCGCGGTGGCTGGTTTCGCACGGGCGATCTCGCCGTGATGCAGCCCGACGGCTACGTCAAGATCCGGGATCGCTCCAAAGACGTGATCATCTCCGGCGGAGAGAACATCAGCTCGCTCGAAGTCGAGGACGCGCTGTATCGCCATCCCGCCGTGCTCGCCGCGGCGGTGGTCGCGCAGCCGGACGACAAGTGGGGCGAAACGCCCTGCGCGTTCGTGGAGATGCGCCCCGGCTCGGAGGTCAGCGAAGCCGACCTCATCGAGCATTGCCGCGCGCATCTGGCGCGTTTCAAGGCGCCGAGAAAAGTGATTTTCGGCGAGCTACCCAAGACCTCCACCGGCAAGATCCAGAAATTCGTCCTGCGCGAGCGCGCCCGATCGGCGCAGGCGATCGAATGATCCCGGGCGACACATCAGCGGCGGATGCGCGGGACGCGCCCGCTATACCAGGCCGGAACGAGGGATCCGAGCCCTATGTTCTGATCGAAGCGAGCGGCGGAGTCGCCACGCTGACGCTGAACCGTGGGGAACGCTACAACGCGCTCTCGCGAGCCATGATCGGAGCGTTGCACTCCGAGCTCGACCGCATTGCCACTGACGCGTCGATCCGCAGCGTGGTGCTGGCGGCGCGCGGCAAGGGATTCTGCGCCGGTCATGACCTTAAGGAGCTGCGTGCGCACGACGATATCGAGTGGCAGCGCGCGCTGTTCGGCGCATGCAACGACATGATGATTGCGCTCACTCGACTGCCACAGCCGGTCATTGCTCGCGTCCACGGGCTTGCCACAGCCGCCGGCTGCCAGCTGGTGTCGATGTGCGACCTGGCGGTGGCGGCCGACAGCGCACGCTTCGCGCTGCCCGGCGTCGACGTCGGCGTGTTCTGCACGACTCCGGCGGTCGGCGTCGCCCGCAACGTCGCACGCAAGCGCGTCATGGAAATGCTGATCACCGGTGCGCCCATCGACGCCGCGACCGCGCTGGACTGGGGCCTGGTCAATCGCGTCGTGCCGTTGCCCGATCTCGACCTTGCGATCGCCGAATTCACGCACGCCGTCGGCACGCGCAGCGCCGAGGTGATCGCGGGCGGCAAGCGCGCGTTCTACAGGCAGGTGGACCTCGGGCTTGCACCTGCGTACGACTTCGCCGGCCAGAGGATGGCCGAGAGCCTGCTCGCGCCCGAGGCGAAAGAGGGCATCGATGCCTTTGTCGGCAAGCGTCCTCCGCGTTGGGAGCGATAGTGCCGCGCCAGACGCATCACCGGCGAGCGCGATTGCCAAGCGATGGGGCGGTGCGCATAATCGCGCCCTCGGCGACGATCCCGGCGCCGCACACGCGATAGACCCATGGCTGACGACATCATTCTCCAGACACGCGGTCTGACCAAGGAATTCAAAGGCTTCGTCGCGGTCGACAGTGTCGACCTGGCGGTGCGTCGCGGCACTATCCACGCGCTTATCGGACCCAACGGCGCCGGCAAGACCACGTGCTTCAACCTGCTGACGCACTTCCTCACGCCGACGCGCGGCACCATAACCTACAACGGGCGCGAAATCACCGGCGCGCGTCCGTCGGCGATCGCGCGCATGGGCATGGTGCGCTCGTTCCAGATCTCGGCGACGTTTCCGCACTTGACGGTGCTCGAGAATGTGCGCATCGCGCTGCAGCGCAAGCGCGGCCACTCGTTCGACTTCTGGAGGCCGGCCAGCGCGCTCGATGCGCTCGATGGCCGGGCGCTGGAATTGATCGACGCGGTCGGCCTGTCGACCTACGCGCGCACGCTGGCGGTGGAATTGCCCTATGGGCGCAAGCGCGCGCTCGAAATGGCCACCACGCTGGCGCTCGACCCGGAGATGATGCTGCTCGACGAGCCCACCGCGGGGATGGCGCACGAGGACGTCGAGCGGATCACCGCGCTCATCCGCAAGATGGCGGTCAATCGCACCGTGCTCATGGTCGAGCACAACCTCTCGGTGGTGTCGACATTGTCCGATCACATCACGGTGCTGGCGCGCGGGCAGGTGCTGGCGCAGGGGGACTACGCCACGGTCTCGAAGAATCCCGATGTCGTGCAGGCGTACCTGGGGACGGCGCATGCCTGATCAGGCATCCGCGGTCATGCTGAGCGTACGCGACCTCAATGCGTGGTACGGCGAATCGCACATCCTGCACGGCGCCTCGTTCGACGTGGCGCGCGGAGAAGTGGTGACGCTGCTCGGCAGGAACGGCGCCGGGAAGACGACGACGCTCAAATCGATCATGGGCATCGTCACCCAACGCAAGGGAGCGATCGTCTTTGACGGTACCGAGACCTCGACCCTGCCTTCCAACCAGATCGCCCGGCTCGGCATCGCCATCTGCCCGGAAGAGCGCGGCATCTTCTCCAGCCTCAACGTCGAGGAAAACCTCATGCTGCCGCCGCAGGTTCGCCCGGGGGGGCTCACCTTGGCGCAGATCTTCGAGCTGTTTCCCAATCTCAAGGAGCGGCTGCATAGCCAGGGCACCAAATTGTCGGGAGGCGAGCAGCAGATGCTGGCGATAGGGCGTATCCTTCGCACCGGCGCGCGCCTGCTCATGCTTGACGAGCCCACCGAAGGTCTAGCGCCAGTGATCGTGCAGCAGATCGGCCGCACCATCGCCGCGCTCAAAGCCAAGGGCTTCACCATTCTCCTGGTCGAGCAGAATTTCCGGTTTGCGGCCACCGTCGCCGACCGTCACTACGTCATGGAGCGCGGGCAGATCGTGGACATGATCCCCAACGCCGCGCTCGACGCGAATATGCAAAAGCTGCATGAATATCTGGGCGTGTGAGCACGCGCAGTCAACCATCACCACCGACCCACTTGAAGGAGGCACCATGAAAAGATTCAAACGCAGCATCCTGGCGCTCGCGCTCGCCGCGATCGCCGGCGGAGCACAGGCGCAGATCTCGGACAACATGATCAAGATCGGCGTACTGACCGACATGTCGAGCCTCTACACCGACCTTGCCGGAGCGGGATCGGTCGCGGCGGCGAAGCTGGCGATCGAGGATTCGGGCATCGAGAAGCGCGGCATCAAGGTCGAGGTCGTCTCGGCGGACCATCAGAACAAGCCCGACATCGGATCGAACATCGCGCGGCAGTGGTACGACGTCGACAAGGTCGATGTGATCGTCGACGTTCCCAACTCGGGCGTTGCGCTGGCGGTCAACCAGATAACCCGGGACAAGGGCAAGACGTTCCTCGCGTCGGGACCTGCATCGTCGGATCTGACCGGCAAGGCATGCTCGCCGAACACCGTGCACTGGAGCTACGACACGTGGATGCTCGCCAACGGTACCGGCGGCGCGATCGTCAAGAGTGGTGGCGATACGTGGTTCTTCATCACCGCCGACTACGCGTTCGGCCATGCGCTCGAGCGCGACACCGAAGCCGTGGTGCTCAAGAACGGCGGCAAGGTGCTCGGCAAGGTGCGGGCCCCGCTCAATACGCAGGACTTCAGCTCGTTCCTGTTGCAGGCGCAAGCGTCCAAAGCCAAGATCGTCGGGCTGGCGAATGCCGGCGGCGACACTACCAACTCGATCAAGCAGGCGGCCGAGTTCGGCATCGTCAAGGGCGGCCAGAACCTCGCGGGGCTGCTGGTGTTCCTCACCGATGTCCATGCGTTGGGGCTGCCGACTGCGCAGGGCCTCATCGTCACCAACACCTTCTACTGGGACATGAACGACCAGACGCGCGCGTTCTCGAAGCGTTTCGAGGCGGTCAACAAGGGAATCCACCCGACCATGGTGCACGCCGGTGTCTACGCCGCCGTGCTGCACTACCTGAAGGCGGTCGAGGCGCTGAAGAGCGACGACGGCACCAAGGTGGTCGCGAAGATGAAGGAAATGCCCACCGACGACCCGTTGTTCGGCAAGGGCACGATCCGCGTCGATGGCCGCAAGATCCATCAGGCCTATCTGATGGAAGTGAAGAAGCCATCGGAGTCGAAGGCGCCGTGGGACTACTACAAGGTGCGTTCGACGATTCCCGCGGATCAGGCGTTCCGTCCCCTGAAGGACGGCGAGTGCGCGCTGGTCAAGTAACGCATCCGCGTCAGCGGATGCGTCATCCCGAGGCGCGGAGCGCGGAGGGATCTGCTGTGAAATGCCACAGCAGGTCCCTCGCTTTGCTCGTAACGACAGGCAACGGAGCGCGGTGGGCTGCCGGGAGACCGGCCGCCACCATGACCTCGATGCCATGACTGAAATCTTCGGCATCCCGACGCAGGCGCTGTTCGGCCAGCTGTTGATCGGGCTGATCAACGGCTCCTTCTACGCCATGCTGTCGCTCGGGCTGGCGGTGATCTTCGGGCTGCTCAACATCATTAATTTCACGCACGGCGCGCAGTACATGGTCGGGGCGTTCTGTGCGTGGTTGCTGCTGGAGAAGTGGGGCGTCGGCTACTGGTGGTCGCTGCTGATCGCGCCGCTCGTTGTTGGCGGCGTCGGCGTGGTGATCGAACGCACCATGCTCTCGCGCCTCTACAAGCTCGACCACCTCTACGGGTTGCTGCTGACGTTCGGGCTCGCACTCATTTTCCAGGGCGTGTTCACGAACTACTACGGGAGCTCGGGACAGCCGTACCGGCTTCCGGAGGAATTCGCCGGCGCCTTCAACCTGGGCTTCATGTTCCTGCCGAAATACCGCGCCTGGGTGATCGTCGCCTCGGTGCTGGTGTGCGTATCGACATGGTTTGTGATCGAACGCACCAAGCTTGGATCGTATTTGCGCGCGGCGACCGAGAATCCGGCACTGGTGCAGGCGTTCGGCATCAACGTGCCGCGCATGATCACGCTGACCTACGGCTTCGGCGTCGCGCTCGCGGCGTTCGCGGGCGTGATGGCGGCGCCGATCTACCAGGTGAACCCGCAAATGGGGGCGAACCTCATCATCGTCGTGTTCGCGGTGGTCGTCATCGGCGGCATGGGCTCGATCATGGGCGCGGTGATCACCGGCTTCGGACTGGGCGTGGTCGAGGGACTGACCAAGGTGTTCTATCCGGAAGCGTCGAACACGGTCATTTTCGTCGTCATGGTGATCGTGCTCATCGTGCGCCCGGCGGGACTGTTCGGAAAGGAGCGTTAGGCGATGACCACGACGCCCCGGCCAGCCGACGGCGCCACGCCGTCACGCGCCTCGCCCCTCGTCGTCCTCGCGGTATTCGCCGCGGTGCTGGCAGTGGCGCCCCTGGTCGGCCTGTACCCCGTGTTCCTGATGAAGGCGCTGTGCTTCGCGTTGTTCGCGTGCGCGTTCAACCTGCTGATCGGATTCGGCGGGCTGCTCTCGTTCGGGCACGCGATGTTTCTCGGCAGCGCCGGCTACGTGTGCGCGCATGCCGCCAAGGAATGGGGCTGGCCGCCCGAGCTCGCGATCCTGACCGGGACCGCGAGCGCCGCGGCGCTCGGCGTGGTCGTCGGCGTGCTGGCGATCCGCCGCCAGGGCATCTATTTCGCCATGATCACGCTGGCGCTGGCGCAGATGTTCTTCTTTTTCTGCCTGCAGTCCCCGTTCACGCACGGCGAAGACGGCATCCAGTCGGTTCCGCGGGGCCGCCTGTTCGGTCTGCTCGATCTCAACAACACGCTGGTGATGTACTACGTCGTGATGGCGATATTCCTCATCGGCTTCGGAGTGATTTACCGCGCCGTGCATTCGCCGTTCGGCCACGTGCTCAAGGCCATTCGCGAGAACGAGCCGCGCGCGATCTCGCTCGGTTATGACGTCGACCGCTACAAGCTGCTTGCGTTCGTCCTGTCGGCGACGCTGGCGGGGCTGGCCGGCGCGACCAAGGCGATCGTGTTCCAGCTTGCATCGCTGACCGACGTGCATTGGACTATGTCGGGCGAGGTCGTCCTGATGACGCTGCTCGGCGGCATGGGCACGATATTCGGGCCGGTCGTCGGAGCGTTCGTCATCATCGGGCTGGAGAACTATCTCGCCGCATTCGGGCAGTGGGTGACGGTGATCATCGGCGCGATCTTCGTCGTCTGCGTGCTCGCCTTCCGCCGCGGCATCGTCGGCGAGCTCGCGGCATGGTGGGCGCGGCGCGGGCATTGACGTTGCTTGCCGCCACGCTGATGGCGGCGCCCGCGTTCGCGGACGAATCGCTGGTGGCGCGAGTCGCCTGCCGCGGCGGCGCGGTCAACGGCGCGTTCGAGCTGCGAAGCCCGGATGGGCGCCTGCGCAGCAGTGGAGCGTTCGCCCAGGGCAGCAAGACGGGCACCTTCATTTTCTGGACCGCGGGCGGGGCGCGCAGCGCGGTCATACCGTACGACCGTGATGCCCGCACGGGCACGGTTGCGCTCTGGTACACCGCCGGCGGTCGCGAGACGGCCAAGAAGCTGGAAGCGCCTTTCAGCGGCGGTGTGATCAATGGCGTGGTTCGCAGCTACCACGCCGATGGCAGCCTGCGCAGCGAGGCTGTCTACGAGCGCGGCGCACTGGTCACGGCGCAGGCGCTCGATGTCCGGGGCCGCCCGCTCGCGGACGCTCAGGCTCGACAACGGGCGTCGCGCGACATGGACGCCAACGCCAAGGTCCTCGCAAGCTTCGACGCCCTCGTCGGACGCTATTTGCCACATTGCGAATGAGCAATTTCGTGTTTCTCCCTGTTTTGGTTGACCTTTTGTTCGAACCACCGGCATCATTGGCGTGGGCGAGGGGACGGCCGAAGGGGTTTCGCGGCCGCGCGGGGTATGACAATGTATTTGGAGACGCACATGCGCCACGTTATCGCGATCGGACTGGCTGCCGCCTTGCTTGCGGGCTGCCAGATCAACCCAGCCCCCGACTCCAGGTTCTCGTCGCCGATCTTCACCATCGGGTTCAACGACACGCCGGCGGCGCAGGATCGCAACCGGCCGCCGTACATCATCAGCTACCCCGACGAGACGATGTTTTTCTACCCCATTTACGACCGGCCGCTGCGTTCGGACTTGAACCTGCGTCAGATCGCCTGCCGCCGCTCCACTGATGGCGCACTGGTCGTCAGCGTGCGCGTGCAGAACCTCGGCGCCGACATCATCCCGCCAAGGGAGCAGATCTACGGGGAGATCTCGTCCTTCCGCGTGTTGGCGCGGGTGACGTGGTCCAGCGGTGTGCGCCAGGACGTCTATGCAAGCCTCCCCATCCCGATGGGCGTGTCGGCGGTGTTCAATCTCGATCTCGGCCAGACGCGCTACTTCGCCAAGGACGTCACGCAAATCGACGTGCTGGTCGATCCCGATCAGGTCGTCCCGGATCCGGTACGCACGAACAATGCGCTGACCTGGAAAGGCACGATGAACGGCGACGCTCCCAGCTGCGACGTCGTGCGCGCGTAGCGGTCGGGGCCGCGTCGGACGCTGCCCTCTGTGCGTTGCCTGGGGTACCCGTGGCCACCTGGGATTTCCTGAGGCGGCCTTTTTCCTGCCGCCGAAGCGTCGCTTCGCGCCCCTGATACTGCGAACACTGCGCCAGGGCGATTCTGGCGCGGACTGCGTTCGCGCTATAATTCGCGGCCCCAGCGCCGTGAGCCACGTGCGGCAAGTCTCGAGCTCGCGCGCCGGCCTTCGCGCCACGAACCACCCAGGTCCCCGCCATGAAAGCCCTCGTAGCCGTCAAGCGCGTCGTCGATTACAACGTCAAGGTCCGGGTGAAGGCAGACGGGACCGGCGTCGATACCGCCAACGTCAAGATGTCGATGAACCCCTTCGACGAAATCGCCGTCGAGGAGGCCATGCGGCTCAAGGAAAAGGGCGTCGTTACCGAGGTCGTCGTGGTGTCGTGCGGCACCGCCGCCTGCCAGGAGACGCTGCGCACCGCGCTCGCGATCGGCGCCGACCGCGCCATCCTGGTGGAGACCGATGTCGAGCTGCAGCCGCTGGCGGTGGCGAAGCTGCTCAAAGCGCTCGTCGACAAGGAGCAGCCGCAGCTGGTTATCCTCGGCAAGCAGGCGATCGACGACGACGCCAACCAGGTGGGCCAGATGCTCGCCGCGC
>JBDTZQ010000102.1:0-10782 GCA_040005035.1 Betaproteobacteria bacterium | reverse complement strand
GCGTGCCGGTCACCTTGACCGCGCGCAGCCGGTTGAAGTGGTTGAGCGACTGCGGAGCCACGCCTTCGCGCACGGTCACCAGATTCGATAGCTGGACCATGCTGCCGTCCTTGGCGCGCACGTACGAGTCGCTGATGTCGGCGGGCGTCGCGCGATCGAGCGGCGCGACCTGCACGATCACATCGTACTGCTCGCCATCCTTCTTGAAGCGCGTCACCTGTCGCCCGCCGAGCATGGTCTCGAGCGTGCGTCCGACGGTGTCGACGGCAACACCGATGTCGGAGAGCTTGTCGCGATTGATCGCGACGCGGACCTCGGGCGTGTTGAGGCGCAGGTCGATGTTGAGGTTCTGCACGCCGGGATACTTGCGCGCCTCGTCGAGGAATCGGTCGACGACGCGCTGCAGCTCCGGATACGGGACCTGCGACATGAGCACGTATTCGATCGGGGTCGAGCGGAATGGCTGCCCGAGCGACGGCGGGTTCACTGCGAAGGCGAGCGCGCCTGGAATGCCCATCATCTTCGGCCGCAGCTCGTCGGTGATCTGCAGCTGACGCTTGGTGCGCTCCTCCCACGGCTTGAGCCGAAGCACGGCGATGCCGTCGACGACGGTCGGGAATCCGGCGATCGCGGTATACGCGGCCGCTTCCGGGATCGTCGCGTAGAAGGCCTCGATCGAGCGCAGCTGCTCCGCCGTGTACTGCGGCGTCGAGCCCTGCGGCGTCGACACGATGCCGAGTATGACGCCCCGGTCCTCGAGCGGCGCGAGCTCGGACTTGAGGATCATGAAGAACATCGCGCCGAGCGCCGCCACTGCCAGCCACACGCCGACGATCAACCAGCGCGCGTGTAGCACCGCCGTCAGAGCGCGCCGATAGGCGTTGGTGACGCCATTGATCCATCCCTCGATGGTGTTGAACAGCCACGAGTGCTTCTTCTCATGGCGCAAGAGCAGCGAGCACATCATCGGCGTCAGCGTCAGCGCGACGAAGCCCGACACCAGCACCGCGCCCGCCAACGTCAGCGCGAACTCGATGAACAACCTTCCGGTGCGGCCGGTGGCGAAGGCGAGCGGCGCGAACACCGAGGTCAGCGTGAGCGTCATCGCGATGATCGCGAAGCCGATCTCGCGCGCGCCCTGGATCGCAGCCTCCTTGCGCGGGATGCCTCCCTCGACATGGCGGAAGATGTTCTCGAGCATCACGATCGCGTCGTCCACCACCAGGCCGATCGCAAGCACCATGGCCAGCAGCGTCAACGTGTTGACGGTAAAGCCGAAGGCGTACATGAGCCCGAAGGCGCCGACCAGCGACACCGGAATGGTCACGATCGGAATCAGCGTGGCGCGCAGGTTGCGCAGGAAAAAGAAAATCACCAGCACAACCAGCGCGATCGCCTCGGCGATGGTCTCGAACACCGAGCCGATCGATTTCTCGATGAACACCGACGTGTCGTACGCGACGATGAGCTTCATGCCCGGCGGCAGGCCGCCGTTCATCTTGTCGACCTCCGCGCGTACCGCCTTGGAGAGCTCGAGCGGATTGGAGACTGCCTGCTTGATGACACCGATGTTGAGCGACGGCTTGCCGTTGAACCGCGACACCGTGCGCTCGTCGACCGCGCCGATCGCGGTGCTGCCCAGGTCGCGGACCCGCACCGGATACCCGCCGACGTTAGCGACGATGATGTTGTTGAACTGCTCGGCCGTCTGTACGTCGGTCTCGGCGACGACGGTGAACTCACGCGCGGTCGATTCGATGCGCCCGGCAGGTATTTCCGCGTTCTGCCGGCGGATGGCGTCCTCGACGTCCTGCACGGTGAGCTTGTAGGCGGCGAGGCGCGTGCGGTCGATGTTTATGCGCATCGACACGCGTCGCTCGCCGAAGATGCGCACGTCGGCGGCGCCGGGCAGCACCGAAAGCCGCGGCTGTACGTAGCGCTTGACGTAGTCGGACGCCTCGAGCGTCGACAGCGTTCCCGCCTCGACCGCGATGTAGATGACGGGGTTGGAATCGGCCTCGACCTTGGCGATGATCGGCTCGTCGATGGTGTCCGGCAGCTTGCCGCGGGCGCGCGCCACCTTGTCGCGAACGTCGGCTGCGGCCGAATCGGGATCGCGCTTCAAGGTGAAGCGAACGTTGATCTGGCTGATCTCGGATCGGCTCTGCGAGGTCATGATCTCGACGCCCTCGATCCCGGCCAGCGAATCCTCGAGCGGCTTGGTAACCTGCGACTCGACGACCTCGGCGGACGCGCCGCGATACGTCGTCTGCACGCTCACCACCGGCTCGTCGATGCGCGGGTACTCGCGCACCGAAAGACGCGTGTACGAGATCAGCCCGACCAGCACGATGATGAGCGAGAGCACCGTCGCGAGGACGGGGCGCTTGACGCAAATCTCGGGTAGTTGCATCGACGCGTGTCCGGTCAGGATTTGGGCGTGGGCGGAGCCGCAGCGTCGGCTTTCGCCGGCGCGCTGGCACGGGCCGGGCCAGCGGTCACCGATGCCGCGGGGTTTGCCGGCATCGAAGCGGCGGGGCTCGACGACACCGGCGACGGCGCGGGCGCGGACGCGGCTGGCGCGGCGGCGATCGCCACCGAAACGCCGTCACGCAACTTGAGCTGGCCGGCGGTGACCACCACGTCGCCATCCTGCAAGCCGCTGACGATCTCGGTCTTGCCGTCGCGGCGCTGGCCTATGACGACCTTGGTACGTTGCACCTTGTCGTCGACGACGCGGAACACGTACCACTCGTCGCCCTGCGGAACGATCGCCTGCTCGGGCACGACCATTGCCTCCTGCAGTTCGCGCGTCAGCAGGCGCACCCGAGCAAACATGCCCGGGCGCAGCACGGTACCCTGGTTGCCGACCTGGGCGCGAATGACCACGGCGCGGCCGGCGGCGTCGATCAGCGGATTGATCGCGAAAACCTTGGCTTCGTAGTTCTTGCCCGGCATCGCGTCGAGCGTGAGCTGCATGGTCTGTCCGACCTTGAGCTGCTGGAGATAGATCTCGGGCACGCGGAAGTCGACCTTGAGCGGATCGACCGCCTCGAGATTGACCATGTCGGCGCCCTCTTTCACGTAGTCGCCGACGCTTACCGAGCGCAGCCCGAGGATGCCGGTAAAGGGCGCGACGATCGTGAGCTTGGCCAGCTTCGCCTCGGACAGCGCCAGCGCCGCCTCGGCCACGCGCAGGCTGTTCTCGGCCTCGTCCTTGGCTTGTCCCGACACGAATCCTTTGGTCTGCAGGTCGATGGCGCGCGCATTCTTCTGCTGAGCCAGCTTCAGGTTGGCGCGCGCCTGCTGCGCTTCCGCCTCGGCGACCGCGGTGTCGAGCCGGACCAGCGGCGTTCCCTTCGTCACGCGCTCGCCTTCTCGAAACTGGATTGCGCTGATGCGCCCCGCCACCTCCGGACGAAGCGTCACCGATTCGTCGGAACGCAGGCTTCCCACTGCGGTGATGCCCTGAGGCAGCGCGATGCGCGCGACCTTGGACGCTTCGATGCTCACCGCGTTGGTTTGGGCGCCTCCGGGCGCCCCCGCGGGAGGACCCGCCGTCTTCGGCGCCGCACCCGGTCCGGGACGTTGCTGCCCCAGCCAATAGCTACCGCCGCCCACGACAGCGAGCACAATCGCGGCGATACTGCCGATGACCCACTTGTTCATTCGTGAAATCCTGAAATCCGGTGACGATGCGCAAAAAGGTTAACTCGTAATTATGCTCTGTCGCCCTGGAGGCGGCAAATGCGGGAGAGCGTTGCTGCTAGAATCCGGCACTCTCGAACGATGCAGTTTCCAGAGGAGTTCCGATGTCCGGGTTGTCCGTCGTACGTGGCGCGCTGGTGTACGCCGCCGCCATGCTCGCCTCCAGTGCACCGATGGCGCAGGCAATTTCCGGCGCAGGCGCCAATCCCTATCCGAGCAAGCCGATCCGCCTGGTGGTGCCGTTTCCCGCAGGTGGTTCGCTCGACGTCGTCGCGCGCGCCATCGGCCAGAAGCTCACCGAGGCTTGGGGCCAGCCGGTGATCATCGACAATCGGCCGGGCGCCGGCGGCAACATCGGCGCGGACCTTGTCGCCAAGAGCGCGCCCGACGGCTACACCATCCTCGAAGGCGCGCTCTCGACGCACGCCGTCAACGTCACGCTCTACGGCAAGCTGCCCTACGATCCGATCAAGGACTTCGCGCCGATCACACTGGTAGCGGTGACCCCGAACGTGCTGGTGATCAACCCTTCCGCGCCATTCGGCACCGTCCCGGAAATGATCGCCTACGCCAAGGCGAATCCCGGCAAGCTCTCCTTCGGCTCCGGCAGCAACGGCAGCGCCGGTCATCTTGCCGGCGAGCTGTTCAAGACCGACGCACACATCGACATGGTGCACATTCCCTACAAGGGAGGTGCTCCGGCGCTGCAGGCGCTGCTCGCCGGAGACACCCAGCTCATGTTCGACAACCTCGCCAACTCGATGCAGCAGGTTCGCGCCGGCAAGCTCAAGGCGGTGGCGGTGACGACCGCGAAGCGCTCGCCCCTGGTCCCCGACCTGCCGACGCTCGCGGAGGCAGGATTGCCGGGGTTCGACATCTACACCTGGTGGGGTTTCATGGCGCCGGCGGGAACGCCGAAGGAGATCGTCGCCAAGTGGAACACGGAAGTCACCCGCATCCTGGGAACCCCGGAGATGAAAGCGTTTTTTGCTCAGCAGGGCGCGGAGCCGTCGCCGACCACGCCGGAGCAGTTCGAAGCGCTTATCAGGAGCGAGATTCCCAAGTACGCGAAAATCGTCAAGGACTCGGGCGCCAAGGTCGATTGACGAATCGAGCGCGACGACACGCCGATCCGTCGTCCCGGCGCAGGCCGGGACTCAAGTGCTGTCGCGCACAACATGGGACCCCGGCCTGAGCCGGGGCGACAACGGAGGTTGGCCATGACTTACGATCGTCGCTGGGCTGCTGCAGTTCTGTTTGCGTTTTTCGCGCACGGCGCGGTCGCGCAGACCTATCCCACCCACGCGATCAAACTGATCGTCCCATTCCCCGCCGGCGGAACCACCGACATCCTGGCGCGCGACGTGGCCAAGCGCCTCACCGAGACGCTGGGACAGTCGGTCGTGGTCGACAACCGCCCCGGCGCCGGAGGCAACATCGGTTCCGACCTCGTCGCCAAGAGCCCGCCCGACGGCTACACCCTGCTCATGGGAACGGTCGGGACGCACTCCATCAACCCGGGCCTCTACGCCAAGATGCCTTACGACCACGTCAAGGACTTCGCACCGGTCGTGCTGGTCGCGGGCGTGCCGAACGTGCTGGTGGTCAACCCCTCGGTGCCGGTCACTTCGGTCGCCGACCTGATCAAGCTCGCCAAGTCCAAGCCAGGCACCATCAACTTCGCATCGTCGGGCAACGGCACGTCGATACATCTGTCGGGCGAGCTGTTCAAGACCATGGCCGGCGTCGACATGACGCACGTCCCGTACAAGGGAAGCGCGCCGGCGCTCGCCGACCTGCTCGGAGGGCAAGTGCAGATCATGTTCGACAACCTTCCCTCGTCGCTGCCGCAGATCAAGGGCGGGAAGCTCCGGGCCATCGCGGTGACTTCGGCGAAGCGCGCGCCGGCGCTTCCCGACGTGCCAACCATCGCCGAGTCCGGACTACCCGGGTTCGAAGCGAGCTCGTGGTTCGGTGTGCTGGCGCCGGCCGGAACACCGGCTACGGTGATCGCGCGCATCAACGGCGAAGTGAACAAGTGGCTGCAGAGCCCGGAAGGCAAGCAGCAGCTCGTGGCGCAAGGCGCGGAAGCCGCGGGCGGCCCACCCGAGCAATTCGCGGCGCACATCCGCACCGAAACCGAAAAGTGGGCGAAGGTGGTGAAAGCGTCCGGCGCGAAGGTCGACTGAAAGCCCGCGCGCTTCTGGCAGACGGGCTACCGGCAGAGGGGCTACCGGCCAACGGGCTACTGGCAGACGGTCCCGGGCGCAACGAGGATTTCGCGCGTGATCGCCTTGGTCTGCGTCACGCCATCGAGCGTGTACGCGAACGTGCCGGTCTTGCCATCCGTGAAGGTGACGCTCGCGGTTCCCACCTCGGTCGCGACCACGTTCGAGGATAGGAAGGGCATCGCGTTGAACGCAGGGCCCGTGGTGCGATAGAGCTTCCCGGAATACACGCCCGGCGCCGTTTTCGGCGCGCCCGCGAACACCCACATCGGCGCGCCGTCGGTGCCGTAGGTGAACCAGGTAAGGAATATCACGTCGCCCTGCTGGGTGACGTTCAATCCCCAGCCAGCTTCCGACCCCGCAGGCGCGGCCCACCACAGGTCCTGATAGTTGTAGGCGGTGCTGAGGTCGGTCACGAGATTGAACGTGCACGTCGGCAGCTGCGCACCGAATATCTGGCGCGTGATCGTCTTGGTCTGCGTAATGCCTTTCAGCGTGTAGGCGAAGGTGGCGTTGTTCTTGTCGGTGAAGGTGAGCGCCGCGCTTCCAACCGTGACATTTCGCACCTGCGCCGGAGCGAACGGAACGGCGCTGAACGCGGGTCCGCTCGACTGCATCAGCGCGCCTGCGAAGGTGCCCGTTCCGCTCGCGCGCGCCGTCATCGACAGCCACAGCCCCTTGCCGGTCGCGTCGTAGGTGAACCAGGTCGCGAAGATCGTATCGGACTCGTGCGCGAGGTTGATGCCCCACCCGGATTCGGAGCCGGCGGGACTGTTCCACCACAATCCGCTGTAGTTGGGCGGTCCGGCTGTCACCACGGTTACGGTCGTGGCCGGCGACAGCTTGCCGAACGGCGCTCCCCCCGTCGCGCTCATCTGCCATTGGAAGGTGTAGGTACCCGGCGTCGCGGGCGCTACCACGAAGAAGCTGAACGTCACCGAGTCGCCCGGCGCCACCGCTGACGGAAGCGTCACGCTACTCGTTCCCCACGTGGTGTTGCCGAGCGGAGAGGCCGATACCAACGCATAGCCGTCCGAGGGATTCCACGTCGCCGTCGACGTGTTCTTGAAGGTCACCGTGACCTGGACGGTCGCGCCCGCGGGCACGGTGGCGGGAACCTGCTGCGAAACGTAGTCGGCGCCGGAGGCCACTCCGATCATCGGATCGGGCGTCTCCTCGCCGAAGGTCCCGAACGCCTGCGAGAGCATGCGGAAACGCAGCGGCGCGGGCGCCGCGAACCTGCAGCCCAAGGGTCGCACGACGAAGTCGAAGGTCACCTCCGCGCCAGGCGCGACGTCGCGCGGAAGCAGCACGCGGTTGCCAGAACGGCTGCCGTACGGATTGCCCTGTATGCACCAGTAGTAGTTGTCCTGCGGCTCCTGCGTGGCCAGGAAGACGTCGCCCTCCGCCTGCACCCACGTCCGCGATCCGGTGTTGCGCATGGTGATCGACACGTTGGCGTCGGCGCCCACCGCCACGACCGCGGGCACGGTTTCGGAAACGAAGGCCGCCGAGTACACGAGCTGCTGCGCGCGGGCCACCGCCGGGAGCAGGGACGCAACGCCCAACATGGCGATCGCCGATAGGATGGCACCTGCCTTCATCGAAATGACGCCATTTCGTCTACAATGTTCGTCCAGGGTTCGAGGATAGCAGAGGACATCGACGTGGCCGCCGAAAGCATCCAGCGAGTGCGCCCCGGAAAGAGGCTTTCCGACGCGGTCGTGCACGGCTCGACTATCTATCTCGCGGGCCAGGTTGCGACCGACCCGGCGGTCGACGTGCGCGCGCAGGCTCGGGACGTCCTGGCGCAGATCGACAGGCTGCTGGGCGAGCTCGGCAGCAGCAAGTCGCGGCTGCTGTCGGTGACCATCTACCTCACCGACATGGCCGATTTCGCCGCGATGAACGAAGTGTGGGACGCCTGGGTGCCGCAGGGCGACCTGCCGGCGCGCGCGACGGTGCAGGCGAAGCTGGCGCGTCCCGAATACCGCATCGAAATCCAGGCGATCGCCGCCCGCGAGGGCCCATAAGGAACGCCATGGCTGCCTCCTCCGCCTCCTCCGCCGAAATGGTCAGCGCCGCGCTCGCGCTCGCCTCGGGCGTTCCCGCGACCAGCGGCGGCGCCGATGCCCTGCCGGTGACGCGCGCCATGTTCGACCAGTACATGGTGCCGTGCTTCGCGCCCGCGCAGTTCATCCCGGTGCGCGGCGAAGGCTCGCGAGTGTGGGACCAGCACGGCCGCATGTACATCGATTTCGCCAGCGGCGTGGCGGTCACCGCGCTGGGCCACTGCCACCCGGCGATGGTGCGCGCGCTCACCGAGCAGGCGCGCACGATCTGGCACGTCTCGAACTGGATGACCAACGAGCCGGCCCTGCGTTTGGCCAAGAAGCTGGTCGACGCGACTTTCGCCGAGCGTGTGTTCTTCTGCAATTCCGGGGCCGAGGCCAACGAGGCCGCGCTCAAGCTGGCGCGCCGCTACGCGCACGATCACTTCGGCGTCGCCAAGTCGCGCGTGGTGTCGACGCTCAACGCCTTTCATGGCCGCACGCTGTTCACGGTGACCGCAGGCGGCCAGGCCAAATACGCCACCGGCTTCGGCCCGCAGCCGACGGGCTTCACCCACATCCGCTACAACGACGTTTCCGGGCTGGAAGCGGCGTTCGACGAAGAAGGCGGAGACGACATCTGCGCGGTCATCCTCGAGCCGATGCAGGGTGAAGGCGGCATGATCCCGGGAACGCCGGAGTTCCTGGCCGCGGCGCGGCGGCTGTGCGACGAGCACGACGCGCTGCTTATCTTCGACGAGATCCAGAGCGGCATGGGCCGCACCGGCGCGCTGTTCTCGTACATGCAGAAGGGCATCGTTCCCGACATCCTCACCTCGGCCAAGGGGCTGGGCGGGGGGTTTCCGATCGGCGCGATGCTGACCACGGCCGAAATCGCCAGCGCGTTCTCGGTCGGCGTGCACGGCACGACCTTCGGCGGCAATCCGCTCGCCTGCGCCGTCGCCGGCGCGGTGTTCGACATCGTCAATACCACCGAGGTGCTCGACGGCGTGCGTGCGCGCCATGCGCTGTTCATGGAAGGCCTGCGCACGATCAACGAGCGTCGCGAATTCTTCGCCGACATCCGCGGCGAAGGCGTTTGGCTCGGCTGCGAGCTCAAGGCGCCGTGGCAGGGAAAGGCCGGCGATGTGATGAAGGCGTGCAGCGACTCGGGACTCATCGTGCTCATGGCCGGCCCCGACGTCATCCGCATCGCGCCCTCGCTGGTGATCAGCCTCGACGAGATCCTCGAAGGGCTCGGCCGCTTCGAAGTCGCGCTGGGCAAGGCGCTCAGCTAACGCTTCGGTTTCTGACGCGCTGAGCGGGACTCACCGGACGTTCCCGCAGCGCGCCGATGCAAACGCGGGTCGGTGCCTGGTCCTTCGGTGAATTCACCGCGGCGCATCCCTGGATCGCCCCCGCCGCGCTGATCGCGCTGACGCTCGCCACGCACGCGATCGTGATCGCGGCACCCGGCTTCTACTCCAACGACGAGTGGCAGAAGTTCGACCATGTCGACGCCCGCGGGTGGCTCGACTTCACGGTTGCATACACGACGCTGCGCCCGGGTCCGGAATTCGGCTATCCGCTGCGACCCCTGGGCTTTCTCCAACAGGGGCTGGTCGCGCGATGGATGCAGTCGGCGCCGTGGGTTGTGCATCTGGCGAGCGTGATCAACCACGCGGTGGTGGCGCTGGTTTTCGTATGGGTTCTGCTGCGCGCCGATGCCGGGCGCACCCTCGCATGGCTGGCGGGAGCGCTGTTCGTCGTCTCGCCGCTGACCACCATCGCTACCGGTTGGATCGCGGCATCGTTCGACCAGCTCTACATCGCGTTCCTGCTGCTGGTGGCCGCGGTGGTGGTGCGGCCTTCCCCACTCGCCCCAGGTCCCGTCCAGGCCGCCGCCATCGTGCTCGCGACCACCGCGGCGCTGTTGTGCAAAGAGACGGCGCTAATCGCACCCGCCGCGGTGGCCGTGCTGGCGTACGTCGCGTGGCTGCGCGACGCGGCGCGCTTCAGCGCGCGCTTCCACGCGATGGCGGTAATGCTGGCGTCGCTTCCGGTCGCGCTGTATCTCGCCTACCGAAGCTCGGCGATCGTGGCGTCGGCGACCGGTGGCGGCGTGGCGATGTATACGCCGGCGGCGTCCAATGTTCCGTGGAACGCGTGGCGCCTGTTCGCTTTTCCGTTTCGACCGAATCTGTACGAGATGTCCGACGCGGTGTTCGCGTCGCCGTGGCAGCCTGCCGCAGCCGCGCTCGCGCATCTCGTCCTCGTGGCGGCCATCGCGCGCCTGTACGGAACGCGATGGGCCGTGGCGTACGTCGCGGGCTATTTCGTCTTCCTGCTTCCGGTGCTGTCGATTCCCAATCCCGGGCTGCAATGCATGTACGGGAGCGCGCTCGCCATGTCGCTGGCGGTGGCCGCGATACTGCGCCGACTGTGGGTCGACCACCGCGTGCGCGCCGTCGTCTGGGTCTCGCTGGGCGTCGCCGTGCTGCTGGCGCACGCGCTGACCATCCAGATGCGGTTCTACGACACGGCGATATGCCAGACGGCGCTGCTTGCCGCCGTCGACGATACGCTGGCGCGCGAAGGCGCCGGTGGCAGGTCGCTGCGTATCGTCACGGCGCAGGGGCCGGCCGCGCGGGTCGCGATGCGCGCGGTCACCGCCCGTCCGCGCTACGAGGTCGAAGGACGCCCGCGCGTGGTCATCGAGCAGTTTCCCGCACCTGCCGACCAAACGCTTCCAGCGCAGACAGACCCTCTGCGCAAGCGCCTGACCTCCGCGTGCG
>JBDTZQ010000101.1:0-10842 GCA_040005035.1 Betaproteobacteria bacterium | reverse complement strand
TGATGTAGTTGCTGCGGATCTCGTCGCCGCTCTTTTTCAGCAGCGCGCGGTCGAACAGCTCCAGGAATCGCTTTTGCCCGTTGTAGACCGCGCGCTGCGCGTAGCCTTCGTAGTATTCATCGACGCCGTCGCGCTTTTCCCGGAACGTCACGGGATTGCCGTAGGCGGTGGCCGACAGCGAGTTGTCGGCGTTCTGATGGAACACGATGCGGTCGGCGTGGATGGTCAGCGTCCCCTGCGTGATGACGACATTGCCCGCCAGCTCGCCGTCCTTGCTGTTCAAGTTGGCGCCGCCGGTATCACCCTGGTAGAAGATCGGTTTTTCGCGATCGGCACGCTCGGCGTGCGCCGGCGAAGCGGCGAGACACGCCGCGCAGGTCAGCGCCGCGACGAGGAGTCGCGTCCCGCAACTCCGCGGCGATGCGGCCAGCGTGCGGTTCATCGAGGCAGTGCGCGCGCTCATTTCTGCGGGAGCATCTGACCGTGGACGCGCGAGCCGAACTTGATCTTCTTGCTGCGGTTGTCGAATTCCATTCCGGTCGCGCTGATTATCCCACGCTCGTCCTGGATCGTCACCGGCTTGTCGGTCACGACGCGATCCTCCTTCGGAATGACGTGAAGAAATTCGCTGGTCAGCGTGATGGCCCCGTTCTTCGCATCGGCAGGCGCGGCCTCGCGCACTCCCTTGACGTTGCCGGTGAAGTACGCGTGCTCGCGATCGCCGGTGATGGTGGCGCGTTCGGACGACACCGTGAGGTGGGGCTTGTCCGGATCGCTGAAGATGATCTGCGGTCCTTGCAGGTCAGTCGTGTCGTCGTCGGGAAAATGTCGCGCCGACTTGGCGGTAAGCGACTGGCGTACGCGTCCCTGAGCATCGAGACTGACAGCGCGGAAGTTCTCGATGTAGATGTCCGGGTCGTGACGGTTCGATCCGTCGAACTTGCGGTTGCCGACCTGGACCTGCGCGTCCAGCCAGTAGGTCAACGCTGCGAACGCGCCGAGCAGCAGCACCGGCGACCACCCGATGAAGCGATCGAGTTGAAGCGGTCGCAGCTTCATGCCGCGTACGCGCGCAGCGTCGACTCGAGCTCGCCGCGTGCGGTGAGGATAAGCTCGCAGAGCTCGCGCACCGCGCCGGAACCGCCGTCGCTGCGCGTGATGTAGTGCGCGTGCTCCTTGATCGGAGTCGGTGCATGCGGAACCGTCGCGGCGAGGCCGCAGCGCACGAGGATGGGCAGATCGGGCAGATCGTCGCCTATGTGCGCGCAGGCGTCCGGCGCAATTCCGAGCCGTGCGCGCAGTTGCTCCCATGGAGTGAGCTTGTCCTCGGCGCCGAGCACGACATGCGTCACCCCAAGCTCTCGCGCGCGCAGCGACACCGAGGGCGCCCTGCTTCCGCTGATCCACGCCACGACGATGCCGTTTGCCTGCAGCCACTTGATGCCCAGCCCGTCCAGGCACGAGTACGCCTTGATCTGGCTGCCATCGTCGCAGACCATGATCCTGCCGTCGGTGAGGACGCCATCGACGTCGCACGAAAGCAGGCGAATGCGCCGCGCGCGCTCGTGCACGGCGGAAGCGTCGTTGTGCCGCGCCGGTTGGGCCATCGCGCTCATGGGATGCCTTCGCGCTGCGCGCTCCGGCATTCGGCCTCGGGGCGGCCCGTCGTCCTCATAGGAGGCCTTCGCGCTGCGCGCTCCGGCATTCGGCCTCGGGGCGGCCCGTCGTCCTCATAGGAGGCCTTCGCGCTGCGCGCTCCGGCATTCGGCCTCGGGGCGGCCCGTCGCCCTCATACCACCTTGGCGCGAAACAGGTCGTGCAGGTGCAGTGCGCCGACCAGTCTCGCGTCGGCGTCGAGCACTAAAAGCTGGCTCACCTTGGGCGGGGCTTCCATGCGCTCGACGCAATCGATGGCGAGCGCGTCCGGATCGATGCTGCGCGGCGTGCGCGTCATCAGCGAATCGATGCGGGTGGTGGCGAAGTTGCTGACATGGTCCAGGCTGCGTCGCAGGTCGCCGTCGGTGAAGACGCCGACGACTCGCGCATCGGCGTCGATCACCGCGGTCATGCCCATGCCCTTGCTGCTCATCTCCACGACCGCCTGCGCGAGCGTCGCGTCCTGCGCCACTCGCGGCACGGCGGCTCCGCTGCGCATCACGTCGCGCACGTGCGTCAGAAGGCGGCGGCCGAGCGCACCGCCCGGATGCGATCGCGCGAAGTCCTCGACCGAGAACCCGCGTGCGTCGAGCAGGGTCAGCGCCAGCGCGTCACCGAGCGCGATCGCTGCGGTGGTGCTGGCCGTGGGGGCGAGCCCGAGCGGGCACGCCTCGGCGTCGACGCTCGCGTCCAAATGCACGTCGGCGGCCTGCGCGAGCGACGATTCCTCGTTGCCGGTCAGCGCGATCAGCTGCGCGCCCTGGCGCTTGAGGTGCGGCATCAGCGAGACGAGCTCGTCGGTCTCGCCCGAGTTGGACAACATGAGAACGACGTCGTCGGCGGTGATCATGCCGAGGTCGCCGTGGCTCGCTTCGGCGGCGTGGACGAAGAAGGCCGGCGTTCCGGTCGACGCCAGCGTCGCGGCGAGCTTGCGCGCGATGTGTCCCGACTTGCCGATGCCCGTGACGACGACGCGGCCGCTGCACCCGAAGAGCATGCGCGCGGCGGCGAGGAAAGCGCCCCCCAGGCGCGCCTCGAGCGCTCTGATTGCTGCGGCTTCGGTGGCGAGCACGTCACGACCGAGCGCGAGCGCGCGCTGCGCGTCGATTCCGCGTGGTGAAGGCACGCTTGCTGCGGTCTGCGCGGTCTCTGCGGGCATGACAAAGTATACCTTGCCGCCTCGCTGCCGACGCCTGCGCCCGATGCTGGCGCCGGACGAATGACTGACGCCCTATGCTACATTCTTCGCATGCCGCACGTGCTGGTTCTGATCCTCCTTCTGCTTGCCGCGTCGGTGGTGGTGGTGATCGCTTGCCGGCTGCTTCGGTTGCCACCCATCCTCGGCTATCTGGTCGTCGGGATCGTCGTCGGACCGCACGCGATGGCGTGGGTGCCGGACACCGTCGCGGTGCGCGATCTCGCCGAGTTCGGCATCGTCTTTTTGATGTTCTCGATCGGTCTCGAATTCAGCCTTCCGCAGCTCAAGATCATGAGCCGCGCCGTATTCGGGCTGGGCCTCGCGCAAGTCGCGATCACCACCGTGATGGCGATGGTCGGACTGCATTTCGTTCATTACGGTTGGCTTGCCGGCTTCGCGCTCGGCGGCGCGTTGGCGATGAGCTCGACGGCGATCGTGTCGAAGATGCTCGCCGAGCGCAACGAGCTCACCACACCGCACGGTCGCGATGTGATGGGCGTGCTGCTGTTCCAGGATCTCGCCGTCGTCGCCTTCCTCGTCGCCACGCCGACCCTCGCCGAAGGCGGTAGCGACCTGTGGAAGTCGCTCGCGATCGCCGGCGGCAAGGCGGCGCTCGCGCTGGCGGTGATCCTGTTCTTCGGGCAGCGCCCGATGCGCGCGTGGTTCACGCTGGTCGCGAGGTTGCGCTCGCCCGAGCTGTTCATGCTCAACGTGCTGCTGGTGACGCTCGGCCTCGCCGCCGCGACCGAGATGGCGGGGCTGTCCTACGCGCTCGGTGCGTTCCTCGCCGGCATGCTCATCGCCGAGACCGAATACCGCTACCAGGTCGAGGAGGACATCAAGCCATTTCGCGATGTGCTGCTCGGATTGTTCTTCGTGACGGTGGGCATGTATCTGGATCTGCACGTGGTGTGGTCGAACATCGGCTGGGTGCTGCTGCTGCTGTTCGCGCCGGTACTGGCGAAGATCGTACTGGTGGTGATCCTGGCGCGGCTTTTCGGCTCGCCGCTCGGCGCCGCGCTGCGCACCGGCTTCTACCTGGGGCAGGCGGGCGAATTCGCCATCGTGCTGCTCGCGCTCGCCACCGACTTGGGTGTCGTCGACGCGACGATGGCGCAGCTGGTGCTCGCGGCGATGGTGCTGTCGATGCTCTCCGCCCCGTTCATCATCCAGTTCTCCGAGCCGGTGGTGAAGGCGCTCACCGCCAACGACTGGCTGGCGCGGGCGGCGCAAGTCACTCAAATCGCCGCGCGCACCATGGCGCGCCAGGAGCACGTCATCATCTGCGGTTACGGGCGCAGCGGACAGAATCTGGCGCGGGTGCTCGGCGCCGAGGAGATCGCGTTCATCGCGCTCGATTCGGATCCCGAGCGCGTGAGCGAGGCCGCGGACAGCAATGTCGTCTACGGCGATGCCAGCCGGCGCGAGGCGCTGATCGCCGCCGGGCTCGCCAAGGCGCGCGCCGTGGCGGTGACCCTCGCCGACGTGCCCTTGGCGCTGAAGATCATCCACCTCGTGCGGCAGGAGCGGCCGGAGGTACCGGTGATCGTGCGCACGCTCGACGACAGCGAGCTGGAGCGCTTGCTCAAGGCCGGCGCAGCCGAGGTCGTCCCGGAAGTGCTCGAGGGAAGCCTCATGCTCGCGACGCACTCGCTGCTGCTGCTCGGTGTTCCGCTGGGGCGCGTGCTCGACCGCATCCGCGCGGTACGCGAGGAGCACTACAGCCTGTTCCGCGGATTCTTCCACGGTACGACCGACGCCGCGGACGCGGAGAACCTGCAGTCGCGGCTGCACACGGTGCTCCTGACCGCGCGCTCCAAGGCGGTCGGCAAATCGCTCACCGAGATCGACCTTAGCAAGCTCGCCGAGGTGACTGCGGTGCGACGTCACGGCCTGGGCTCGTCGGTTCCGCAGGCGACCGATCGATTCGAGGCGGGAGACGTCGTGGTGCTGTTCGGTCGACCTTCGAACCTTGCGCTCGCCGAGCGCCGACTGCTGCGGGGTTGACGCGCCGGGTCGCCGCTCGCGACACGCGCATTTCCGGCGTGCTCGAATTTGTGGCGCTGCGGTGAACCCGCTACAATCGCCATCCTTCCCACGTCCTTCCCAACAGCACACGCAACGCCATGCCGGCAGCAGTCCCCGCCGAATTCCACACTGCGCTGACCGACACCTGCCGCCTCGATCCCGACGCTGCGGCGATCGAGCTCGCCGACGTTTCGTTCGCGTACGACCGGCGCCCGGTGCTGCGCGGCATCACCATGACCGTTCCCCGCGGCAAGATCGTGGCCATTATGGGCGGCAGCGGCTGCGGTAAAACGACGATCCTTCGCTTGATCGGCGGCCAGCTCAAGCCCAAGTCGGGCAAGGTGCTGGTGGCGGGGCAGTCGGTTCCCGACCTCGAGCCCGACGCGCTCTACGCGCTGCGCCGGCGCTTCGGCATGCTCTTCCAGTTCGGCGCGCTGTTCACCGACATGAGCGTGTTCGAGAACATCGCTTTTCCGCTGCGCGAGCACACGGAGCTCCCGGAGGAACTCATCCGTGACTTGGTCCTGATGAAGCTGCAGGCAGTCGGTCTGCGCGGCGCCGCGCAGTTCATGCCCGCCGAGCTCTCCGGCGGCATGGCGCGCCGTGTCGCGCTGGCGCGCGCCATCGCGCTCGACCCGATGCTGGTGATGTACGACGAGCCGTTCGCGGGACTCGATCCGATCTCGCTTGGCGTAGTCGGCCAGATCATCCGCCAGCTCAACGATGCGCTCGGCACGACCTCGGTGGTCGTCACGCACGACGTCTACGAATCGCTCAAGATCGTCGACTATCTCTACTTCGTGTCAGAGGGAAAGATCGTCGCTGAGGGAACGCCGGACGCGGTTCGCGCGTCCAAGGACCCGTTCGTGCGCCAGTTCGTCGACGGCGAGGCCGACGGTCCGGTGCCTTTCCACTATCCCGCACGCGCCTACTCGAAGGAATTGTTCGCCAATGTCCAGTGACGTCATGTTCGGCGTGGCTCATTTCCTGCGCCGTATCGGAGGCGCCGTCACGGGCTCGATCAGCCGGCTCGGCTTCGCCAGCCGCTTCCTGGTGGCGATCGTGTGGCATTCGCCGCAGGCGTTTCGCCGCATCCACCTCACCATCCGCGAGATCTATTTCGCGGGCGTGCTGTCGCTGGTCATCATCCTCATGTCAGGATTGTTCGTCGGCATGGTGCTTTCGCTGCAGGGCTACGAGACGCTCAAGCGCTACGGCGCGGACGAGCAGCTCGGCATCCTGGTCGCGCTGTCGCTGGTGCGCGAGCTCGGCCCGGTGATGGCGGGACTTCTGTTCGCGTCGCGTGCCGGCTCCGCGATCACCGCCGAGATCGGCCTCATGAAGACCACCGAGCAGCTCGCCGCGATGGAAATGATGGCGGTCGACCCGCTGGCGCGCGTTATCGCCCCGCGATTCTGGGGCGGCGTGGTGTCGCTGCCGCTCTTGGCGGCGCTGTTCTCGGCGTTCGGGATTTTCGGTGGGTACCTGGTCGGCGTGCGCCTGATCGGCATCGACGATGGAGCGTTCTGGGGTCAGATGAAGGCTGGCGTCGACTTCTGGCCGGATGTGACCAACGGAATCATCAAGAGCCTCGTGTTCGGAGTCGCCGTGTCGCTGATCGCGGTGTTCGAAGGCTACGACGCCAAGCCTACTGCGGAAGGCGTCTCGACCGCCACGACGAGGACGGTGGTCATGTCGTCGCTGGCGATTCTCGCGCTCGATTTCGTCATGACCGTATTCATGTTTCGCGGAGGCGCGCAGTGAACCGTTCGGCCATCGACCTCTGGGTCGGTATTTTCGTCGCGATCGGCTTTGGCGCGATCCTCTTCATGGCGCTGAAGGTCGGCAACCTGATGACGCTCGACCGTGCGGCGGGTTACCGGCTCGAGGCGAGCTTCGACAACATCGGCGGGTTGAAGCTGCGCGCCGCCGCCAAGGCGGCGGGCGTGGTGATCGGGCGGGTCGAGGCGATCCGCCTCAATCCCAAGACCTACGAAGCGCTCGTCACGCTGCGCGTCGACAACCAGTATCAGTTCACCCGGGACACGATCGCATCGATCAACACGTCGGGCCTTCTCGGCGAGGTGTACGTCGCGCTCGATGCCGGCGGCGACACGGCGATGCTCAAGGACGGGGATCGTATCGGCAAGACTCAGTCAGCGGTGGTCATCGAGAAACTCATCAGCCAGTTCCTTTTCGACAAGGCCGCCGAGTCGGGCGGCGGAGGCGCCAAGAAATGACTCCTCGCATCGGTGCGCTCATGCGCGCCGCAACGGTGGCGCTGGCGGCGGCGACGCTGCTGCTCGCCGGTTGCGCCACCACGCAGTCGCGCGTCGACCCGTTCGAGCCGTGGAACCGCGCGATGTTCGAGGTCAACGACGTGGTCGACGGCAAGGTCGTCAAGCCCATCGCCGAGGCGTACGTCAAGTACACGCCGCCGCTGATCCGCAGCGGCATCGCCAACTTTTTCGGCAACATCGAGGATCTGTTCGTCGGGATCAACAACGTGCTCGAAGGCAACGGCAACCGCGCCGGCGACGACTTCGGCCGCGTGCTGCTCAACAGCACCTTCGGCGTCGGCGGGCTCTTCGACCTGGCGTCGATGATGGGCATCGAACGCCACAACCAGGACTTCGGCATCACCTTCGGCAAATGGGGTTTCCCGCAGGGGCCGTATTTCTTCGTCCCGCTGTTCGGCCCGACGACGCTGCGCGATGGCACCGGCACTGCGATCCGTCTCTATCTCGGCCCGACGACTTACATTTTCAACGATGTTCCGATCCGCAACGTCGTCTACGGCCTTGGCGGGCTGGATGCGCGCGCCAATGCGCTCGGGACCGAGTCGATGGTCGACCAGGCCGCACTCGATCGCTACCGCTTCATCCGTAACGCCTACCTGCGCGCCCGCAATTACCAGGTTTTCGACGGCAAGCCGCCGCCCGAGGTGGACGACCCGGGCGAGTGAGGCCGGCGAAATGAACCCCGGCCGCGCGCGACTGTCTGTTGCAGTGCCTGAACAACCTATACAAGACGGGAACCGATGATGTGTAACCGAATGTTTGCAACGCTCGTCCTCGCGCTCGGCGTTTCCCTGCCGGCGTGGGCTCAGGAAGCCCCCGATGCGATGGTCAAGCGCGTGGCGGAGGATGTGCTGACGCAGATCCGCAGCGACAAGGAGCTGCAGGCCGGCAACCAGGCCAAGGTCAAGCAGATCATCGAGACCAAGCTGGTGCCCAACTTCGACTTTGCCCGCATGACGGCGCTGGCAATGGGGCGTCACTGGAAAAGCGCGACGCCCGAGCAGCAGAAGCAGCTCACCGACCAGTTCCGCACGCTGCTCGTGCGAACCTACTCGGGTGCGTTGTCGAACTACCGCGACAACACGATGGACTACAAGCCGCTGCGCATGAACGCCGGCGACACCGAGGTCACCGTGCGCACCGAGGTGCGCCGTCAAGGGCAGGCGCCGGTCCAGATCGACTACAGCATGGAAAAGACTGCCGAGGGCTGGAAGGCCTACGATGTCATCGTCGCGGGAGTGAGCCTCGTGACGAATTATCGCGACGAGTTCTCCGACACCGTCAAGGCGTCCGGGATCGACGGGCTCATCGCCGCGCTGAACAAGAAGAACGCCGGGGCCCCGCCTCTCGCCAAGTGAACGAAGGGATCGCTTCGCTGGAGGAGGGTGGCGGACGCTGGGCCCTCTCGGGTCCTCTGGTCATGGATACCGTCGCGCTCGTGCTGGGCGCGAGCGCGACACGACCGCTTCCCGAAACCGGCGTCATCGACATGACGAACGTGCAGCGCGTCGATTCCGCGGCAGTCGCGCTGATGCTGGCCTGGAAGCGGCGTGCCGCGGGCGAAGCAAAGCCGCTCACGTTCGCGAGCGTCCCCGCCAATATCACCTCGCTCGCCGCGCTCTACGGGGTGGCAGAGCTTCTCGAGACCTGAGCTGTCGTCGCGTGCGCCACCCGTTGTCCGGCGCCCGGCGAGAACCTACCCCGTGATCCGTGACCCCCGCGGTTGAGCTCATCGACGTCGCGCGGCGCTTCGGCGAGATCCACGCGCTCGCCGGCGTCGACCTGAAGGTCGAGCCCGGCGAATTCTTCGGCCTGCTCGGTCCCAACGGCGCCGGCAAGACTACGCTCATCTCGATCCTCGCCGGGCTCGTCCGTGCCGACCGCGGCAGCGCGCGCGTGCTCGGACACGACGTCGTCGCCGACTATCGCAAGGCCCGGCGCATGCTCGGCGTCGTGCCCCAGGAGCTGGTGTTCGATCCGTTTTTCTCGGTCCGCGAGACGCTCCGGCTGCAGGCGGGATACTTCGGTTTACGCAACAACGACGCCTGGATCGACGAGATCCTTCATCATCTGGGCCTGACTTCCCGCGCCAATGACAACATGCGTGCGCTTTCCGGCGGTATGAAGCGGCGGGTGTTGGTGGGACAGGCGCTCGTGCACAAGCCGCCGGTGATCGTGCTCGACGAGCCCACCGCAGGAGTCGATGTCGAATTGCGCCAGAGCCTGTGGGCGTTCATCCGCAAGCTCAACCGCGACGGCCACACCATCATCCTCACCACGCACTACCTCGAGGAAGCGGAGGCGCTGTGCAACCGCATCGCCATGCTCAAGGCGGGCAGGGTGGTGGCGCTGGACACCACACAGAACCTGCTGTCGAGCTTCTCGGGGGTGACCGTGCGGGTCACGGCGAGCGCGCTTCCCGACGGTTGGGATCAGCACGTACAACGTCGCGAAGAGACCACCTACCTGCTCACCCTCGCCGGCTACGACGAGCTCGAGCGCTTGCTGGCGGCGTTTCGTCAGCGCGGCATCGCCATCTCCGAGCTGTCGCTGCAGGAAGCCGACCTCGAGCAGGTGTTCCTGCGCATCATGAAGCGGGCGGCCTGATGCGGCGCGTGTTGGGGTCCGGCTGGAGCGCGCTGTTCTACAAGGAGGTGCTGCGCTTCTGGAAGGTGAGCTTCCAGACGATCCTCGCGCCGCTGCTCACTTCGCTGCTGTACCTGCTCATCTTCTCGCACGTGCTCGAGTCGCACGTCTCCGTGTTCGACGGGCGCGTGCGCTATACCGCATTCCTGGTGCCGGGGCTGGTGATGATGTCGGTCCTGCAGAATGCCTTCGCCAACAGCTCGTCGTCGCTCATCCAGTCCAAGATCACCGGCAACCTGATCTTCGTGCTGCTGCCGCCGCTTTCACCGCTGGACCTGTTCGCCGCGTACGTCCTCGGTGCGATGGTGCGGGGTCTGGTCGTCGGCCTCGGCGTCTTCATCGTTACGCTCTGGTTCGTGCCGCTGTCGCTCGAGCACCCGCTGTGGGCGCTGGCATTCGCTCTGCTCGGCAGCGCCATCCTTGGAATGCTCGGCCTGATCGCCGGCATCGTCGCCGACAAGTTCGACCAGGTGGGGGCGTTCCAGAATTTCCTGATCATGCCGCTGACTTTCCTGTCCGGCGTCTTCTACTCGATCCATACGCTGCCGGAGTTCTGGCAGGCGCTGTCGCGGTTCAATCCGTTCTTCTATATGATCGACGGCTTTCGCTACGGTTTTTTCGGCATGTCGGATGTCGCGCCCTGGGTGAGCTTTGCGGTCGTCGCGACGTCCTGCGCGGCGCTCGCGGCATTGACGCTGGCCATGCTAAAGAGCGGTTACAAGCTGCGCCACTGATCCGGCGATGACCACACCGCAATCCATCCGCGACGCGCTCGCCGCGTCGCTCGACTGCTCCTTGCTCGAAGTCGACGGCGACGGCCAGCACTTCCAGGCGCGCATCGTCAGCGCCGTGTTCGAGGGGCAAAGCCGCATCAAGCGCCACCAGATCGTCTACGCCGCGCTGGGCGATCGCATGCGCGCGGAGATCCACGCGTTGTCGATGCAGACGCTCACGCCCGCAGAGCACGCCAGGCTTGGATAAGCTCGCGATCGACGGCGGCGTCGCGCTGCGCGG
>JBDTZQ010000016.1:0-33675 GCA_040005035.1 Betaproteobacteria bacterium | reverse complement strand
CTGCCCATCACCTCGCTGCCGAGCCCGTTGCCGGCCACCCGCACCACGAAGAGGTCGTTCGGCCCTTCGTTGAAAATGATCTCGACCGGAACACGCGCGTCGGCGCAGCCCAGGATTGCCGCATACGGGCGCTGCATCGGCGCAACCGATTCCCCGTGGGCGATGCCCAAGTCGCGCGGATCGACGTGGATCACTCGGCGCGTGGTGCCGGTGCCCTCGGTCAGATTGGCAAGCAGTTCCGACGTCGAGCGGCTGCCTTCGTTGAGTCGCGCGCGCGCCGCAGCGGCGTCGGTGGGGCGCTCGCGCGTCTCCGTCCCGCTGGCGTCGTACCGATAGGTGATCTCGACGGTCTTCATGTCGTCGCGCCGCGTCGGCGCCAGTGCCGAAGGGCGGACCCGACAGACTGACCGCGCTGCCTCCGGGGGCAGCGAGCGTAGTGAGCGTGGGAGTCGTGCATCCTATGCCTTTATATTGACGCCGCCGTCGATGTAGAGCGTCCCTCCCGAAAGCCGGCGCGCGCCTCGATGATCACGTAGGGGCGGCGCTCGGGATCGACCGTGAAACGGCCGTCGGCACAATGCGCACCAGCGCGTAGTTCACCGGGCGCCGAAGCTTGCGGCCATCGCCCTTTGTCCGATGTTGCCCACGGCCTCGTCCCGCAAGTGTTAGCGCGTCATTGCACCTTTGTGCGCCGAGAGTCGCTCTTCCTGTCGCTCATGAAAATATCTTACCGCATTGCACTGCAACGTCAAAAACGGTCGTCAGTGCGATTCGCATTGGACAACCGCGGCAGCGGGGACGAACACCGACGACATCCGGCGGCGCGACCGGTGTCAACGCGGCGTCGAAACCATCGGCAGACGCGCTGCGGCCGCTGCCGCCTCTGTTCTGATCGGAAAAGTGCTCAGCGCGACAACTTGGCTGAAGCCAGCTCGCGCGACAGGTCCGAGAGCATCGCGCCCCACGCGGCGTTGAACCCGGCGGCGAGCGTCTCGGAATTCGTGCTGGAAAGCGGCACGCGCTGCTTGAGCTCGGTCTGCCACACCGGCACGCCGGTGAATATGCTGTTGTCGAGCACGAAAAAGCGCGCGGTGAGCACCGCGACGGGCTTGCCCGCAGCGCGATAGTCGCCGTAGAGCTCGCTCACGAAGCCTTCGAGCACGAAGTCTCCGTCGGCGTTGGCGCTCGCCGGCAATACATCCTTGAAGATTCCCGCGGTGGACAGCCATGCCGACGCGCTCTCGGTGAACATCGCCGAGGGCGTGACGAAGAACTCGTTGTAAAAATCGGATTCGTACTTGAGCTCGGCCTCGCGGTAGACCAGCGACTTGCCGCGGAAGGGCGCCGCGACGGCAATCGACCCGACCTTGAGCGTGGACGCGCGCGGCGTGACGCCGGTCGCCGTGACAGCCGGAGGCGTTTGCAGCAGATACGTCTGCTTGATCGCGGCCGGGCGCGACAGCCCACACCCCGCCAGCAAGATGCACAGCGCCGCGGCGAACACGGCCGCGAGCGTCGGGCGCACCGCTGCAACATCCAGATCGCGAAACGACGTCATTGGGCACCTTTGATCGGAGGCGGCGGCTCGCCGAGGATGACCGCCGACGGATAGCGCTTGGCATTCTCGGTGAGATCGCGCAGGTTTTCCGAGATCTCGCGCATGTTCGCCAGCGTCGTGGAAAGGTCGGACTCGGTTCCGCCGACGATGCGGTCCAGCCGCGCCAGCGTGCGCTGCATGTGCGCGACCGTGCTGGCGAGGTTGGGATCCTCGACCAGCTTGCGCGCCTGCGCGACGGTCGCGTCGGCGTTCTTCGGGAGATTCTTCCACGCCGGATCCTCGAGAATCTTCGACAACCGGTCATTGGACTGGCGCAGCTCGGTGAGCAGCGCCACGCCGTCCTTGCCGAGCTTGTCCATCGGCAGCTGATCGAGCTTGGTCTCGAGCTTCGACAAGACGGTGGCGGTGCGCTTGGTGAGATCGGCCGTGTCCACTGCTTCGACGCGCTTGTTGGTGTTGACCAGCAATGTGTTGAGATTGGCCAGCGTGCCGTCGATGTCTATCTTGCGCAGGCGCTCGACGATGTCCGAAACGGCGGCGACGAACTGCGTCACCGTCGACTGCGCACCCGGAATGTACAGGTTGGCGGGCTCCCACGAGATGGGGAGCTGCGGATTGGTCTTCGGGTCGACGTAGTCGATCTCCAGGTACGACGTGCCGGTGATCCCCTGCGGCGCCAGCCGCACGCGCAATCCCTTGTCGATCTCGGCCTTGGCGGTGTCGGAGCGCGTCAAATCGCCTGCACCCGCGCGGCCGCCGATCAGGCGCGGGAGAATCGTCGCCTCGACCATGACGTAGCGCAGCCGCTCCGCCATCGGAATGTCCTGCTGATAGCGCGTATAGGTGAAGCCGATGCTCTTGACCTCGCCGACGATCACACCGCGATACTTGACCTTTGATCCCAACTCCAGTCCCTGCACCGACTCGTTGAAATAAGTCTCCATCACGATCTTGGACTGGAACAGCCGTCCCGCGCCGAGCAGCACCAGCAGGAAGATGAGCGTGATCGTCGCACCGATGACGAAGAGGCCGATCTTGAAAAAGTTGGCTTGCGCGCTCATCGTTCAATCATCGGCGCGTAAGCGCCGCACCAAGTTTCCCCTCGCCCCACGGTAGAGGGGGAAGGGGTGAGGGAGCGCGTGTCGCGCGGCTGCCATCACGCGGCTTCCGCCTCGGCGACCGCCTCGCGGCGGAAGAACTGGCGCACCCACGGATTGTCGCTGGTATCGCGAAGCACCTTCGGGTCGCCCTCGGCGATGATCCCCTTCTCGCGCTTGTCGAGCATGATGACGCGATCGGCAACGGTGTAGATGCTGGCGAGTTCGTGGGTGACGATCACGAACGTGATGTTGAGGCTCTTGGCCAGGCGCAGGATGAGCTCGTCGAGCTCGGCGGAAGTGATGGGGTCGAGGCCCGCCGACGGCTCATCGAGGAAAAGGATCATCGGATCGAGCGCCATCGCGCGCGCGATCGCGGCGCGCTTCTGCATGCCGCCGCTGATCTCCGACGGCATGTGTCCTGAAAACGGCTCGAGCCCGACCAGGCCAAGTTTCATGCGGGAGACCAGATCCATCGCCTCGAGATCGAGGCTGGTGTATTCCTCGAGCGGCAGCCGGACGTTCTCGAGCAGTGTCATCGAGCCGAACAGCGCGCCGCTCTGATACATCACGCCGATTTTCTTGAGGATGACTTTGCGCGCGTCGCCTTCGGCGGTGACGATGTCGTCGCCGTCGAGAAAGACACTTCCCGCCATCGGCGCGTAGAGGCCGACCATGTGCTTGAGCAGCGTGCTCTTGCCGGAGCCCGATCCGCCGAGGATGCCGAAGACCTCGCCGCGATTGACGGTGAAGTTGACGTCCTGCATAAGAACGTCACCGTCGTAGCCGGCGGCCAAGTTCTCTACGCGGATTATGGGATCGGCAGGCATGCGGAGAGGTTCAAGCGCTGCGGCTGTCGCTCATATGTCCATCAGATAGTAGATGAACGCGAACACACCGTCGACGACGACCAGCAGAACGATGCCCGACACGACGGCGCGCGTTGCGGAAATGCCGACCGCGCTGGCGCCCGTCTGCGTCTGCAGCCCGCGCAAGCACCCGATGCCCGCGATGAGGATCGCGAACACCGGTGTCTTGGCGAGGCCGGCGAACAGGTCCTTGACGTCTACAAGGCTGTCGACCTCGCGCAGGAAGGTGAGGATCGGGATGTTGAAGCTGATCATGGTGAGCGCGCCGCCGAGCACGCCGATGAGGTCCGCGAACAGCGTCAGCAGAGGGACCATCAGAACGGCGGCGAGAATGCGCGTGACCACCAGGAAGCGCACCGGATCGAGGCCCATGGTGGTGAGCGCGTTGAGCTCCTCGTTGACCTTCATGGTGCCGATCTCCGCGGCGAAGGCCGCGCCCGAGCGCCCGGCGAGCAGGATCGCGGTCATGAGCGGTCCGAGCTCGCGCAGGATGGACAGCCCCACCAGATCGGCGACGAACAGCTCGGCGCCGAACTGCCGCATCGGCACCGCCGACTGGAACGCCAGGATGATGCCGAGCAGGAACGAGATGAGCCCGACGATCGGCAGTGCGTTCACGCCGACCTGCTCGCAGGTGTACCAGACGTCCTTCCAGCGAACGCTGCCCGGGTTGCGCATCGCGAACCAGAGCGCCGAGCTGGTCTCGCCGACGAACGCGATCTGCGTCGATATGTCGCGTCCGGTGGTCAGCGCGGCGCGACCGATTTCCTCGATCGCGCGCAACGGCTTTTCGTGCTGCATCGCCGGCGCGCGCAGCGCCAGCGGATCGAATTGATCGAGGAGCGTCTGGAATTCGGGACGTAAACCGCGCACCGCGACCGGCGCGTCCGCGGAGCGCTCCTGGCGCAGCAGGTCGACGAGCATCGCCACGCCGCCGCCATCGCAGTAGGTGACGCGCGAGGCGTCGATGACGACGCGCCGGTCCGCAGCCTGCGCCACCGCGTTGCGCGCCTGCCCCCATACAGCGGCGATCGAATAGGCGTCGAGCCGCCCGCCGAGCTTCAACTCGCGGGTCCCGTCGGGGGCGTCGACAACCGAGAGCGTCGCGGCAGGGCCCACCGCGGCGAGGTCGCCGGCGAGCGCGGTCACTGCACGAGCTCGATCTGGCTGCCGAACACGCGCACGCGGTCACCGACGACGAAGAGCGGCTCGTAATTCTGCGTTACCGAGCGCCCGCTGCCGTCGTCCATCTTTATCACGACTTCCCAGCGCATCGCATTGCGTTGTTTGGCGCGCGTCTGGTACACGCCACCGCCTGCGGCGCCGACCAGCACCTGACCCTGATTGCTGAAGCCGGGGCCGATCTGGTACACGGCCACGCCGGTGGGACCGAGGTCCGACGCCGTCGGTACGCTGCCGAGCGGCGTCCAGGTGTCCTTGAGCTGGACCTCGCGAATCGACTCGACCTTGCCGCAACGCTCGCATCCCGGCGGGCCGGGAACCGCGAGCGCCGGGGCGACCGCGGGGGCAACGACGGGTGCCCTCGCGGGAGCGCTGCCGGGTGCGCCCGCGGGCGCCGATTGCGCCAGCGCGCACAACGGCGTCCAGCCCATGCCGGTAATGACCACACAAGCGAGCGCAATCTTGAGCGTGGGCGCGTGCATCACTCGGGAAGCGTATTGAGGTAGAACATCGAATGCAGCAACGGCCCGGGCCGGCCGAGCGCGCCGAGCCACCGGAAAAAGATGTCGTCGATGTCACCGCTGCGATAGATCTCGACCAGCGCGCGATTGACCGCGAGACGGAAGTCCGGGTCGTCGCGACGCACGACCAGCGCGTAGGGCTCGAAGGAGAAGTCGCTGTCGAGGACAGCGAGCTTCGAGGGATCGGCGCTGCCGGCGCGGATCGAAACCAGCACGATGCGATCGCCCGCGTAGCCATCGACCTTGGCCGACGCGAGCTGCGAGAGTCCGGCGACGGCATCGGCCACCGGCACGAGCTCGCACTTCGCTCCCATCGTTGCGACCTGGCGCTTGAGCGCGGTTTCGGTGGTCGTGCCCGCGATCACCGCCACGCGCTTGCCTTCGAGGTCGCCGAGCGCCTTGAGCTTGCCGTCGGCGCGGACCAGGATGCTGCCGCCGTCGACGAATACCGGGAGGCTGAAATCGACCTGCTCGTAGCGCGCCAGCGTCATCGTCGTCGTGCCGCACTCGATGTCCACCCTGCCTTTGCTCACCGCGTCGAGTCGGTCGGCGGCGTCGACCGCGGTCCACTCAAGCTTGAGCGAAGTGAGCCCGAGTTGCTTCTGGATCGACGCGGCGATGCGCGTGCACAGCTCCGCGCTGTAGCCGCGGATTCGGCCGTCGCGCTCCTTGAACGAGAAAGGCGCCGCCGAGGCGCGATAGCCGGCGTGGATGACACCCTCGGCGCGGATGCGATCGAGCGTGCGCGACGCCGCGTGGGCGGTGCCGACGCAGGCGACGAGCAGAAGCGCGATCACGCTGTCCCTGAGCGGGCGGAGGCGGCGTTCCGACATCGTGTTCCCCTGAAGCGATCCGGCGGCCGCACGGCAGCTCGCAGTGTGCCGGGAGGCGAGTCCGTGCGGCAAATTTCGCGAAGTCTAGCACGCGGGTCGCTCGCCTTCGAGCGACCGCGCTCGCCCGCGCAGGCGGCTCGCACGCATCGCCGCCGGGTGTGCAGGCGGGTCGCACGCCGCGTTATAGTTGCGACTGGTCCCCGTGTTGCCGTGTCGGCAACAACGGCGTCCGATCACCCACATCGACCGGAGACTCTCGTGAAACGCATTCTCATCGTCGCGCTCGCCGCTGCCGCGACCCTGGCATCGACCGCCTTCGCGCAACGCGCGCCGGATACGCTCGCCAAGATCAAGGCCGCGGGATCCATCTCGGTGGCTTTTTCCGGCGACTCGCTGCCGTTTTCGTACGTCGAGGTGAACAACCAGCCCGACGGTTATTCGATCGACCTGTGCAAGCGCGTCATCGCCAGCATCGCGCGCGCGGTCGGCGTCGCCGACCTCAAGATCAACTGGATCGTCGACACGGTGCCCAACCGCATCGCGATGGTGGCGAGCGGCAAGGCCGATCTCGAATGCGCCAACACCACCGCGTCGCAGTCGCGCATGAAGGACGTCGACTTCAGCAACCTGATCTTCGTCGACGGCGGCGGGTTCCTCATCCGCGCAAATTCGTCGATCAACAGCTTCGCCGACTTCGCATCGAAGTCGATCGCCGTCACCAGTGGAACGACCACCGAGCAGCGCCTGACCGGGATGCTCAAGGACCGGCTCATCGACGCCAAGATCGTCCGCGTCAAGGACGGCGTCGAGGGCGCGGCGATGCTCGAGTCGGGGGCAGTGGCCGGATTCGCCAGCGACAAGATCAAGTTGATCGGCCTCGCCGCCCAGGCGAAGGATCCGAAGGTATTCGCGCTGCTCGCCGAGGACCTTTCGTTCGAGCCGTACGCCTTCATGGTCCCGCGCAACGACTCGGCGTTCCGGCTCGAGGTGAACAAGGCTCTGACGCAGATCTATCTCTCCGGCGAGATCGACCAGATCTTCATGAAGTGGCTGGGCAAGCTCGGCAAGCCGAGCGGCCTGCTGGCCGCCATGTACGTGCTGAACTCGGTGCCGCAATAACAGGTGTCCTACCAGATCGGCGTCAAATACGACGACGGCTCGTGGGCGACCATTCGCCAGACGCCGCCGACCGGATTGCGCGTCGGCGATCGCGTCGTCGTCACCGACAACAGCATCCAGATGCTTGCGCGCTAACATGCGTTGCGCACTGAACGCCCGCACGCAGCGCACGCGCCAATGTCTTCGCGGCGGCACTCGCGGCCAGAAGTCGCTATAGCACGCATCCGGTGGGGCTGCCCCGGCGAGCCCGGCGGGCGTATAATGCCCGCGCAGCAAAATCATTTCGAGACACCATTTGGGAGACCTTCATTATGGGTAAGAGCATTCAATGGGCGCGCTGGCTGGTGGCCGCGCTTTTCGTAGCCGTCAGCGGCACCGCGTTGGCGCAGAGCGAGCAGCAAAAGCTGGTCAATGCAGCCGACACGACATTCAGCAATTTCGTCCGCGATCCGGACATGACCTGGCTGCAGCAGAACCTCGGGCGGGCCAAGGCGGTGATGATCGCGCCGGAAGTGGTCAAGGCGGGATTCATTTTCGGCGGCTCGGGCGGTCGTGCGGTGGTCCTCGCGCGTGACGCGTCGGGCAAGTGGGTCGGTCCGGCGTTCTATACGATGGCGACCGCAAGCGTCGGCTTCCAGGCGGGCATCGCAGTGTCGGAAGCCGTTACGCTGGTCATGACCGAAAAAGGCCTCACCTCGCTGCTCGCGAACTCGGTGAAGCTCGGCGGTGACGCCAGCGTCGCCGCCGGTCCTGTGGGTGCGGGTGCCAAGTCCGACATCGTCGCCGACTTCGTGACCTTCAGCCGTTCGAAGGGCGTATACGGCGGCCTCAACCTCGACGGCACGGTGATCACCGCCACCAACGAGTGGAACGAGAAATACTATTCGAAGAAGCCTGTGCTCGCTCCGGATATCCTGGTGCGCACCGCCGCAAAAAACAAGGGCGCCGACAAGCTCATCGCCGACGTGAGCCGCGCCACCAAGAAGTAATCAGACGAAGGAACCGTCGCGCCGGCGCGGGATCACACCCGTGTCCGCGCGGCGGCAATCGAACATGGGCGATCCCCGCGCTGACGCCGACCATCCCGGGCAGCCGGAGATTCGCTTCGTGCTCGATGGCGACGTCGTTCGAGTCCGCGACGTCTCGCCGCAAACCACCGTACTGGAATACCTGCGCGAGCGCCTGGGCCGCACCGGCACCAAGGAAGGATGCGCCGAGGGCGATTGCGGAGCGTGCACGGTGATCATCGCGCAGCGCGACCGCGCCGTCGAAGGCGCGCTTGCGTGGCAGGCAGTCAACGCGTGCGTCCGGCCGCTTCCCACGCTCGACGGCAAGGCTCTGTTCACCGTCGAGAGCCTGCAAGGCGCGGACAGATCGCTGCATCCCGTGCAGGCGGCGATGGTGGAGTGCCATGCCTCGCAGTGCGGGTTCTGCACCCCCGGCTTCGTGATGTCCCTGTTCAGCCTCTACAAGCGCGTGCACGCGCCGACGCGCGCCGAGATCGACGACGCTCTTTCCGGCAACCTGTGCCGCTGCACCGGCTACCGGCCGATCATCGACGCCGCGCAGCGCATGGGCGCATTGACGCTGCCGACGGGGTGGCGCGGCCCCGGCGTCGACGCCGACGGGGCGCGCGTGGTGAGCGACGAAGAGCGCGCGCTCGCCGCGACGCTCAAGACACTCGAGCGCGAGCACGGTCTCGATTACACGCACGCGGGCCAGCACTACCACGCCCCCACGACGCTGTCCGAGCTCGCGGCGCTGCGCGCAGCGCACCCCGACGCCCAGCTCTTCGCGGGAGCGACCGACGTCGGGCTCTGGATCACCAAGCAGCACCGCGAGCTGGGTACGCTCATCTGCACCGGCGAGGTGGCCGAACTGCGCGAGATCGTGCGCGACGACCGATCGCTGAGCATCGGCGCCGCCGTGACGCTCTCGGACGCGTTCGCCGCGCTCGACGCCGACTACCCGATGCTGGCGGAGGTCTGGGCGCGCTTCGCCTCGGTGCCGATCCGCAACGCCGGCACGCTCGGCGGCAACGTGGCCAATGGGTCGCCGATCGGCGATTCGATGCCGGTGCTGATCGCGCTGGGTGCGAGCGTCGTGCTTCGCTGCGGCGAGGCACGGCGCGCGATGCCGCTCGAGGACTTCTATACGGGCTACCGCAAGAGTGCGCTCGCCGAAGGAGAGCTCATCGAGGCGATCCGCGTTCCGCGAGCGCGCGCCGGTTCGGAGATACGCGCGTACAAGGTATCCAAGCGATTCGACCAGGACATCTCGGCAGTTTTCGCGTGCTTCCATCTGCGCCGCGCCGGCGAGCGCGTCGAGAGCATGCGCATTGGCTGCGGAGGCATGGCGGCGGTTCCGCGCCGGGCGACGCGCTGCGAGCGCGCGCTCGAACAAGGCGGCTGGAACGAATCGTCGATCGCCGCCGCGCAGCGCGCCCTGGACGCCGACTTCTCGCCGATGTCGGACATGCGCGCCTCGGCGGGATACCGGCGCACGGCGCTTTCCAACCTGCTTCGCCGTTTCTGGCTCGAGATGCAGCAGCCGGCGGCGCCGACGCGTGTGCTCGAATACGCGACGAGATGAACGACCCGCGCATCGGTACACCGGCGAGTGCCCTGGTCGGCGATTCGCCCGCTCACGAGAGCGCGCACCTGCACGTCACCGGCGAGGCCGTCTACGTCGACGACATCGTCGCGCCGACCGGCACACTGCACGCGGCGCTCGGACGCAGCGCCAAGCCGCACGCGCGCATCGTCGCGATGCACCTCGACGCCGTCCGGTCCGCATCGGGCGTGATAGCCGTGCTGACGGCGCGCGACATACCCGGCGTCAACGATTGCGGGCCGGTGATCCACGACGACCCGATCCTGGCCGACGGCGTCGTGCAATACGTGGGGCAACCGCTGTTCGCGGTCGCCGCGACCAGCGTCAAGGCCGCGCGCCAGGCCGCGCTGCGCGCGCACGTCGAATACGACGAGCTGCCCGCGGTGCTCACCATCGACGCCGCGCTGGCCGCGAAGAGCTTCGTGCTGCCGACCGAGACGATGGCGCGCGGCGACGCCGCGGCGGCGATACGCGCCGCGCCGCATCGGCTGCGCGGCGCGTTTCACTGCGGCGGGCAGGACCACTTCTATCTCGAGGGACAGGTATCGCTGGCGGTGCCCCAGGAGGACGGCGCCATGCTGGTGCACTGCTCGACGCAGCATCCGGGCGAGGTCCAGCTCCAGGTCGCGCACGCGCTCGGCGCGCACGCGCACGACGTC
This sequence comes from Betaproteobacteria bacterium, assembly GCA_040005035.1. Taxonomy (GTDB): domain Bacteria; phylum Pseudomonadota; class Gammaproteobacteria; order Burkholderiales; family Casimicrobiaceae; genus PALSA-1003. The sequence goes on along the minus strand of JBDTZQ010000016.1, from coordinate 23,224 downwards.
GTCGTCGAGTGCCGGCGCATGGGCGGCGCGTTCGGCGGCAAGGAATCGCAGGCCGCGCTTTTTGCGTGCGTCGCGTCAATCCTGGCGCGCCAGACCGGCCACGCCGTCAAGATGCGCGTCGATCGCGACGACGACATGGCGATGACGGGCAAGCGACATGCTTTCCAATATGAATACGAAGCCGGCTTCGACGGCACCGGTCGCCTGCGCGGGCTCGACATCACGCTCGCGTCGCGTTGCGGATTCTCGGCGGACCTGTCGGGACCCGTCAATGACCGCGCCATGTTCCACGTCGACAATGCGTACTTCCTCGAGAACGTCGCGATTACATCGCACCGCTGCAAAACCCACACCGTGTCGGAGACGGCGTTCCGCGGCTTCGGCGGGCCGCAGGGCATGTTCGCGATCGAGTACATCATGGAGGAGATCGCGGCGCATCTCGGCGTCGATCCGCTGGACGTGCGCCGGGTCAATCTCTACGGCGACGCGCCGCGCGACACCACGCACTACAGGATGCGGGTCGAGGACAACATCGCTCCGGCGCTCATCGAAAGGCTAGCGGAGACGGCGCGTTACAGCCAAAGGCGCGCCGAGATCGACGCGTGGAACGCCCGCAGCGCGGTGCTCAAACGCGGAATATCGCTGACCCCGGTCAAGTTCGGCATCTCGTTCACCGCGACCCACTACAACCAGGCCGGCGCGCTGGTCAACGTCTACACCGACGGCACGGTCCTGCTCAATCACGGCGGCACCGAGATGGGACAGGGTCTCTACACCAAGGTGACGCAGGTGGTGGCGCACGAGCTCGGCGTGTCGCTCGACCGCGTGCGTTCCACCGCCGCCGACACCTCGAAAGTGCCCAACGCGTCGGCGACGGCAGCATCGTCGGGCAGCGACCTGAACGGGATGGCCGCGCAGGCGGCGGCGCGCACGATCCGCGAGCGCCTGGTGGCGTTCGCGGCGAAGCACTTCGCCGTGTCCGCCGCCGAGGTCGAGCTCTCGGGGAACCGGGTGCGCGCCGGCGGCCATGATCTGCCGCTCGAGCAATTCCTGCAGCTCGCCTACCGCGCGCGCGTCGCGATGGGCGCGTCGGGCTTCTACGCCACGCCCAAGATCCACTACGACCGCAAGACGTTCTCGGGCCGGCCGTTTTTCTATTTCGCGTACGGCGCGGCGGTGTCCGAGGTGATGATCGACACGCTGACCGGCGAGAATCGCCTGCTCGCGGTCGACATACTCCATGACGTCGGGGCATCGCTGAATCCGGCGATCGACCGGGGACAGATCGAGGGCGGCTTCCTGCAGGGCACCGGCTGGCTCACTACCGAGGAGCTCGTGTGGAGCGATGCGGGCGAGCTGCAGACGCACTCCCCGTCCACCTACAAGATTCCGGCGTGCCGTGACTGGCCGGAGCGCTTCAGCGTCGAGTTCTTCGGCGAGGCCAATCGCGAAGCAACCGTCCATCGCTCCAAGGCGGTCGGCGAGCCGCCGCTGATGCTGGCGCTGTCGGTGTTCCATGCATTGCGCCACGCGGTGGCGGCCACCAGCGAAGCCGGTGCGTCGCCGAAGCTCGACGCGCCGGCCACCGCCGAGGCGATCCTGAACGCGATCACGGCGCTGGGCGGCGCAGGCGCCGACGGCGCGCCGCGCGATTGCCTGCCGCGCGAGCCCGTGATGCTCTCGGACACGCGCGCAAAGGCACGCCGGTGAAGTCCTGGATCGATTCCCTGCTCACGGTGCTCGCTGCCGAAGGCGAGGCGATGCTGGTGACGGTCGCCGCGACGCGCGGATCGGCGCCGCGCGAAGCGGCGACGCGCATGATCGTGACGCCAGGCGCATTGCACGGCACCATCGGCGGCGGCCACCTTGAATTCGAGGCAGTGCGCATCGCCCGTGAGGCGATGCGTGAATGCACCGTCGGTGCGTGGCTGGTGCGTTTTCCGCTCGCCGCGAGCCTGGGCCAGTGCTGCGGCGGAGTGGCGACGCTCATGTTCCAGCGCGTGGGCGCGCGCGACGCGTGGCCGAACGCGCTGCGCCAGGCGATCGACGAAGACGGCGAGGCCGCGATCGCGGTTGCGATCGGCAGCAACACGCCGTGCGTGGTCGCGCGCGCGGCGCGATGCGCGGACGCTGGCTCGCATTCGCGTGCACAGAGCGCGCTGCGCGACGCATTCTCGTCGACGCATCCAGCGACGCGGTTAGTCGACGAAAACGACTGCTCGTGGTACATCGAGCGCATGGCGAGGCCCGATTTCCACATCGTCGTGTTCGGCAACGGCCACGTCGGCCGCGCGCTGGTGCAGGTGCTGTCGACGCTGCCTTGCGATGTCACCTGGGTCGACGCCCGCGAGCACGATTTCCCGGCGAGCGTTCCGGGCAATGCGAGCATCGTCGCCAGCGACACGCCCGAAGACGCGATCGACGACGCGTCCACGGGAAGCCATTTCCTGGTGATGACGCACAGCCACACGCTGGACTTCGACCTGACCTCGCGCATTCTCGCGCGCGGCGATTTTCGCTACCTCGGCCTGATCGGCTCGGCGTCGAAGCGCGCGCAGTTCGAACGGCGGCTGCGCGCGCGCGGGTTCGGAGCGGACGCACTGAAACGGATGACGTGCCCGATCGGATCGGGTGCGACGTTTCCTGCGATTCGCAGCAAAGAGCCCGGCGCGATCGCCATCGCCGTCGCGGCCGAGATTCTGCAGCTGCAGGAAGCGATCTGCTCCGCGGCAACAGGCCATCGCGCTCGCGCCTGATTCCGGCATAATCGGCGGGATGGATGCGCCCGCACCGAGGCTGCAGCTCTCCGGTATCAGCAAGACCTATCCGTCGGTGGTTGCCAACGCCGACGTCGACCTCACGGTGCTCCCTGGCGAGATCCACGCCGTGCTCGGCGAGAACGGCGCCGGCAAATCGACGCTGATGAAGATCATCTACGGCGTCGTCGAGCCCGACGCCGGCAGCATTCGCTGGAACGGCGCGCCGGTCGAGATCAACAGTCCGGCGCGCGCACGCGCGCTCGGCATCGGCATGGTGTTCCAGCATTTCTCGCTGTTCGAGACGCTCACCGTCGCGGAGAACATCGCGCTCGCGCTCGATGCCGACGTCGTGCGCATGGGACTGGACGAACGCATCCGCGAGGTGTCTCAACGCTATGGGCTGCCGCTGGACCCGCGACGACGCGTGCATTCGATGTCGGTGGGCGAGCGCCAGCGTGTCGAGATCGTGCGCTGCCTGCTTCAGGATCCGCAGCTGCTCATCATGGACGAGCCGACCTCGGTGCTCACTCCCCAGGCGGTGCTGAAGCTGTTCGAGACGCTGCGCCGACTTGCGCGCGAAGGCTGCTCGATCGTCTACATCAGCCACAAGCTCGACGAGATTCGCGCGCTGTGCCACACGGCCACGGTCCTGCGCGCCGGACGCGTCACCGGGACGTGCGATCCGCGCAAGGAGAGCTCGTCGAGCCTGGCGCGGCTCATGATCGGCGGCGAGCTGCCGCGTCCGCAGCATCGCCAAGCGCGCACGCGCGGCGACGGCGCCTTGGTCGTCGACCGGTTGTCGCTGCCCACCGACGATCCCTTCGGCACCGACTTGGTCGACATCGATCTTTCGGTGCAAGGCGGCGAGATCGTCGGTGTTGCGGGCGTGTCCGGCAACGGGCAGAAGGAATTGATGGCGGCCCTCTCCGGCGAGCGCGTGCTCGATCGCGCCGACGCGATCATGCTCAACGGCGAACCGGTGGCGGGGCTCGACGCGGCGCGGCGGCGCGCGCTCGGGCTTGCCTTCGTACCCGAGGAGCGCCTGGGACGCGGCGCGGTGCCCGAGCTTTCACTCGCCGACAATGCGCTGCTGACGGCGCACCGGCAGGGACTCACTCGGCGCGGATTCATCCGTCACCCGGCGGTGCGCGCCTACGCCCAGGCCACCATCGACAAGTTCAAGGTGAAGTCGCCCGGGCCGGACGCGGTGGCGCGCAGCCTGTCGGGAGGCAACCTGCAGAAGTTCATCGTCGGGCGCGAGATCCTGCAGGGACCGCGCGTAATGATCGCGGCGCAGCCGACGTGGGGCGTCGACGTCGGCGCCTCGGCGCAGATACGTCAGGCACTGATCGACCTGCGCGACGAAGGCGTCGCGGTACTGGTCGTCTCCGAGGAGCTCGACGAGCTCTTCGAGATCTGCGACAGCATCGTCGTCATCGCACAGGGCCGGCTCTCATCGCCCAAGCAGACGCGCTTGACCAACGCCGAGGAGATCGGCCTGCTCATGAGCGGCTCTTTCATCGTGCCCGTGGCGGCGTCAGCGGCGAGCACGGTCCACGACCATGCGAATTAGGCTCGAGGCACGGCCCGAGCCTTCGCGCCCGATGGGCTGGATGTCGCCGCTGATCGCGGTCGCGGCGACGCTGGCGGTGGGATTCGCGCTGTTCTCGGGACTGGGCAAAAACCCCTTCGAGGCCTTCCATGTATTTTTCGTCAAGCCCGTCGAGACCATGTACGGGTTCGGCGAGCTGCTGCTCAAAGCGACGCCGCTCACGCTGTGCGCGGTGGGACTTGCCGCAGGCTACCGCGCCAACGTCTGGAACATCGGCGCCGAAGGCCAGCTGACGCTCGGCGCGATCTGTGGCGGCGGTGTCGCGCTGGCCTTTCACGACGCCGGCGGCGCGTGGGTGCTTCCGCTGATGATCGTCGCCGGCGCGCTGGGCGGCATGGCGTGGGCCGCCATTCCCGCGTGGCTGCGCACGCGCTTCAACGCCAACGAGATCCTGACCAGTCTCATGCTGGTCTACGTCGCCGCGCTGCTGCTGTCGCTGCTGGTGCACGGCGCGTGGCGCGATCCGGAGGGCTTCAACTTTCCACAATCGAAAATGTTCAACGACTTCGCGCTCCTGCCGAACATCCTCGACGAGACGCGACTCAACGTCGGATTGCTGCTCGCGCTCGCCACGGTGGCCGCCGGATGGCTCTTCATGTCGAAAAGCCTCGCGGGGTTCCAGATGCGCGTCGCCGGGCTCGCACCGGCCGCCGCCAACTACGCCGGCATCTCGTCGTCGCGCACGGTGTGGGCAGGCATGCTCATTGGCGGCGCGACGGCCGGGCTCGCGGGCGTGTGCGAGGTGGCGGGCCCCATCGGGCAACTCCTGCCGTCGGTGTCGCCCGGCTACGGATTCGCCGCGATCATCGTCGCCTTCGTCGGCCGGCTGCACCCGGTCGGGATCCTGCTGGCGAGCCTGCTCATGTCGCTGCTCTACCTCGGTGGTGAGTCCGCGCAGATGACGCTGGCGCTGCCTTCCGCGGTGACCGGTCTGTTTCAGGGTACGCTGCTTTTTTTCCTGCTCGCTGCCGACGTGCTCATCAACTACCGCGTGCGCATCGTGCGCCGCGTCGTCGCGGCTCCCATCGAGCCGGCGGCGGCCTAGCGCGTCGGACGACATGGAGCACTTCGCCACCCTGGTCGCACTGACGCTGGCCGCCGGGACGCCGCTGGTGTTCGCGGCGCTCGGCGAACTGGTCGTCGAAAAATCTGGCGTGCTCAATCTCGGGGTCGAAGGAATGATGCTCGCCGGCGCGGTCGTCTCGTTCATGGTTGCGGCGAAGACCGGCCACCCGTGGCTGGGCGTGCTGGCAGGAATGAGCGCAGCGGCGCTGCTGTCGATCGCGTTTGCCGTCCTGGCGCTGTCGTTGATGGCCAATCAGGTAGCGACCGGACTGGCGCTCTCACTGTTCGGCGTGGGCCTGTCGGCATTCATCGGGTTGCCTTTCGTGAGCATTGTCATCGAGGGCATCAAGCCGCTCGACATCGCCGGGCTCTCCGACATTCCGATCCTGGGCAAACTGCTGTTCGCGCACAGCCCGTTCGTGTACCTGTCGTTGCTGCTGTTCGCCGCAGTGCACGGGTTCCTGTACTTCACCCGCGGCGGTCTCATCGTGCGCGCAGTGGGCGAGTCGCCTTCGTCGGCGCACGCCATCGGCTATCGCGTCGTCGGCATCCGCTACCTCGCCGTGATTTTCGGCGGCGCGTGCGCCGGCCTGGGCGGCGCGTACATGGCGGTGGCGTATACGCCGCTGTGGACCGAAGGCATGACCGCGGGACGCGGCTGGATCGCGCTGGCGCTGGTCGTGTTCGCGACATGGAAGCCCTGGCGGGTCGTCGCCGGCGCGTACCTGTTCGGCGGCGTGACGCTCGCGCAGTTCCAGGCGCAGGCGCTGGGCACGACATTGCCCTCGCAAGTCCTGTCGATGCTGCCCTACCTCGCCACCATCGTGGTCCTCGCGCTGATCTCGCGCGACGCCGCGGCGATCCGCATGAACGCTCCGGCGTCGCTCGGCAAGCCGTACCACCCCGGGTCCTGAACAGGTAGAATTGGACTGACTGCGGGATCGACTGCGGGCTCGACCGCGGCGTGGCTCGAGGCGTCACCCCCGCGTCAGACCGTTCCTCCTGGGAGACCTTCATGCCGCACACGAACCATCGCGCCGCTTTGCTTGCCGCGCTCGTCCTGACCTGCGCGCTCGGCGCCTCACTGGGCTCGACCGGCGCTCGCGCCCAAGATCCATTCAAGGTCGGCTACGTCTACGTCAGCCCGATCGGCGACGCCGGATGGACGTTCCAGCATGACCAGGGCCGCAAGGAAATGGAAAAGGCGCTCGGCGGCAAGGTCGTGAGCAAATACGTCGAGAGCGTTCCCGAAGGCGCCGATGCCGAGCGCGTGATCCGCGAGCTCGCGCAGTCGGGCAACAAGATCATTTTCACCACGTCCTTCGGTTATATGAATCCCACGCTCAAGGTGGCCAAAGCGTTTCCGAAGACCGATTTCGAGCACGCCACCGGCTACAAGTCCGATGCCAACGTCGGCATCTACAACGCGCGCTTCTACGAGGGCCGATACCTGGCGGGACAAGTCGCGGGCAAGATGACCAAGAGCAACGTCGCCGGCTACGTCGCCGCGTTCCCGATCCCCGAGGTGGTGATGGGCATCAACGCCTTCACGCGCGGCATGCGCAGCGTCAATCCCAAGGCCGAGGTCAAGGTGGTGTGGACCAACTCGTGGTATGACCCGGGTCGCGAGCGTGAGGCCGCCGACACGCTGCTCTCGCAGGGCGCCGACGTGGTCACGCATCACACCGACTCGACCGCGGTGGTGCAGGCGGCAGAAGCGAAAAAGGCGTATGCGATCGCGTACCACTCCGACATGTCCAAGTACGGCCCGAACGCGCACCTGACCGCGGTGACTCACCAATGGGGCGCGTACTACACCAAAGCGGTGCAGGATGCGATGAGCGGCAAGTGGAAGCCGGGCAACGTCTGGGGCGGCATCAAGGAAGGCATGATCAAGATGGCGCCGTTCAACAAGGCGGTGCCGCAGGACACGCAGGACCTGGTCAACAAGACCGCGGCGGACATCGGCGCCGGCAAGTTTCATCCGTTCACCGGCCCGGTGAAGGACAACGACGGCAAGGAGCGCCTCGCCGCAGGCAAGGTGATCGCCGACGCCGACTTGTCGAAGATGGACTATTACGTTGAGGGCGTGCAGGGCAAGCTGCCGAAGTAGCGCGCGCACTCCAGGAGTGGATCGGTGGCAGCGACGCCCGAACTCAACAGCTGGATCGGCAAGAGCGAGACGCATACCGACGTCGCGACCGCGACGCCCTACGCCGCCCTTTCAGCGACGCTCGACTGGCCGTCGGAGCGTCCCGCGAAGGGAACAGCGCTGCCGCCGATCTGGCACTGGCTGTACTTTTTGCCGCTGTATCCGCAATCGGACGTCGGTCCCGATGGTCATGCCAAGCGTGGCGGATTCCTTCCGCCGGTGCCGCTGCCGCGCCGCATGTGGGCGGGCAGCCAGATGGAGTTCAGGCATCCGCTGCGTGTCGGCGACGACCTCACGCGCACGTCGACCATCGTCGACGTCACCGAGAAATCGGGATCCAGTGGGCCGCTCGTTTTCGTCAAGGTGCGCCACGAGATCAGCGTGCAGGGCGAAGCGACGCCGGCGCTCACCGAGTACCACGACATCGTGTATCGCGAGGCGCCCAAGCCGGGGGCCGTGGCCGCGGCCGCGCGCCCTGCTCCATCGTCGGCGACGTGGCAGCGCACGATCGTTCCCGACGACGTTCTGCTGTTCCGCTATTCCGCGCTGACCTTCAACGGGCACCGCATCCATTACGACCGGCGCTACGTCACCGAGGTCGAAGGCTATCCGGGGCTGATCGTGCACGGCCCGCTGCTCGCGACCCTGTTGCTCGACCTGGTTCGGCGCAACGCGCCGCAGGCGCAGGTCGCGCGCTTCGAGTTTCGCGCGATGCGTCCCGTGTTCGACCTGCACGCGTTCACGGTGTGCGGCCAGCCCGCCACCGACGGCGCGTCGGTGGCGCTGTGGATTCGAGATCACGAAGGCGCGCTGGCGATGGACGCGACCGCGACCATGGCAAGCGACGCCGCAAGCAAGCGCGCCGCATGAAGCCGCTCGCCGGCATCACGGTGGTCACACTCGAACACGCGATTGCGGCGCCGTTCGCGACGCGCCAGCTCGCCGATCTCGGCGCGCGCGTGATCAAGGTCGAGCGTCCCGGCGTCGGCGACTTCGCGCGCGCCTACGACGAGCGCGTCGGTGGCCTCGCGTCGCACTTCGTTTGGACCAACCGCGCCAAGGAGAGCCTGACGCTCGACGTCAAGCACCCTGAAGCGCAGGCGATCCTGAAGCGCCTGATCCTCGATCACGCCGACGTCGTCGTGCAGAACCTCGCGCCAGGCGCGGCGGCGCGGCTGGGGCTGTCGTACGCGGCCTTGTCGGCGGCGAAGCCGTCGCTCATCGTCTGCGACATCTCGGGCTATGGCGAGGATGGTCCGTACCGCGACAAGAAGGCCTACGACCTCATGATCCAGAGCGAGGCGGGGTTTCTGTCGGTGACCGGCAGCGAGCACGAGCCGGCGAAGGCTGGACTGTCCATCGCCGACATCGCGGCAGGCATGTACGCCTACACCAACATCCTCGCCGCGCTGCTCGAGCGCACAAAGACCGGCCGCGGCTCGCACCTCGACATCTCGATGCTCGAGGCGCTGGTGGAATGGATGAGCTATCCGCTGTACTACGCCTATGATGGCGCGCCGCCACCGGCGCGCACCGGCGCAAGCCACGCAACGATTTATCCTTACGGGCCCTTTCCCGCCGGTGACGGCAAGACGGTGATGCTGGGCCTGCAGAACGAGCGCGAGTGGGCGGCGTTCTGCGCCAAGGTCCTGATGCAGCCGGCACTGGCGACCGATGCGCGCTTCTCGACCAATTCCAAGCGCAGCTCCGCGCGCGAAGAGCTGCGCGCGCTCATCGTCGACGAGTTTTCCAGGCTCAGCGCAGAACAAGTCGTGGGCCGACTCGACAATGCGCAGATCGCCAATGCGCAGGTCAACGACATGAAGGCCGTGTGGGAGCATCCGCAGCTTCGCGCACGGCATCGCTGGCACGAGGTCGATTCGCCGGCGGGCAAAATCCCCGCGCTGCTGCCGCCGGGCGCGCGGGCGGGGGACGCGGTTGCCGCGGGAGGCGTGCCGGCGCTCGGTGCGCACACCGACGCGATCCTGGCGAGCCTCGGCTATTCCGCCGACGCGGTCGCGAAGCTTCGCGCTGCCAACGCGATCTAGCTCGGGCCTTTCCCGACTCGCGGATCACTACGTGTCGAGCCCGCGCCTGCCGGTAAGCTACCTGTTCGTGCCGGGCGATCGGCCGGATCGCTTCGCGAAGGCGAGCGCCGCGGGCGCCGGCGCGGTGATCATCGATCTCGAGGACGCCGTCGCGGCGGACGCGAAATCCGCCGCGCGCGATCACATCCTCGCGTGGTGCAAGGCGCTGCCCTCCTCAGCGGCGCGGCCGATGGTGCGCATCAACGATGCGACGACGGCGTGGTTCGCCGACGACCTCGCACTGGTCGGCGCGTGCGGCCTCAATGCGCTGATGCTGCCCAAGGCCGAGCGCGCCGCGGACGTCGCGCGCGGCGTCGCGGCGCTCGGCGCCGGCGGCGCGGTCATCGCGATCATCGAGACCGTGCGCGGCGTGGTCGACGTCGACGTGGTCGCCTCCGTGCCCGGTGTGCAGCGACTGGCTTTCGGCACGCTCGACTACGCGGTCGACGCAGGCCTCTCCGGCGACGAACGCGGGCTCGTCTATCCGGCAAGCCGCATGGCGCTGGCCTCGCGCATGTCCGGCATCGCGACGCCGATCGCCGGCGTGACTCCGGCGATCGACGACGATGCGCAACTCGACGCCGACCTCGCGTTCGCCCGCGCTTGCGGCTTCGGCGCAAAGCTGTGCATCCATCCGCGACAGCTCGAGCGCACGCATCGCGCCTTTGCGCCGAGCGCGGAGGAAATCGACTGGGCGCGGCGCGTGCTGGCCGCGGTCGCATCCGGCCGCGGCGCGGTCGCCGTCGACGGCAAGATGGTCGACCGTCCCGTCGTGCTCAAGGCGCGCGACATCCTCGACCGCGCCGACTGATCCGGCCGTCTCTGAATCTGCTGTTTACAGTGCGATGATTTCTCTCGACAGCAGATTCCTCGCTGCGTCGGAATGACAGCCGCGCGTTCCGAATGACCGCCGCTAGGAGATCCGGCGCAGCAGCTTGAACATCGCCTCGAAGCGCTTGCCGTAGGGCGGCTGCAGCATCCAGGTCAGCGCGATGCGCGGCTGCGCGAACACGGGCTTCTCGTGGGTGAAGGTGAGGAACCCGCGCTCGCCGTGATACGCGCCGATGCCCGACATGCCGACGCCGCCGAAAGGCAGCTCCTCGCTGCAGAAGTGCCAGAGCGTGTCGTCGAGCGTGACGCCGCCCGCGACGGTCTGCGCGAGCACGCTCTTTCGCGCCGCGCGGTCGCCGCCGAACGCGTACAGCGCCAGCGGACGCGGGCGTGCGTTGATCGTGGCGATGGCTTCGTCGAGCGTCGCGTAGGTCTCGATCGGCAGAATCGGCCCGAATATTTCCTCCTGCATCACCGCCATGTCGGACGTCACGTCGAGCAGGATCGTCGGCGCCAGCTTGCGCGAGTCCCCGAGCTTCGCGTCGCCGGGATTGACCTCGATGACGCGCGCGCCCTTCTGCCTCGCGTCGTCGACGAGCCGCGTCAGGCGCCCATGGTGACCCGCGTTGACGATACTGGTGTAGTCCGGATTGCCTGCCAGCGACGGGTACATGCTGCGCACCTTGGCTGCGATCGCCTGCGCCAGCGCGTCGGCGCGTGCCGCCGGCGCCAGCACATAGTCCGGCGCGATGCAGGTCTGACCCGCGTTGAGCAGCTTTCCCGCGGCCAATCGCGATGCCGTCATCGCGAGGTCGGCGCCGTCGTGCACCAGCGCCGGCGACTTGCCGCCGAGCTCGAGCGTCACCGGCGTCAGATTGTGCGCGGCGGCGATCGCGATCTTGCGCCCCACCGCGGTCGAGCCGGTGAAGAACAGGTGATCGAACGGCAGCTGCGCGAACGCCTCGCCCAGATCGGGTCCGCCATTGACCACGGAGCATTCCTCGGCGGAGAAGTGCTGCGCGACCAGCGCTTCCATCAATGCCGAGGTGCGCGGCGTAAGCTCGCTGGGCTTGATCAGCACGCGGTTGCCCGCCGCGAGCGCGGCGGCGGCCGGCAGCATCGCGAGCTGGAACGGATAGTTCCACGGACTGATCACGCCGACCACGCCAACCGGCTGGCGGACGATGCGGCTCACGCCCGGCTGGAGGTAGAGCGGCGTGGGTACGCGCCGCGCTGCCATCCATCGCGCGAGGTGGCGTCGCATGTGACTGATTCCCGCAGTGACCATGAACAGCTCGGCCAGGCGGGTTTCTTGCGACGAGCGCGTGCCGAAGTCGGCGGCGATCGCGGCGACGATCGCATCCTCGTGACGCGCCGTTAGCGTCGCCAGACGCGCCAGCCGGTCGAGGCGGACACGAAGCACAGGCACGCGCTCATTCCCGAACCCGCTACGCAGCGCCTGGAAGCGGCTCTCCAGCTGGGCAGGGACGTTGCTCAATGGTTGGCTCATCGAGCCGCCGCGCAACGCAACAGCGCTACCCGCCTTCGCGCGCCGCCGCGATCGCTTCGAGCAGCGTCGACGGATCGTGCGCGCCCGACACCGCCGTGCGTCCGTTGAAGATGAAAAACGGCACGCCGCTGATCCCCGACTCGCGGGCCTCGCGGTCCTCGCTTTCGACTTCGGCACGCAGCGCGTTCGATGCCAGGAAGCGACCCGCGGCATCCGTGTCGAAGCCGGCACCGCCGGCAATGCGCGCGAGCTCGTCGCGATCATCGAGCCTGCGTCCCTCGACGAAGAATCCGCGGAAAATCATCTCGACGAGGGTATCCACCGCCGCGACGTCGCCCTGCTGCTGGCCCCACGCAATCAGCCGATGCGCGTCGAGCGTATTCGGTTGCCGCGCGATGCGGTCGAAGTCGAAGGCGATGCCGACTTCGGCACCGGCACTGCGCACGCGCGCGTTGACTTCGATGGCGCGCGCCTTGCCGCCGAACTTGGCCTCGACATAGTCAGCGCGAGGTATGCCCGCCGCCGGCATGTCGGGATTGAGCTGAAAAGGATGCCAGCGCCGCGCGATCGCGATGCCTAGAGCGCTATTCTCCAATTGCGCCAGGGCGGCCTCCAGCTTGCGCTTTCCGACATAGCACCACGGGCACACCACGTCCGACACGATGTCGATCACCACGTCGGCGATCGGTCCATCGGACGGCAACACGGAAGGTTTCGCTGCAGGAGCACTCATCGTGGCCCCGAGTCTGAGCCGAATCGCCGCTCGCGGTCAACCTGCCTGCTGCCGCGAGGCGAGCGATAATGCGCGGGTGAGCGGGCCGCGAGACCACGTCAGGCGCTGGGACATTTTCTGCCGCGTCGTCGACAACTATGGCGATGCGGGCGTCGCCTGGCGGCTGGCGCGGCAACTCGCGCGCGAGCATGCGCTCGCGGTGGCCTTGTACATCGATGATCGTGCGGCGCTGATGCGCATCGCGCCATCAGGCGAGCGCGGCGTCGAAGTTCGCGACTGGCGTGGGCCCGACGGCCCCTGGAGTGTCGACCCGGACTGCGCGAGCGTGGTGATTGAGGCATTCGGATGCGGCTTGCCATCCGCGTATCTGGATGCGATGCAGGCGCGCTCCGTGCAGCCGCGGTGGATCAATCTCGAGTATCTGTCGGCCGAAGCCTGGGTGGACGAGCATCACGCGCTTGCATCTGCGCAGGCGCACCGCGCATTGACGCGACACTTCTACTTTCCAGGGTTCACGCCGGCCAGCGGCGGTCTCCTCCGCGAGCGTGCATTGTTCGCTGAGCGCGACGCGTTCGCAGCGGACACGCCGCAAGCCGCGGCATCGCGCACGGCGCTGTGGCGCGCGCTCGACGTCGAGACTCCGTCGCGCGACGCGATGGCGGTCTCAATGTTCTGCTACGACAACGCGGGCCTCCCCCCACTCCTCTCGACGTGGGCGGACGCGAGCCTGCCCATCGTGTGCATCCTCCCTGAGGGCGTGGGGGAGGCACGCATCGACGCGTGGGCGGGCGTGCCGACGGGCGCAGCCGGCACGAGCGTCGAGCGGGGATCGCTGCGCCTGTCGCGGGCACGCTTCGTCACGCAGGACGCCTACGACCGCCTGCTCTGGGCCTGCCATCTCAACTTCGTGCGCGGCGAGGATTCGTTCGTGCGCGCGCAATGGGCGGCGCGGCCTTTGGTATGGAACGTCTATCCGCAGGACGGGCAAGCGCATCTGCGCAAGCTCGAAGCGTTCGCCGGCCGCTACGCCGCCGCGCTGCCCGCCGCGGCGAGCGAGGCCTACGCCGCGTTCTGCGCCGCATGGAACGGCAACGACGAAGTTGCGGCGGCGCGAGCCTGGCCGGAACTCGTGTCGGTCCTGCCCCTGCTCCAGCGACAGGCGTTGAGCTGGTCAGCGCATCTGGGCGTACAACGCGACCTGGCGAGCGCGCTGGTCAATTTCGCATCGACGGTGGTATAATTTCGGGTTTCCCAAAATCGCTAAGCTCATTGCTCACTTAGTGCTCACTCAGCAGGCAAGCCATGAAAACCGCTCAGGAAGTTCGCGCCGGCAACGTCATCATGATCGGCAAGGATCCGATGGTCGTGCAGAAGGCCGAGTTCAACAAATCGGGCCGCAACGCTTCGGTGGTCAAGATGAAGCTCAAGAACCTGCTTTCGGGTTCGGGCACCGAGACAGTCTATCGCGCCGACGAGAAGTTCGACGTCGTGCAGCTCGAGCGCCGCGAAGTTACCTACTCGTACTTCCAGGACCCGATGTACGTGTTCATGGACGCCGAGTACAACCAGATCGAGGTCGAGAGCGAGAACATCGGCGACTCGAAGCAGTACCTTGAGGACGGGCTCGAGTGTGAATTGACGCTCTACGACGGCAAGCCGATCTCGGTCGAGCTCCCGACCTCGGTCGTGCGCGAGATCACCTACACCGAGCCCGCGATCCGAGGCGACACGTCGGGCAAGGTGCTCAAGCCCGCCAAGCTCGCCAGCGGCCTGGAGGTGAGCGTGCCGCTGTTCGTGGCCACAGGCGACAAGATCGAAATCGACACGCGCACCGGCGAGTACCGTCGGCGCGTGTGACGCGCGCAAGTCCCGCCGCTGACTGTGCTCCGGTCCTGATAGTCGCGGGACCGGTCGCGACGCTGCGCTTTTCCCGTCCGGCGGCGCACAACCGCATCGATCCCGACGACCTCGCCGTACTGAGCGCTCATCTCGAAACGGTGCGCGCCGACGCGGCGCTGCGCTTGCTGGTCATCACCGGCAGCGGACGGCGGACGTTCAGCTCGGGCTTCACCGTCGACGCGATCGCGGATCGCCTCGACCGCAGCTTCGAGGACCTGCTCGACGCGGTCGAGCGCTTTCCGCTGCCGACGTTGTGCGCGCTCAACGGAAGCGTTTACGGCGGGGCTACTGACCTCGCGCTGTGCTGTGATTTTCGCATCGGCGTGCGCGGCTCGCGGATGTTCATGCCCGCGGCGCGCTTCGGTCTTCATTATTATCCCGGCGGGTTGCGCCGCTACGTCACGGCGCTCGGCGCCGCGCAGGCCAAGCGCCTGTTTATGACCGCACAGGCGATCGATGCCGACGAAATGCTGCGCATCGGATTTCTCACCGAGCTCGTGCCCGCCACCGGGCTCCGAGCCAAGATCGACGAGTACGCGAACGCGGTGCTCGCCTGCGAACCGTCGGTCGTCGCAACCATGAAGCGCCAGATCGACGCCATCGCCGGAGGCGACGCGAAAGCGGCCGCGGCGCGAGAGGACTACGAACGTTCGCTGCGCTCGCCGCTGCTGCGCCAACGGCTCGCGGCGCTGCGTCCCAAGGACGGCTGAGGCCTGTGGGTTGTAAGCCGGGCGCGAGAATCGCTAAACTACCGCGGTTGACTTCCGGAGAGCGACATGAGGAACGTGGTGTGGATGGCGGGCTGCCTGCTCTGCCTGGCCATGGCGGGCACGCCCGCCGCTGCGCAGGACAAGAGCAGGGCAACGATCAAGCGCGGCGAATATTTAACAGTACTGGGCGGCTGTAACGACTGCCACTCGCCGAAGCTGATGACGCCTGAGGGTCCGGAACCCGATCCGGCGCGCCTGCTCTCGGGTCACCCGGCCGGCACGGCCCTGGCACCAGTTCCCCCGGGCACGCTCTCGCCCGACAAGTGGATCGCCATGACCAATGGCGATTTCACCGCGTGGGTCGGCCCCTGGGGAACGAGCTTCGCGGCGAACCTCACGCCGGACGTGGCCACGGGGATCGGCGGCTGGACCGCCGAGCAGTTCATCAAGACGGTGCGCACCGGCAAGCACCTCGGCGTGGGTCGTCCTATCCTGCCGCCGATGCCGACGCCGTCGCTTGCCGCGCTCACCGACGCCGACCTCAAGGCGATTCACGCCTACCTGAGGTCGCTCAAGCCGATATC
Organism: Betaproteobacteria bacterium; assembly: GCA_040005035.1. Taxonomy (GTDB): domain Bacteria; phylum Pseudomonadota; class Gammaproteobacteria; order Burkholderiales; family Casimicrobiaceae; genus PALSA-1003. The sequence continues at coordinate 7,282 of JBDTZQ010000016.1, read as the reverse complement.
GAATCAGGTGCCGGCGCCGCTGCCGCCGTCGCGCTGACACCGCGCGGCACGCGGCCGCCGCATGTGTGCCATCAATTGATCGTCATCCGCACACCGCCGAGCTGGCCGGTGAACTTGTTGCACGCCAGGTTTCGGCCGTTGACCTGGCCATTGATTCCGGAGCGGGTGACCTCGATCTCGCTTGCAGTGAACGGACCGTTGTCGCCGTTGGTGCACGCGAAACCGCCCACGAGCGTTCCTAGGTGTCCGTCCTGTGTATACGTGCCGCTGTAGTTGCAGCTGCCCCCGCTGACGTTTGCCGCGAATATCGACACCGTCGAGCCGATCTGCCCGACCTGAAGGGTAGCGAGCTGATTGGTGACACCGTTCAGCGCCGCCGGGACGCATCCGGATTGTTCGAAAATGAAGCCACCGTAGTACATGCCGGAGACGTCCTGCGTCTTGATCGTCTGGCGCGACAACGTCTTGTTCACCGTCACGCCGTTGACGGTATACGTGAGCTTCCCCGAGGTCGCCGTCGCGTCGAAGGTCAGCGTGCCGACCTTGGTGCGCGTGACCCCGTTGGCGGGAAACGCACCGAGCCCGTAGTAGGCGCCGGTCGTCGCGATCAGGTCACCCGTGTACAGGTAGTCGCCGGCGCTCAGCTGCCCCTGGAAAATCGCCGTCGACGTGAACCACACCGGGTTGCTATTGGCGTCATAGACGAAAATGTCGATGAAAAGCGTATTGCCTTCATGAAATACAGCGGCGCCCCACCCCGACTCGAACGGAACCCACCATTGGTCGGTTAGATTGGGCAGCAACGCGGCGTGCGCCGGCAGACCCAAGGCAAAAGCGGCAACCAGACAAAAACGTCGAACGGTCTTCATCCCATCCTCCCCAAGACGCGCACGCCGGTGAAGCGCGGCCTCAAGCATGGACGCCGCCCCGCTCGGGCATGCATGAGGCATCATAGCCTGAAGCCGACGCCGCCGAGTCAACCGCTATGCCTGCGAACCTGCGGCCCCCCGCTCGCCCGCTGCGCATTTGCAACAGTACCCGGACGTCTGAAGGGTATGCCGGAGGCCAACAACGTTGATGCGCTGCGCGCTGTCACGCTAGTATCGGACGCCGTGGCCAGCCCAGCCCGTCGCCTGCGAACCGATCCAGGACAGATTCGCATGGAACACCGTAGCCCCCCAAGGAAGTCTGCGTGAGCGACACCGCGCGTGGCGCCGACGCGATCCGCTACATGGTGCTGCTCAAACTCGCGTCCGGGCTGCGCCACGCCATGATGGGCGACCTGCAGACGCTCCAGTTCAGCGCGGAGCTTTGCGTGAAGATGCTCCAGGCGGGACGTCCGCTTGCCGACGTCGAAGCGCACATCGCCAGCATCCCGTCGCAGACCGAGGCAGCGGCCGCGACCGTGCGCTCGATCATCGAGTGGCTGCGCCCGACGGAGAACGCAGTCGTGCCGTTCGGCGATGCGCTCGAGCGCTGCCTCAAGCTCGCCGGAGACGACTGGATGCTTCGAGGCGTCACGACGCGCGTGGTCTGTACCGAGCATGCGCGCGACACCAAGGTGTCCGCGCCGATCGTCCACGAAGTGCTCGTGACCGCGTTGCTGGCGATGGTCGACACGCACGCCGGCGCGCTCGACGTCGAGTTGCACGCGGACGCTGCCGATCTGGATGTCACGCTGATGCTTCGAGGTAACGCTGCGTCGCGCTCCGCGGGGATGGTCCTGCCGCCGGTATACGTAGCGCTGTCTTGGGGGGATGTCGAGACGCTGGCCGCGCTGCACGGCATTGCGTGCCGGCTCGACGCCGATCGATTCGGCGTCGAGCTTCGGTTCCCGCGCAGGCCCTAGCCCACCCGGCTAACGCCGGTCCCACTGAGGCTGAGTCGCGTATGGGTAGGCGTTCGAGATCTGCCGTCCTGAGGAAATGCGCCGGTCCAACTCGCGCGGCAGATTCGGATATTCGCCGGGCCCGAACGTGCGGCATTCGCCTTCGAAGTTGGCGTCGCTGCAAAAAACCCAGTACCCGCTCTGCACTCGCAGCGATTCCGCGCGATCGTTGAAGCCCGTGCGGTCGAGGTTGCGCACCACATCTCGGGTCAGCGGGAACGACCTACCCTGGAAATCGTGGCCCTCGTAGAGCACGGCCTGTGCCCACGCCCCACCCTGCGCAGATGGAGGAGCCTGGTACGCCTGGCCCTGGTAGGGTGGATTGGTGCCCACGTATCGGGGGGAGCCCACTTCCCGCAGCGATGAGATGTTGCGCACGAAGTTGCCGTCCATGCGCGGATAGCGCCCAGGCTGCAGTTGGATGCACCCGCCGCTGAAATTGGCGTCGCGGCAGACTTCCCAAACGCCGTCGCGCACGACCACCGACTGGACGCGGTCGTTCATGCCGGTGCCGTCCAGGCTGGTCACTTCGGAGTTGATGCGCATGCTGTTGCCGCGAAAGTCTACCTCTTCGAACAGCGTGATTTCGCCAGCGTACGCCGCACCAGCGGCCGTCGCAGCGAGCGCCGCGGCGGTGGCGATGGATCGTAGATGTAACTTGGACATGGGACCTCGACTGTGAAATTGAAGCACCCGCGATAGGAGAGTGCTCTGGAAGGCTACGATTTCTGATTGGGCACCTTGGCGCCTGCACGGCGAGCTTCCGACAACCCGATCGCGATGGCCTGCTTCCGGCTTGTGACCTTCTTGCCGGAGCTGCCGCTGCGCAAGGTACCGTGCTTGCGTTCGTGCATCGTCTTCTCGACCTTCTCCTGCGCCTTCTTGCCGTACTTCGTCGCCATCGTCCTCTCCTCTCCGTGCCCAGTGAGGGGGCTATATGGCGCCAACGGTAGCGCCGACTCGCTCTCGCGCGAATCAGCCGGGAACTGATTTGGATGTAGGACGACCGGGAGGCGATGCCCTTGCAGCAGGCTTGCGCGCGTCCTGCCGCGGTCTCTCGTCTATCGGTATTTTTCGCGTGAGTCCTACAGCATTTTCCGACGGGCTCCGCTTTCAGGAGCGGAAATACCGGCCTACGCTTGGCCTTCCGTGCCATCCGCGCACGACAACCTCGTACAGGAGAAGACATGGCACAAGATGATCTGAGACGGCCCACGGAAAATCGCGACCCCATCACCGGCGCGCCCGGTGCGCATCCTGTCGGCGTCGGGCTCGGGGCTGCGGCAGGCGGTCTTGCGGCCGGGGCAGCGGCTGGAACGCTTGCGGCCGGACCGATCGGTACCGTCGTCGGCGCAGCAGTCGGCGCCGTGGTCGGTGGATTGGGCGGGAAGGCCATCGCCGAGCACTACGATCCGACGATCGAAGAGCAGCACTGGCGCACCGCGTACGACAAGGAGCCGTACTACCAGAGCGGTCTGGGCTATGAAGACTACGCGCCGGCGTACCGTTTGGGCGGCGAAGCTTACGGGATATACGGAGACGTGCCGTTCGAGAATTTCGAGGACGATCTCGCGACGCAGTACGAGCGCTCGCGTGGCAAATCCAGTCTCGAGTGGGCGGACGCGAAGGCGGCGTCGCGAGCGGCGTGGACCCGAGTACGCGGCGACCGCAACTAGAGCGAGAACGTGGTTTGACGCTTCATGGCGGGCCCGCGCGGAAAAAGGCGCGGGCCCGTCGATGCGCCTGGCGGCTGAGCGCCCGGTTTGTTACAACCAAAATCAAACGGAGACACCAACGTGGGCATCATCTGGATCATCCTTATCGGATTTGTCGTCGGCTTCCTGGCCAAATTCCTCACCCCGGGACGGGATCCCGCCGGCTTCTTCATCACCGCCGCGATCGGCATCGCCGGATCGTTGCTGGCGACGTATGGCGGACAGGCGCTCGGGCTTTACCGCGCGGGAGAGCCCGCCGGCTTCATCGGCTCGGTGGTGGGCGCGATCATCCTGCTCGTCATTTACCACATGGTGAGCCGCCGTTCCGCGCCCTAACCAAGCACACGCTTTACTAAAGCGCGGATCGCACGATCCGCGCTTTTCTCAACAGAGGAGATCGCCGTGGGACTGATGGATATTCTGCAGCAATACACCGGCAATACCGGCGAATCCGCCAACGCGCATCAGCACTTCGACGAAGTCGCTCGCCAGGCGCCACCCGAGGTGCTGGGGCAGGGCGTCGCCGATGCGTTTCGCAACGACGCCACGCCGTCGTTCGGAGCGATGGTCGGCCAGATGTTCGGTCAATCGAATCCGCAGCAACAGGCCGGGGTTCTCAACCAGCTGTTGCGATCCATCGGTCCCGGCGCGCTTGCAGCGCTGGGCGGGGGCATTCTCGGACGCATGAGCGCACCCGCTGGCGCCGGCGTTCCACAGGTGACGCCTGACCAGGCGGCGCAAGTGACGCCGACGCAGGTCCAGGATATCGCCGCGCGCGCGGAACAGCACGACCCGAGCGTGCTCGATCGCATCGGCGGCTACTACGCGCAGCATCCCGAGGTCGTGAAGACGCTGGGCAGCGCCGCACTGGCCATCGCACTCGCCGGCGTCGCCAGTCGCATGCGAAGGTGACTTGGTGCGTCTGCGGGGTGCTGCGAGTGCGCACTGCACCGAATGGCCCTGGATACCTTCGTGACCAGTTCAGCGAGGAGAAGCACATGAATCGCATTATCTATATCGTAGGTTTGGTTGTAGTCGTCCTGGCGGTCCTGGCGTTCCTGGGTTTTCGATAAGTCCATGGTCAGAGCGGGTGTGCTGCGGCAAAATTCGCAGCCCACGGTCGTCGAATCGATGCGACGGCAGATGTCGTCACCAAGGACCAAGACATGGCCAAGAAGAAATCCGCGAAGAAATCGAGGACGCCCACACGGGCACTCGACGTCCAGCACGCCTCCACCAAGCCGCAGCTGCATCAACAGAAGGACAGCAGGTCGCAGGAAACCCAGCGATTCGGTGACATCGTCCCGATGCCGCACGGCATGCCCGAGAAATTGGTGAAGGCGAGCGTCGCGTCGCTCAACCAGATCCTGGCGGACACGATCACCCTGCGCGACATGTACAAGAAGCATCACTGGCAGGTGGTCGGCCCGACGTTCAACCAGCTGCACCTGATGTACGACAAGCACTACGAAGCCCAGGTCGAGCTCGTCGATGCGATCGCGGAACGCATCCAGACGCTGGGAGGTGTATCGCTGGCGATGGCCGCCGACATCGCCGAGGCGACGAGGATTCCGCGTCTGCCAAGAGGACGCGAGCCCGCTGCCGTTCAGTTATCCAGGCTGATCGACGCACACACCATGATTCTCAAGTTCTCGCGCGACAGGGCTGACAAGGCGGAAGATGCAGGCGATTCGGGAACCAACGATTTGCTGGTCAGCCAGGTCGTGCGCACCAACGAACTGCAGGTCTGGTTCCTGTCCGAGCATCTGGTGGCGGCTTCGCCGGTCTAGAGGTCAATGTTCGGCCAGAAGGAGACTGCAATGAAAAACGTCTCGGAAAAAACGTATGAACCGATTGAATCCGCAGCGCTGTCGATGCATCAAGCGACCGACAATATCGCGGATAGCGCCACCGTGCAGATCGATCGGGTCAGCGGGACAGTGCACCGCGCTGTGAACGTCACCGCTGATGCTGCAACGGCGGCGGCGGAATGGCTCACCGCCCTACCCCAGCAAGCGCAAACAGTGGTGACCGGCTCGGTCCGACAGCGGGTGCGTCAGCGTCCGCTGGGGTGGGTCGCCGGAGCGTTCGTTGCAGGCATCGTACTCGGGCGGGCACTTCGCTCGTGATCGCAACTCGTCGAAGTTGCTTTGACGTGGTCAACCTACTTATGAGGAGTTTCAAATGATCGACTGGAGAGATCGCCGTGCCGCCAAGGCAGCCGTCAAAGACTTTGAAGATGCGCTGGCGCAGGCCCAGAAGATGCTCAAAAAAGCCGGAACCCAGGCGGGCGATCGAGCCGAAGAGCTGCGCTCGCAAGCGGCTTCCCGTCTCGACGCGGCGCGGGCGACACTAGACAATCTTCAAGATCGCGCTACGGCGGCCGCTCGTTCCACCGATGATTTCGTTCGCGACGCTCCGTGGAAAGCGATCGGTGTCGCTGCGGCGGTCGGCATTGTCGTCGGAATGGCTGCCGGGCGCGGCATTCAGGGCAATACGGAGCACGTCGAGTGATTTCGCCACGTGCACCGGCCTGAAAGGGCGCGCCCCGGTCGTCCTTGGCTCTGCGCGCGGCCACGGGTGAAACTTGGGTCACCGTCGGCGTCAAGCCTACGGAAGGGGCGTGTCGCGGCGATCTTGGGCGCCGGTTTGGGCCTTCTTTGTCGTTAGCAAGAAAAGCGTTTCGAACTGCTGCCTCTCGTCCTTCTGTGCCGTGGCGTACCGCCCATTTCTAGGTGTGAGCGCTACATAGTATTTGAGCGCTAACGCAGCGCGCGTGGCCTTGTAGGACCGAAGGTAGGGCTGGATTTGACGCAATATCTCGAGCGCTTGGCGATTTGTCACGCGGTATGCAAAGCTCAACGAATGCAATGGGCTCGTAGTGCGTTTGTTTGTGATCTTGCCACAGCCGGTGCGGTCTGCGACAAACTCGAGCAGGCAGCGTTCCGTACTCGCGATGCTCACCACGAGACGTCGATTTTCGTTGCGATGCTCCCGGCTAAGCGTAACGGTTCCCTCGGCGTCGATAAGCCCGGCGATGTATGCCGCATCTCGCGAATCGAGATTCAACACAGAGCGATAGCATTTCATCACTTCAGTATAGTAAAGAACATGAAAAAGAAAACGCCGCCCGGTTGCCCGGACGGCGTGTACTGGTGGAGGCGGCGGGACAGCTGATCCATCTCTTTCGAGACGGGCTGGACTATGCCTTCATCCTGCACGCAGGATGCGGAGCGTGTTATTCGTCCACCGATCCGGACGAATCCTAGTGCCGGCTCGTTGCGCTCACCCTTCTAGCGCCTTCAGCCGGTCTATGAGTCTCTACAGGGCAGGCCTGAGGTTCGCCCTCTTCCTACCCCTCGGCGTTGCCATTTCGCCGGCGCCATTTCCGCCGTGCGCTTACAGGGTTCGCCGATGTGAGCCCCGTTATCACTCTGCCCTTACGAGCAGAGGCGACTATCTTACTAATCGAACCCGCGTCCGAAAACGCTACACAGTCGGGACTACATGCTTAGCCACGTCATTGTGCTCTCACTCCGGCGCCACTGATGGGCAGGCGACGCCGATGCCAGTCACCTAGATTTAGCGTGTCGGCCAAGTGACCCGGACGCACGCGATCGCTCTAAATGTCCTCGCTGTGACAGTTACTGTTGCATCACCCGAGCTGAGCGCCGCCCGG